>NZ_JBHYJD010000010.1:0-344597 GCF_042740555.1 Nonomuraea sp. NPDC059007 | reverse complement strand
GGCCGCGGGGCGGGCCCCGCGCCGCCGCCCTGGTGGTTGACCCCCCCCCCCCCCTGGGCCCGGGGCAGCCGGGCGCCCGCGCCCCCGGGCGCCCGCAGCCGTAGCAACTGCTCGTTCAGCGCCCAGGCGACCTGCCGCAGCGGCGAGACGTTCGGCGAGGACACGAGTACGGCGAAGCCCACATCAAGGCTCTTGGCCGCGGCGATCGGCACCACCCAGCCGCCCTCGCTCACGCCCCAGAGCCCCACCCGCGACTTGTCGACGCCCGGCTGGTCGCGCAGCCACCGCACCCATCGCAGCGCGTCGTCGGCGAGCAGGCCGAAGTCGCGCTCGCGGAAGGTGTAGCCGATCGTCCGCTTGTCGAACGCGATCGTCGCCACACCCGCCCTGGCCAGGAACTCCGCCTGCGGGGTGAACTCCTCCCGCGAGCCGTTGCCCGAGCCCGACACGAACACCATCCCCGGGTGGAGACCGGGGGTGAGCGGAAAACGGACCGTTCCTGAGAGCGTCTGGCGCTCGGCGGAGATCGTCACCTCGGTCGTGCGTACCGGCCCCGCCGCCACCACGGGCCTGACCTCCTCGGCCGGCTGCGGCGCGAGGGAACGGAACGCCTGATCCACCTGCAAAGGCGGCGGATCGAACGCCGGCGGCAATGCGTATCCGACGGTCGCCAAAGCCACCAGCACCAAACCTGCGGCAACACTCAAGGTGCCACGGCCTGTGCGCATCGGCCTCCCCATGTGCGCTGGTTTGCCCACTGATCTTCCACCCTACTCCCGGCTCATGTGGCGCAGGGGACCGCATTTGTCGGTGAGACCTGTTAGCTTCCTGCGACATGCGGATCCTGCACACCTCCGACTGGCATCTCGGCCGCGCCTTTCACCGCGAGAGCCTGCTGGAGGGCCAGGCGGCCTTCATCGATCACCTGGTCGAGACCATAATGGCGGAGCGGGTCGACGTGGTGGCAGTCGCGGGTGACGTCTACGACCGGGCGTTGCCGCCGGTCGACGCCGTGGCCCTGTTCGACGAGGCGCTGAGCAGGATCGTCGACGCCGGTGCCCGGATTGTGATGATCAGCGGTAACCACGACTCGGCGCGTCGCCTTGGCGTCGGGGCCTCGTTGCTGGATCGTGCCGGTGTGCACCTGCGCACCGACCCCGACCTCGCCTGGGAGCCCGTCGTCCTCGACGATGTGGCCTTCTACGGCATCCCCTACCTGGAGCCCGAGCTGGTGCGCGGCCCCTGGGAGCTGGCCGAGCGCAGCCACACCGCGGCGCTGGCCCACGCGACGGAGCGCATCCGCGCCTCGGCTGCCCGCCACGCGCGCTCCGTGGCCCTGGCCCACGTGTTCGTCACCGGGGGAGAGGCCAGCGACAGCGAGCGCGACATCAGCGTGGGCGGGGTGGCGCACGTGCCGCTGTCGGCCTTCGCCGGACTCGACTACGTCGCCCTCGGCCACCTGCACGGCCGCCAGCGCATGTCGGAGACCGTGCGCTATTCGGGTTCGCCGCTGGCCTACTCCTTCTCCGAGGTCAACCAGGTCAAGGGCAGCTGGCTGGTGACGCTGGGCGAGGAGCCGGAGTTCGTGCCCGCGCCGGTCCCGCGCCCGATCGGCCGGCTCAGGGGCGAGCTCGAAGACCTGCTGACCTCGCCCCGCCACGCCGCCTACGAGGACCACTGGCTCCAGATCGTGCTGACCGACGCGGTCCGCCCCAAGTCCGCCATGGACCGGCTGCGCGCCCGCTTCCCGCACACGCTCGCCCTCTCCTTCGAGCCCGCCGGCGCCGCCGAGGCCACCCCGGTCGCCCCCATCAACGGCCGCGCGGAGGCCGAGGTGGCGCTCGACTTCGTCCGTGAGGTACGCGGCGAGCCCGCGTCCGGCGACGAGGAAGACCTGCTCAGGCTGGCCATCGAGGCATCGAGGATCAAGGAGGCGATGGCCTAGATGCGGCCGCACCTGCTTACGCTCACCGCGTTCGGATCGTTCCCGGGCACCGAGACGGTCTCCTTCGACGCGCTGACCGAAGCCGGTCTCTTCCTCGTCCACGGCCCCACCGGCGCGGGCAAGACCACCGTCCTCGACGCGTTGTGCTTCGCGCTGTTCGGCAAGGTCGCCAACGCCCAGCGCGACAGCGCCAGAAGTCTGCGCTGCGACCACGCGCCGCCGGACGTCGGCCCGTCGGTGACGCTGGAGGCGACGCTCAGGGGCCGCCTGCTGCGCGTCGAACGCTCGCCGGCCTGGCAGCGGCCCAAGCGGCGCGGCTCGGGGTTCACCGAGGAGAAGGCCAAGGTCATCGTCCAGGAGCGGTCGGGCTCCACCTGGACGGGGCTGACCACGCGGGCCGACGAGGCGGGCGACCTGATCGGCGGGCTGCTCGGCATGAACGCCGACCAGTTCTGCCAGGTGGCCATGCTGCCCCAGGGCGACTTCGCGCGCTTCCTGCGCTCCGACGGCGACGACCGGCGGCGGCTGCTGGAGCGGCTGTTCACCGTCAAGGTCTACACGCAGGCGGAGTCGTGGCTGGCCGAGCGGCGTAAGCAGGCGTGGCGGGAGCAGCAGGAACTACGCCAGCAGGTCGACTTCGCCATCCAGCGGATCGAGGAGGCGGCGGGCGACGACCTGACCCCGCTCCTGCTCCCGGCCGGCGCGCCCGTCGAGGTGCCCGGCGGAGAACAGGACGCGTTGTTCGAACTGGCCGAGCAGCCCGCGGCCGTCGAACCGCCTACGGCCGTTGAAGCGCCCACGGCCGTAGGGCCGCCCCCGGCTGTGGGGCCGCTCACCGCTGAGGACGATCCGCTCGCGTGGGCGGGTGGGCTGCTGGCGGCGGCGCGGGCCGTGGTAGCCGGGTCCGCCGATCGGCAGGCTGGGGCGGAGTCGGCGCTGCGCCGGGCCAGGAACGCCTATGAGATGGCCACCGCACTGGCCGAGCGGCAGCGGCGGCACGCGGCGGCCGTCGCGCTCCGCCGTACCCTTGACGAGCGCGCGGAAGAGCGCGCCGACCTGCAGGCGCTGCTCGACGACGCGACCCGGGCCGATCGGGTGCTCCCGCTGGTGACGGCGGCCCGCCAGCGCGCGGAGGCCGCCGCCAAGACCCGCACACTCGCCGCCGACGCCCTCGCCCGCGCCCGCCCTCTCCTTCTCTCCGATGACGCCCGCGCGTCAGAGGTCCGCGCGGTTGAGGGGCGCACGGTTGAGGCGCGGTTGCCCGGTCGGCATGGGCAGCAGGGACGACGGGCGGTCGGGGTTGACGATCCTGAGCTGCCCGGCCGGTTGGCGGCGCTGGAGCGGGAGCGGCATGACGAGTCGGCGCGCCTGTCGGAGCTGCTGACCGAGGAGGCGAGGCTGTCGGTGATCCGCCGCGACCTGGCCCGGGTCGAGGACGAGCTCACTGCCCTGGTCACCGACGACGAGAGCACCACCGCCCGCCTCGCCGGGCTGCCCGCCCTGATCGAACAGGCCGAAGGGCTGCTGGCCCAGTCGCGGGTGGACGCCGCGCGGGTTCCCGCCGCCGAGGCCGTGCGGGCCGCCGTGTCCGACATTCTCGACACCGACCGTGAGCTGGTACGGCTGGCCGCCCAGCTCGACACCCTGACCCGCCGCCAGAACGACCTGTCGGCGGCCGCCGCCGACCTGCCCGGAAAGCTGGCCGAGGCGAAGGACGCGCTGGCCCGGGTACGCACGGAGGCCGCCACCGTCCCCGCCGCCATCGCCGCGAGGGACGCGGCGCGCGCCGTCCTGGAGGCCGCCCGCCGCCGCGACGCCCTGACCGGCGAACTCCACACCGCCACCGAAGCCCTCCAGCGCCTGGTGGACGAAGCCCAGCGGCTACGCGAACGCTGGCTCGACCTCCGCCAGGCCCGCCTGGACGGGATGGCCGCCGAACTGGCCCGCGACCTGTCCTCGGGCGCGCCGTGCGCGGTCTGCGGCTCCCCGCACCATCCGAACCCCGCCTCCCCGGCCCCCACGGCTCCCTCCCCGGACGACGAGCTCGCCGCCGAGGCCGCCCACGAGGCCGCGCTGGGCCGCCGGGAGGCCGCCGAACTCACCATCGCCACCCTCGAAACCCGCCTGGCCACCGCCACAGAAGCCGCCCACCCGGCACACCCCCACCCCTGGGCTCCGCCACGCCCCTCCGACGGGCCACATCTCGACACTCAGTCGCCCGACGGGGGACACTCCGGCGCTCCAGGCTCGCCGGTTTCCGAAGGTTCGCCGGGTTCCGGAGGCTCACCGGTTTCCGGGGGTGGTTCCGCGCGTGCCGGTGCGGCTGTCGATGGGATGTCCGGTGACGTCCCGGTCGTGCGGGCCGTCATGGCGGCCCACGGCGGCTCGGCTGGTGGGGGCGCCGGGCAGGGTCGTGGGCTGAGCGTGGAGGACGCCCGGCGGGCGCTCCGGGAGGCCGAGCAGGAGGTGGACCGGCTGCGTGCGGTCGCCGGGCGTGAGCCGGGACTCGCCGCCGAGGTCGAGCGGATCGAGGGGCAGCAGCGGCACGCGGCGGAGCAGGCCCGCGAGGTCGGCGAGGCGATCGCCGCCCAGCGCACCCACCACACCCAGCTGACCGCCGAACGCGCCCGCCTCATCAACCGCCTCCCCACTCCCGACACGGACACCACACCCGGCAACACCGTTTCCGGGCATACCGCTCGCACGAGCGAGGCCTCGGATAGCCCCAGGGTTGTCGCCCGTGCGGATGTCGCACCAGGCGACGATGTCGCAGAGGCCGAGGGTTCGGGCGGATGGGCCGCGGGTGGCGTCGCCTCTGGGGGTGCTGTCTCGGACGGCACCGCCGCTGGAGACACCGCCTCTGGTGACACTGCCTCGGGGGGTGTTGCCTCGGGTGCGGGTGTCTCCGGTGGCGGGGGTTCGGTGGCTGTCGATGGGGAGCCTGTGGTCGGGGTGGAGATGTTGCGGGAGGCCGTGGCCGAGGTGGATCGGTTGCGGCGGTCGGCCGGGCGGGAGGCGGTGCTGGCCGGGCAGGTGGAGCGGTTGCACCGGGAGCGGGCCGAACTGGAAGAACGGTTGCGGCGGGTGACCGCTCGGGTGGCGGCCTGCCGTACCCGGCAAGAAGAGCTGAGCGGTGACGCGGGACGGCTGGCGGCGCGGCTGGACGGTGCGCGCGGCGACGACCCCACGCTGGCGGCGCGGTTGTCACGGCTGGGGGACGAGGCCGAACTGCTGCGTGAGGCGCTTGAGGCGACGGCGCGCGCGGTGCGGGCGGCGCAGGAACGGGATGCGGCGCGGCAGGAGGCGGAGCGGGCGGCGGCTGAGGCGGAGTTCGCCGATGTGGACGAGGCGCTCGCGGCGGCGCGCCCGGACGAGGAGCGCGAGCATAAGGCGGAGCTGCTGCGGGAGCTGGACGCGCAGTACGCGGCGGTGACGAGCACGCTGGCCGATCCCGCGCTGGTCGCGGCGGCCGGCGAGGCGGCGCCTGATCTGGCGGAGCTGGAGGCGGGGCGGGAGCGGGCCGAGGAGGAGTACGCGGCGCTGGTCTCCTCGCGGGATCAGGCTCAGGCCAGGGCCCGGCGGCTCGACGAGCTGTGCGGGGAGTTGCGCGGGTGCCTGGAGCGGTGGGAGCCGGCCGCGGCGGCGCATCGGCTGGCCGAGCGGATGGCGTCGCTGGCCTCGGGCACCTCCGGGGACAACCAGTGGAACATGAGCCTGTCGTCGTTCGTGCTGGGCGAGCGGCTGCGGCAGGTCGTGGCGGCGGCCAACGACCGGCTGGATCACATGTCGGGCGGGCGCTACCAGCTCCAGCACGACCTGCGCAAGACAGCCGGGGCGCGTGGCCGGTCGGGTGGCGGGCTGGGGCTGCGGGTGGCCGACGGCTGGACCGGCGTCGACCGGGATCCGGCAACGTTGTCCGGCGGCGAGAGCTTCATCACCTCGCTGGCGCTGGCGCTCGGGCTGGCCGACGTGGTGACCGCGGAGGCGGGCGGCGCCGAGATCGGGACGCTGTTCGTGGACGAGGGGTTCGGCACGCTTGACGAGGACACCCTGGACGGCGTTCTGGACATCCTGGACGGCCTGCGGAACGGCGGCCGCGCGGTCGGGATCGTCAGTCACGTCGCCGAACTGCGCACTCGGATTCCGGCGCAGCTCAGGGTGACCAAGACGCGTACCGGCTCGACGTTGTCGGTGGCCGGGGTCAGCGGGTGAACCACCAGACGGCCACGACGACGGCGCCGATCACGAGGGCGACGGCGTACAGCAGGAGAGCCCGGCCGAGGCGGCGGCGGACGTAGCCGGGGCGGTGGCGGTCTGCGGTCATCGACCCAGTGTGTCAAGGAATCGGGGAGATGTTGTGACAGATGCCCCCAGCAGGACCAGGATCGCCGTCGCCAGCCTCGTCGGCACGGCGATCGAGTTCTACGACTTCTACATCTACGGCACCGCCGCCGCCCTGGTGCTGAACGCCGCCTTCTTCCCCGAGCTGGACGAGACGGCGGGCAACCTGGCGGCGTTCTCGACGTTCGCGGTGGCGTTCCTGTCGCGGCCGCTGGGCTCGGCGGTGTTCGGGCACTGGGGTGACCGGATCGGGCGCAAGTCGATGCTGGTCGTGTCGCTCCTGCTCATGGGGTTGTCCACGGTGGCGATCGGGCTGCTGCCGGGGTACGCGGCGATCGGGGTGGCGGCGCCGGTGCTGCTGGTGCTGCTCAGGTTCACGCAGGGCATCGGGCTGGGCGGGGAGTGGGGCGGGGCCGCGCTGCTGGCCACCGAGCACGCGCCGCCGGGCAGGCGCGGGCTGTATGCGATGTTCCCGCAGCTCGGGCCGGCGGTCGGGTTCATCGCCGCCAACGGGCTCTTCCTCATCCTGGGCGCGACGCTCACGGACGCGCAGTTCGGGAGCTGGGGGTGGCGGCTGCCGTTCGTGGCGAGCCTGCTGCTGGTGCTCGTCGGGCTGTACGTGCGGGTCAGGATCGCCGAGACGCCGGTCTTCCGGCAGGCCATGGACCAGCGCAGGATCGCCCGCGTGCCGTTCGCGGGGCTCATCCGGCACCAGTGGCGGCGGGTGCTGCTCGGCGCCGGTGCGATGACCGTGACGTACACGCTCTTCTACACCGCCACGACCTACTGTCTCGCGTACGGCACCGCCACCCTCGGCATCCCCAAGACCACGATGCTCGCGCTGACCATGATCGGCGTCGTCTTCATGGGCGCGGGCACCGTCGTGTCCGCCCTGGTCTCCGACCGCCTGGGCCGGCGCCGTACGCTCATGGCCGGTACGGCGGTCGCGATCGGGTGGGGCCTGGTGATGTTCCCGCTGATGGAGACCGGGTCGGTGCTGCCGGCCGGTGTCTCGCTGGCCGGGGCGCTCGGGATCATGGGGCTCATCTTCGGTCCGATGGGGGCGTACCTGCCGGAGTTGTTCCATACCGAGTACCGCTACAGCGGGGCCTCGGTCGCCTACAGCCTCGGCGGGGTGCTGGGCGGTGCCGTACCTCCGCTCGTCGCGACCGCGCTGCAGGGCGGCGGGTTCGGCACGATGGCGGTCGGCGGCTACGTCAGCGCGATGGCCGTGCTCAGCCTCCTGTGCCTGGCCGCGCTGCCGGAGACCGCCGGCGACACGATGTGAACCCGGCAGTCAGGAATTCGCGCGCACAATCGCGGTCACCCCTGCTCGTTTAGGGGTGTGCCCGTCCCCGTGCCGCGTAGCAGGCTCGCAGTTCAGAAGGCCCGATCCGGAGCAGTCACTCAGCAGGTGAATCCCCGGTGAACGACCATGAACGGAGACCCCCATGATCAGGCGCATCCTCCTCGTACCGGCCCTGTTATCCGTCCTGGCCACCCCTGCTCAGGCACAGACCGCCGCCACGCCGCCGCCGTCGTTGCGCATCCTGCTCACGAACGACGACGGTTACCAGGCTCCGTTCACCCTTCAGCTCCGCCAGGCCCTCGTCGCCGCCGGTCACGAGGTCACGATCGTCGCCCCGGCTGGCGACTCCAGCGGCGTCGGCACCTCGATCAACATCAGGTTCGGCACCACCGTGGAGGCGGCCGAGATGTCGCCCGGGGTGTGGGCGATCGCCGGCAGTCCCGCCGACGCCGTCTCCTTCGGCATCCGCACGGTCTTCGCCGGTGACCCGCCCGACCTGGTCGTCTCCGGCCCCAATCAGGGCGAGAACGTCGCGGCCGCCGTCAACCACTCCGGCACCGTCGGCGCCGCGATCACCGCGCTGGAGGTGGGCGTCCCCTCCGTCGCCCTGAGTACGGCCCGCGCCGGCTCGGCCTTCCCCAGCGCGGGTGCTTCGATCGCCTTCGGCGTCAAGCTCGTCAACCGCCTGGCCACCACCGCGCGCAACGGCCGCCTGCTGCCCGCGTACACCGCCCTGAACGTCAACTACCCGGCGGTCCCGACGGGCGAGGTCAAGATGGCCCGCCTGGGCAGGATGCTGCCCATCACCGTCGACTACCTGCCCGCGACCGACGCGTGCCCGCGCTGCTACCGCCTCGCGCCGCTGGCGGCCACCGCCCCCGACCCGGTCCCGGACGCCGACCGCACGCTCCTGTCGGGCGGCGACGTCACCGTCACCCCGCTGACCTCCTCCTGGGAGGCCGGTCCCGTGGTCACCTCGCGTCTGACCGACCGTCTCGACGGCCTCACTCCGTAACGGGAAAAGATCTTGGAAGGAGGTGTCACAACCGCGAGGGCTGTCCCGTCTATGTGGGTGAACAACCACTCAAGAAGGACGTGGACGTCATGAGGAAGCAGATCCTGATCGTCGGCGGCGGATATGTCGGCTTGTACACCGCTCTGGGGTTGCGCAAGCTGGTGCGTACCGGCGAGGCGGAAGTGACGATCGTCGACCCTCGCGGCTACATGACCTACCAGCCGTTCCTGGCCGAGGCGGCCGGTGGCCAGATCGAGCCCAGGCACGTGGTGGCGCCGCTCAACCGGGTGCTGCCCCGCATGAGGGTGCTGACCGGCAAGATCACCAACGTCGACCACAACGAGCGTGTCGCCACCTTCCAGCCCGCCCAGGGCCGCCCCTATGAGATCGCCTACGACATCGTGGTCATGGCCACGGGTTCGATCACCAGAGGGCTGCCGATCAAGGGCCTGGCCGAGCACGCCGTCGGCTTCAAGACGGTCGGCGAGGCCGTCCACCTGCGCAACCACGTGCTCGCCCAGCTGGCCGCCGCCGCCTCGACCGACGACCCCGGCGTGCGCCGCAGGGCGCTGACGTTCGTGGTGGTCGGCGGCGGGTTCGCGGGCGTGGAGGCGCTGGCCGAGATGCAAGGGCTGGCCGACGACGCGTTGCGCTACCACCCGCAGGTCCGGCGCGAGGAGCTCAGCTGGACGCTGGTCGAGGCCACCGGCCGCATCCTGCCCGAGATCCACGAGGACCTCGGCGTCTGGACGGCGAAGGCGCTGCGGGAACGCGGCGTGGACGTGCGCCTCGACACGCGGCTCACCTCGGCGGAGAACGGCGTCGCCACCATGAGCGACGGCACCGCCCTGGACGCCGGCACGATCGTCTGGGCCGCCGGCGGCCGCCCGAACCCGCTCGCCGCCACCAGCGGCCTGCCCGTCGACCGGACCGGCCGGATCCTCGCCACGGAGTACCTGGCCGTGGAGGGCCTGGCCGACGCGTTCGCGGCCGGCGACGGCGCGGCGGTGCCCGACCTCACCAACCCGGGCGCCTTCACCGCGCCCAACGCCCAGCACGCGGTACGGCAGGCCAAGCTCCTCGGCCGCAACATCGTCGCCTACGTCAGGGGCCGCAAGCTGAAGGCCTACAAGCACGCCTACCTCGGCTCGGTCGCCGGACTCGGCCACCACCAGGGCGTCGCCCAGGTCTACCGGCTCAGGCTCACCGGGTTCCTCGGCTGGGTGGCGCACCGGGCGTACCACCTGGCGTGGGTGCCGACCTTCAACCACAAGGCGAAGGTGCTGGCCGACTGGACGCTCGCGATGTTCTTCCGCCGCGAAGCCGTTCAGCTGGGCGGTCTTGAGCACCCGGAGAAGGACTTCCACGAGGCCCTGGCCACCCAGGCCCAGGTGGACCGGGCGGCGTGAGCGTTAACCGGTGTAGCCGGGGAACAACAGGGACAGTTCACGCGGGTAGGTCGCGATCAGGCGCAGTTCGTCGTCGGTGAGCGGCCTGCCCGTCATCGCGTTGCAGAGCTGCACCACCCGGAACGCCAGGTCCTCCTCGGCCACCTCGGCACCGAGCCCCTCCATGACATGCCGGAACCCGGCCTTGCCGCCGTACTCGCCGGTCAGCACGACCCGCCCGTCCCGCGCGTGCCAGTCCGCGGGGAAGGGACCGAGCGACGCCTCGTCGTAGAGCTCGTAGTTGCCGTGATCCTTGAGCGCGCCGTCCGCGTGGATGCCGCTCTCGTGCGCGAACGCGTTACGCCCCACCCCCACCTGGTTGTACGGCAGCGCCTGCCCGAAGGCGTAGGCCGCCCACAACCCGAACCTCCTGGCCCACGACAGATCGAGCTCGTCGCCGATCTCCGCCTTCTCCAGCCCGAACCCGTGCCGGAACGCCAGGATCGTCGAGAGCAGGTCGGCGTTTCCCGAACGTTCGCCGATGCCGTTCACGCACGTGTTGATCCACGCGTCCTGCCCCGCCTCCAGATCCCCGAGCGCGCCGGAGACGGAGTTGGCCACGGCCATCCCGAGGTCGTTGTGGCAGTGGGTCTCGACGGGCATGCCGGTGGCGCCGGCCAGGCGGGCGAACCGCTCGCGGATCCGGCCGGGGGTGTCGCCGCCGATCGTGTCGCAGTACCGCACCCGATCCGCCCCGGCCTCCTTCGCCGCCAGCGCGAACTCCAGCAGGAACCCGTCGTCGGTGCGCGAGCCGTCCTCTGCGTTGACCCCGACGGTCTCGGCCCCGGCGCTCTTGGCCGCACGCACGGCCGCCGTCATCTCCCGGATGATCGCCTCCCGGTCGAGGCGTCCCTGGAACTTGTTCTGGATCATGTAGTCCGAGGTGGAGATGGACAGGTTGTAGTGCGTCAGCCCGAGCGGCGCCGCCTTCTCCACGTCCTGCGCGACTCCCCGGCACCAGCCCGACAGCCGCAGCCCCCCGAACGCGCCGGCCTGCGCGAGCGCCACCTGCGCCCGCACATAAGGCACCTCGTGGAACAGAAAGGGGAACCCGATCTCCGACTGCGCCACCCCGAGCTTGCCCAGGTAGAAGTTGACCATGGTCTTGCCGAACTTCGACAGGCCCGTGCGCGCGGTCTGCACGCCGTCCCGGTTGGTGACGTCGAGGAAATGAACCTTTGGCATGTCTTCAACGTTGACACGCTCCCTCAACATGGATCAATATTGATTTTCATCAACATTGAGGGGGTTCGGCCATGGACTGGATAGACGCCGCCACAGCGGCCGACCGCCTCGGCGTCAAGCCCGCGACGCTCTACGCGTATGTCAGCAGGGGCGTCCTGAAGCGCCGGCATGACGGCAGGCGCAGCATGTTCGACGCCGCCGAGGTCGAGCAACTGGCCCGCCGCGGCCGTCCCCGCGGCCAGCCGCCGGAACTGGTGATCGAGTCCTCCATCACCGCACTGGGCCTGGACCGCCCGTACTACCGAGGCCACGACGCCCTTTCCCTGGCCCGCACCCACCCCTTCGAATCGGTAGCCGAACTTCTCTGGACCGACTCCCCAGGCACGTGGCCCGCCGACCCGTCCGCCTCACGGGGCGGCCGGGACCTCCACGAAGCAGCGGACCCGGGGGGCGAGGCGCTTTCGCGAGGTGCGGGGGCGTACCCGGTTGGGCGGGTCGTGAGTCTGAGCGAGTCGGCCGGGCGGGGCGTTGCGCAGGGTGAGGCGGCGGCGGAGCCTGGTGGGTTTTGGGCAGGAGAGGCGGGGGCGTTGCGGGCGGCGGTGGCCGCTCAGCGGGGTCTGCCGGTCGAGCTTCTGCCGCTGGACCGGCTGCAGGTGATCGTCACCGTGCTCGGCGCCTCGGACAGCCTGCGGCACCAGCTCGACCCCGCCTCCGTGGCGGCCACCGGACGCCGCCTCATCTCCGGCCTGGTCGACGCGCTACCCCTGGTAGGGGAGGGCACGACGGGGACGATCGCTGAGCGGTTGTGGCCACGGCTGACCGCCCGCGAACCCGCCCCCGCCCTCGTGGACGCCCTGCGCGCGGCCATGGTCCTGCTCGCCGACCACGAACTGGCCGCCTCCACCCTGGCCGCTCGGGTCGCCGCCTCCGCGAAGGCCGACCCGTACGCGGTGGTTCTCACCGGGCTGGGCGTTCTGGGCGGCCCGCTCCACGGCGGCGCCTCCTACGGGGCCGAGCGCATGCTGGCCGAGGTCACCGACCCCGGCCTGGCGCCGCGCGTGATCGGCGAGCGGGTACGGCGGGGCGAACGCATCCCCGGCTTCGGCCACAGCGTGTACAAGAACGGCGACGCCAGAGGCGCGGCCCTCCTGGACCTGGTGGAATCCGCCGCCCCCGGCCACGACCGGGTGGCCGCCGCCCGAGCCATCCTGTCCGAGACCCGCCGCCGACGCCTCCCGGAACACAACATCGACATGGCCTTGGCCACGCTGGCGGCGGTGGCGGGCATGGTCCCCGGGGCGGGGGAGGCGGTGTTCGCGATCGCGAGAACGGCGGGCTGGCTGGCCCACGCGATGGAGGAGTACGGCAAGGGCACCCTCCTCCGCCTCCGAGCCTCCTACACCGGCCCACCCCCCAATCCCCCAACCCGACCCACCTGAAGACCCGGCCAACCACACAAAACGCGCTGATCCCGCCTGACGTGATGGCGCGGAAACTTCCCGAACGCGCCGATAGGGGCCGGTAGGGGAACTCGCCGCAACCTTTGGAACGCGTGCCGATCGGGCCCATGCAGCGCCCCGAGGGAAACCGCCCGGGTTCGCGGAAAGCTCCGGGCGATCAGAGCAGCGCGCCGATCCGGGGCATGTCACACCAGGGGTCCGGCCAAGGGGGCGTCGTGACGGTGGGGTGTTGTCCGACGTGAGAAGCGCCCGACGATCGGCGCCCGCCGACGTCGGCGGGCGGCGTGGGGGCGGCTTGCCGTAACGGATGGTGGTGGTCGCACGTGCGGTGAGAGCCGGACGCGCGGACCCGATAGTGGTGCGGCGAGTGGTTTGTGCGGGCGTGGGGGTGAAGGCGGGAGAAGGCCGATGAATCGCGATCAATATCCCCGGGTGCGGCGGGAGGCGGGGCGGATGCGGCGGGCCAGGTCGCGGCCGCGGAAGGCGCGGAGGATCTCCGCGCCCATGATGACGCCCGCGCCGATCCCCAGCGCGATCGACAGCGCCTCGATCAGGTGCAGCGTCCCCCGCGACAGCTCGCCCAGGCTCATCTCCAGCATCCCCTTGTACAGCACCGACCCCGGCAGCAACGGCCCGATGGCCGGGATCACGAACACCATCGACGGCACCTTCACCCGGCGCGCGAACGCCGTCCCCAGCAGTCCGATCACCGCCGCCGCCACCGTCGTGGCCACCACCGCGGACAGTCCCCGCCACGTCAGGAACACGAACGTCACCCAGATCAGCAACCCGCCCAACGCCCCCTGCACCAGGTACCGCGGCGGCACGAGCAGCGCGACCGCGAACGTCAGGCTCACCCCGAACGCCCCCAGCAACTGCGGCGTGTCCAGCGACAGCGGCGCCGTCGGGACGTTGTCCACGCTGATCGGCACCCCGAGTTGCAGCGCGAACGCCAGCACCGAGCTGATGCCCGAGATCACCGCCGCCACGATGAACACGACCTCGGTGAGCCGGGCGGTCGCCGTGACGTACTCGCCGGCGATGCCGTCCTGCACGCACGCCACCAGCGGCCGCCCCGGCAGCAGCGCGATCACCGCGCCGACGACGACGGCCGACGACTGCACCGGCACCTCGCCCCAGATCAGCAGCACCGCGATGAACGCGCCGAAGCTGGCCGCGACCGCGAGCTGGAAGAACTCCGCCACCCCGCGCCGCCCCAGCCACGCGCCCGCCCGGTCGCCGAGGATCGTGGCCGCGAACGCCGCCGCCGCGACGATCGGCCCGCCGCCGATCAGCACCGCCGCCGACGCCGAGATCAGCGCGAGCGAGCAGACCACCGCCCATTCCGGGTACACCTTGACCCGCCGGGTGATCTCCCGCAGCCGTCTCTCCGTCTCGGCCAGCGACAACCCCTCGGACGTGATCTCGCCGACCAGCACGTGGACGGCGATGAGCCGGTCGTAGTCGGGCTGGCGGCGGCGTACCCTGCGCTCGGCCGTGGCGGCGGCGCGGCCGTCCTCGGGCACGTGCGACAACGTGATCGCCGACAGGTTGACGTCGGCCTCCACGTTGCGCAGGCCGTAGGACTCCAGGATCCTGCGCATGGCGCCGCCGACGTTCTCGGTCGCCTCGCCGCTGCCGAGCAGCAGCTCGCCGACGCGGAGCGCCAGGGCCATGGCCCGATGCCCGTCGGCATCGGAGGCGGTGTACGTCATCGGACTCGGACGCTAGCCGCCCGCCACGCCACCGCCCCGCCGCCACACCGTGGGGCCGCCGGATCTTTATGAGGCGGGCCGCTCCACGTAGGAGGCGAGCGCGCGCACGCGTTCCGCGTGCTGGTCGTGCCCGATGATCACCGGCGGTTCGTTGTAGGGCATGGCGTCCGACGACCGCCGCAGCTTGATGTACTGCCCGCACGCGTCGATCGCATAAGGCTCCATGTCATCCTGAAGCGCGCCGATCACCGTGATCCCGTACGTCTCGCCGATCCGCCGGAACAGCGCCACCGCCTCCCGCCGGTGTTCCTTGCCCAGGTTGCGGCCGAGCTCGTCGAGCACCAGGCACAGGTGCCCGCCCCCGGAGGAGGCGATCGCCGCCGCGCACACCAGCTTGACCGCCTTCTCGTCCATGAGCGCGGTGTTGGCCCGCCGGTTGTACGGCACGAACCCCTGCCCGTCGCCCCGCCGCCACTTCGGCGTGACCCGCCACTGCCAGCGCTGCTCCGGGTCGGCGGGCGGCGGCGGCACCGGGAACTCCAGCGTCGCCCCGTAACCGCCGTAGCCGGTGTCGAGCTTGTCGAACTCCTCCGCCACCCGCGTCAGCCGCGCCTTGATCGCCGCCGTCAGCGCCGCCCGGTGCACGGCCGTCGACTGCGCCGCCTCCTCCGCGCCCTTGTCGGCCGCGGCCAGGTCGCGCTGCCGGGAGTCGACCTGCGCCTCGATCTGGCGGCGCTGGTGCTTCTCGTACTCCTCCTGCCCGCGCAGGTAGGAGGCCAGCGCGCCGCACACTGCGGCGAACGTCGCCTGCTCGCGCGCCGTGCTGCCCGCCCGTTCGGCCAGCAGGAAGGCCAGCTCCTCCGGGACCTCGGCGTCCTCCTCCGGGAACGTGTCCCGCTGCGCCTGGTCGAAGTGGCGCTCGGCCATCCGCCACCACTCGTCGGCGCCGCGCGGGCGCTCCTCCTCCGGCAGCGCCTCGATCCACTCGCGCGCGCCGTCGGCGGTGCCGCCCCAGTCGGCGGCCAGCGCGCCGAGTTTCAGCGCCTCGCGGTCGGCGGCCACCCGCCGGTCCTGCTCGTTCGCCTGGTCGCGCTCGCCCTCGTGCCGCTGCCTGCGCCCCTCCATCCGCTCGATCTCCATGTCGCGGGTGCGCGCGCGGAAGTCGAGCGATCCGGCCAGCCGCTCGGTCTCGGCCACCTTCGGCGTGACCTCCTCGACCGCAGCCGTGAGTTCGGCCAGCTTGGCGCGCCGTTCGGCCAGCCGCGCCTCGATCTCGGCCAGCCGCACCGCCGCCCTGGCGCCTTCGAGTCGCCGCTGCGCCTGCGCCACCGACCCCTCGGCATCGTGTACGGCCTGCGTCGCCGACTCCTGCGTGTCCTTGGCCCGGTTGAGCCGATGCTCGGCGGCCTTGATCCGCGCCTCGCGCCCGGTGGCGACCCCGTCGAAGGCGCCGACCACGCTCACCCCGGCCGAGGAGACCAGCACCGACCCCGGCAGCCCCGCCAGCGCGGCAGCCGCGGCCTCCAGCCGGTCGGCGTCCACGATCACCGCGTGCTCGTTCGGCCACCCGCGCAAACCGGCCAGAACCAGCCCCTCAGGCCCCGGGTCGTGGGCGTGGTCGCGCGCCTGCTCGGCGACGTCTAGGGCGTCGAGCAGGCCGGTGGCGTCGAGACCGGCGGCCGACAGGGCGTTGAGCTGGGCCGCCGCCGGGCCGCCTTCGGCGTCGTCCAGCGCCGCCTGGGCGGAGGCCACCTCGCGGTCGGCGACGCCCAGGCCCTTCAGCGCCTCGTTCAGCCGCAGTCTGGCCTCGCCCACCTCCCGCTCGGCGGCCGGAACGTCCCTGCCGTCGGCGAAGCGCCGCGTCTCCTCCAGCGCCGGGATCTGACCGCGCAGCTCGTCGGCGGAGTTGGCGGCGACCGCCCGGTCGGCGTCGAGCTTGGCCGCCCTGGCCTGCAGCGCGGCCAGCTCCTTGCGCGCCTCGCCCACCTTCCTGTCGAGCGTGTCGTCCTTGAGCGTCGCGATCTCCGCCTTGACCATCGAGATGGCTGTTATGGCCTTCTCGGCCGCCTCCTGGTGCCGGGCCGACTCCGCCGCCAGCAGTTCGTCCTTGGCCGCGGCGTCGGCCAGCTTCCTGGCCTGGCGGCCCCGCCAGCAGCGCAGCGCCTCGGCGAGCCGTACCCGGGCCTGGTCCCTGCGGTCGAACGTGGTCAGCAACGCCTTCGACTCGGCCTCGAACTCGGCCAGCCGTTCGCCCGCCTGGGCCGCGCGCACCCGCTTGGCGTGCTCGTCGCGCCGGGCCTCGCGCTCCTGTTCCAGCTCGGTGTCCAGGCCGGTGAGGGCGGCGATCGCCTCGAAGACGCGCTCGGGGGTGATCTCGTTGAGCGGCTGCGACAGCAGGTTCGTCGCGACCTTGCTCCGCACCGACGTCGACAGGAACGACACACAGCGCACCCGGTCGCCGTAAAGGACCTTGGTGAGGTCGCGGGCCACCACGTCGCGGCGTCCGGCCGACTTCGGCAGCGCGTTCCACATGTCGTCGGCCCTGGCCACCCGCTCCGCCTCGGACGCGGCCGCGGCCAGGTGCACCCCTTCCCGCCAGCGGACCTCCAGGTGCGGCGCCTCCTGGTTGACCCGCAGCCACACCGTCACCGCGCCCCCGGTCGGCACCTGGAACAGTTCCCCGGTCTCCATCTCCGCCGAGATCAGCTCACCCGAGACGCCCTCGTCGTCGTCGGCGGCAGGCGCGCCGGGGTCGAGCGCGGCGAGATCGGCGTCGGCCCCGGGCGGGCCGAAGACGCCGACGATGTAGCCGTGGTCGGCGCTGGCCCACTGCTTGCCGCCCGCCCCGCTGGCCAGCTCGGCATTGAACAGCAGCTCCGACACCGCCTTCGCCCCCGAGGCGAACCGCCACTGCTCATCGCCGAGCAACGCCGTGATCGAGGCGATGAACGAAGACTTGCCCGCCCCGTTGGAATCCTTCGGCCCGGCCCCCGCCACCACGATCAGCGTCCCCGGCACGGTCGGCACGGGGTGCGTCGAAAGCCGGGAGATGTTGACCGCCTGCACAGCGATCAGGACCCGGTCCCCGACGACGTTCTCCACCTGCGACACCCTCAACCCCCGAGATTCATCCAAAAGCCAACCCAACCCAACCCACCCACACCCCAACCCACGTGGCGATGCCCGCTCACACGGCGCTGCCTACCCGCGCGGCGACGCGCATCCGCTTGGCGACGCGCGTCCGCGTGGCGGCGCGCGTCCGTGTGGCGGGGTTCGCCCGGGTGGTGGCGCGCGTTTGCGGGGCGATGCGCGTTCGCGGTCATGACGCGGACCTTCTTGCCCGTACGGCTCCCGCCAGCGGCGTGTGCGGCCCGGCCGCCAGGATCAGCTCCTCCTGCAGCCGCCGCCTGGCCGACGGCGTGAGCCGGTGGAACTGGGGGCCCGGCACGTACCCGCCCGCCTCCTCACCGGCCTTCACCTGCCCCAGCAGCCCGGCGTGCCGCAACGCGCGCAGCGCCGACTCCAGCTCGCCGATCGGGAGCTGGGTGTGGCGGCGCAGCTCGTCCACCGGCGTCGGGAACGGCGACAGCCACGTGTCCTCGGGCAGTGCCCCCTCCGCGCGCGGGATCGCCACCGAGTGCACCAGCACCAGCGTCAGCACCGCCCGCTCGCTCTCGCCCAGCCCGCCCTCGGCCCGCGCCGCCTCGGCCGCCGTCGTGTCGTCGTAGCCGGAGGTCCAGCGCTCGTGCTGCTGGATGAGGGTACGGCCGCGCCGCCCCAGCATCTCGCCCAGCGTGTGCCGCATGGCGGGGTCGCGCAACGCGGCGAACCTGGCCTCCTGGACCGGTTCCGCCGCATGCTCCAGCACCATGTAGGCGCCGACCAGCTCGGCTCTGCGTCGTTCGTCATAGCTGGACAGCAGGTCGTCGAACTCGGCCTCCCCGCCCTCGACCACCCCGCCCGGCTCGGCGGCGGGCGTTCCGGCCACCAGGTCCTCGTCGGCGACCACGGTCAGCTCATCGCGCTCCGGCTCGGGCAGCCTGCGGACGAGTTCCTTGAGCTGGGCGAACGATTCGACCGGCCAGAGGGCGCAGCGGGGTCCCAGACGTACCACGCCATCGGAAAGGACGATCCACGAGGAGTCGTGCAGGCGGCGCAGCGCGCCGACGGCCCAGTTGCGCATCAGGTCGTCGGAACGTCCGATCAGCGCCCGGTAGGTGTCGAGCACCTGCTCGGCCGGGGCCGCGACGCCCGGCCACGGGTCGGCGGCCAGGTCGTTCCAGCAGCACTTCAGGCAGGCCGCCAGCACGCGGCGCGCCTCACCGGCCCGCTCGACCGGCATCGGCGCCACCTGATGCTCCTCCAGCAGGGACGGCGTCGCCCCGTCCGGCCAGACGGGCACCGCCAGCCCGGTGGTGTCGTGGTGCGTCAGCCGCACCATGCCCACCGGCGCCGGAGCCCCGGCCCCGAGCCGCAGCGGCCCGCCAGAGCGAGCCCGCACATGCGCCACCGCCGCGGACCCGCCACTCACGCGCCCTGCCGCCGCTTGCCGTGCGCCGCTCGTGGGCGCTGCCTCCGGCTGCGGTGCCTCGCTCGCCTGCCCCGCCTTGGCCTGCGGGTTGGCGCTCACGGGCCCTGCTCCGGTCGAAGGTGTGACGCTGTCTGTTGTCATGGGGTGCGCTCCAGGAAGCCGTGCGAGAGCCAGGCGGGTTCGCGGTCCGGGTCGACCGAGAGCTCGTCGGACCAGGTCAGGCGGTAGGGCAGCTCGGGGCGCAGGTCGATGCTGGTGAGGTCGGCCAGCAGGCGGCGTACCGAGGACCAGTCGGCGCCGACCGCGTCGGCCAGGCGGACGCGGGCGGCCCCGGCCAGGAGGGACTCGGCGACCTCCGTCAGCCGTTGGACGACGGCGTCGGCCGGGCCGTCGAGGGAGTCGGCGGGGCCGGGGTCGGGCAGGTCGGAGCGTGGTGGAGTGGGCTGGGCGGGCACCGGGCGCGGGGCCTCGTCGACGGCGCGGGCGATCGCGGCCGGGTCGTGCCACGGCGCGGGCGCGTCGAAGACGAACCCGTCGAGGACGGCGGCCAGGCGTTCGCGGGAGGCGGTCTGGGAGAACGTGCGCCACGTTTCGGTGGGCAGCAGCGTCAGGTTGCGGGTGGTGCCGGCGGAGTCGGCCAGGCGCCCGGCGGCGCGGCGGCTGGCGTCGCTGTAGGAGTAGATGGCGGCGCGCAGGTCGGTGCAGGTGCGGTCGAGATCGGGCCAGCGGGTGAGGATGGTGCCGTGCAGGCTCTGCGCGCGGCGGGCGATCTCCTCGGTGCCCCAGAGTTTGGGCGCCTGCTCGCGCAGTTCCTCGATGGTGCCGGTGGTGAGGGTGATCAGCTCCAGGGCCCACAGGCGGAAGGCGCGCGCGAGGTTGGCGGCGCTCTGCCTGGCCTCCTCCATGGTGGTGCGCGGGTCGGCGACGTTGAGGTCTTCGAGTGCCAGCAGGCGGTGCATCTCGGACTGGCCGCCGTCGTCCATCATGCGGCGGATGAACATCAGCCCGACCACGCTGGTGAACGAGGCCCGATAGCGCAGCTGGTTGGGTTTGGGGAAGACCTCGCGGACGGCGCCCAGCCCCTTGAGCACCCGCAGCCGGTTGTCGAACTGATCGGCCGGATAGGCGCGGCACACATGGCGCATCTGCTCGTGCGTCAGCCACTCCTCGCCCGCCTCGGCGAACGCGCCGAACAGCGTCTCGGCGATGTCGACCAGGGCCGGGTCGTCGACCACGGCCCCGCTGTCGCGGGCCAGCGCGGCGAACATCCGGCGGTAGGTCGACAGCACCGCCTCCTCGGAGAGCGCGGCGTCGAGGGTCAGGGGCTGCTCAGGCACGCGAACTAAGGTACGGCTTCGCACCGACACTCTGGCACCGGACGCGGCGCGCCGTACCGAAGACACCGAAGCCGAAGCCCGCGCGACGCCACGCGTCAGATGCCGAACGAGCCTTTCGCGGCGCGCGCCCGCAGGACCAGGTCGATGGCGAAGCGCCGGTCCGGCTCGGTCAGGGCGTCGCCGAGTGCGCTCTCCAGCTGCCGCATCCGGTAGCGCACGGTCTGCGGATGTACCTTGAGCTGCTCGCCGATGTCGGCCGCGGTGCCGCGGGTGGCCAGCCACACGCCGAGCGTCTCCAGCAGCCGTTCGCGCCGTCCGGTCGTGAACGAGCCGAGCGCCGTGAACTCGCGGCGCGCTATCTGCTCGGTGAGCTCGTGGTCGGCCAGCAGCCACAGCGTGACCAGGTGGTCCTCGCAGCGCAGCAGCGGCGCGCCCGCGATGATCCCCTCGTCGGCCAGGGCGAAGACGCGCCGCGCCCACCGCATGGCCGAGGGCGCGGCGGCCAGCGGCACGGTGACGGAGATGACGGCGGACATGCCGCTCAGCAGGGATTCCAGGCGCCGCAGCCGCTCGCCGGCGATCTCGCCCGGATACAGCAGGCAGGGCTCGGCGCTGGCCCAGTCGGCCAGGACGCCGGGTTCGAGCGGGCCGCCGGGGTCGGTGGCGCCGGCCCGCAGCGCGACCAGCGTGATCTGCTCGGCGGGCGTCCAGGCGGCGCGGGCGGCACGCTCGGGTACGGCCCCGCCCCCGTCGAGTATGTGGCGCAGCAGCCTGGCCCGGCGTTCACGCAGGTCCTTGCTGGCCCGGGCCAGCTCTTCCTGGTGGCCGCGTACGGACTGCTCGGCGAGGTCGCCGATGAAGGCGATGATCGAGTCGCCCATCGTGGCCACGAGCGAGGGGTCGACGCCGTGCCGGTTGCCGACCTCGACGCTGCGCCGCCAGACCAGGCGCAGGCCGAGCCGGTAGGCGGCCTGGAGGCTGTCGAGGCTGCGGCCCTCGCGGGCTTCGAAGCGGCCGAGCTGGCGGCAGACGGCGTCGCGGGCCTCGAAGGAGGCACTGGGGTCGGCGACCCGCTGGATGAACGAGGTGAGGATGCAGTCGACGCCGCGTCTCAGCAGCTGGCCGTGCTTTCCGGTGGTGCGGTGGGCGAACTCGGGGATCGACTCGCCGATCGCCAGGAGGACCTCGTCCACGATGCTGGGCACCTCCGGCCACATGATCTCGGCGAAGTGCGGCGGGATGGGGCCGGGTAAGTCACCCTGTTCAACGGTTTGCGTCAACAGTCACACCTCCCTCATCCGCCTTGTGACATGTGACACAACGAACATAGGGAAGAGCCCGGCCTCCGACAAGAGACCAGGCACTTCCTTGATCATCGAACCGGTCAGGGCACGATGTCGGTGTACTTCTTGAAGGATCCGTACTGCTGGAAGATCGCGGTGTTGCGACCGGCGGCGGCAGGGGTCCCAGCCTGGGAGTTCACGACCGCGTTCAGCAGGCCCAGGCCGAGTCCGCAGCTCTCCGCGCCGGGCACCGCGAAGGCGTTGTCCACGATCGTGGCCTTCTGGATCGGCGGGTTCGTGGACACCAGGACCGGCTTCACGCCGGAGATGGGCGTGTTGGGCGGTGGCGGGCTGGTCGTGCCGAGGATGAGGTTCAGCCGGAGGGGGTTCCTGTCGGAGCCGAGCCGGCAGTTGTGGCCGAGGACCGGGTTGATGATGCGGACCTTCAGCGCCATCTTCCATATCGGGCCGGGCACGACGTCGAACGAGCCCGCGTACTGGGGTTCGGCGTAGACGGCGGTCAGGATGGGGTCCCCGAAGATGCCCTTCCTGACCGTCATGCGCTCGGCGCGCAGCCGGCCGAAGACGGTGACCTGCTTGCGGGTGTCGGGGTCGAGGCCCGTGGCGTAGGTGATCTTCATCGGCTTGTTGATGACCTGGTCGAACTTGCCGAGCACGAACTTCCCGCCGTTGACGATGATCACGTTGCACGTCCAGAACCGCGGGTCGGCGCGGTCGGGCAGGTCGGGGCAGTCGGCGAAGTCGAACGCGGGGATGTCCTCGGCCTGGGCGGGGGCGGCCATCGCGGCGGGCGTCCCCAACATGAGCAGCGCGGCCAGGGCGGCTTTGGCGACCTTCACGGGATTCCTCACGGGGCCTTGGTCGCGTAAAGCTTCTGGTCGTAGGTGCCGGAGTTGGGCACGGACTCGCCCTTGACCACCACGTTGGCGAAGGCCGCGGCGGCCTCGGGGCAGTACACGTCGTTGGTCTCGGTCGGCATCAGGTAGAACTGCTGCCCCTGTGCGCTGCCCTGGGCCTGGGCCAGCGACGGGTCGGGACGGTTGGGGTTGTCCGGGTTGTAGAGGTCGATCTCCAGGGTGGGCGTGTCGGCGGTGAGGCCGTAGTAGCAGGTCTGCGGCTCGGTGGTGACGGCCGGCATCTCGATCACGGCCTTGATCTTCACGCCGGGCTGGTTGCCGGGCAGCTTGAGGAAGGTGTCGCGGTTGTTGAGGTGATCGTCGTCGTAGTAGATCGTGCCGCTGCCGTTGGTGTTCACGGTGGTGATGGTGGTGGTGCCGCCCTGGTTGTTCGGGCAGGCGCCGCCGGAGCCGTTGTTGTCGATCTGGACGTAGTTGACGTAGCCGCCGGTGCCGTCGGAGTTGACGCCGCCGCGCAACTGGGCGTACTGGCACGTGGTGTCCACGAGGCCGATGAAGGGGGCGTTGCCGGAGAAGTACACCTCGCCGAAGCTCAGGGCCTGGATCTTCCCGGAGTACGCGGCCGCGGTGGCCGTACCGGCGCGGATGACGGGGGTGGACTCGGCCGCCACCGCCGTGCCGGGCAGCAGAATCAGCGCGACGGCAGCGGCGGCTAATGGCGCTGACACCCGTGCGATGGATTTCATCGTGTGCCTCCATGAAAGGTGAGTGGTGACGAACGTCACAGAAACAGAAGAGAGTTCTGGCGTCAACAATTCGAATCCCTGAAATATGTATTGCTCAGCCAGTGACAAACAATGCGCGGTGAATTAGTCACCGGCTGCCAAGCGGTGTGTGCTCATCCGCTGACAAAGCCGCCCGGCCCGTTTGTCAGCCGATGACAAAGGCTTGAAAAGCGAATGCGTTGTGCCCTACCGTGCCGCGGACACCGCTGAAGGGACTGCCATGCGCTCAGCCGCGCCGTGGATCGCCGCCGGAATTCTCGCGACCATGTTCGGGTCCGGGGGAAGCGCCGCCACCGGGACGCGGGGCCCCGTGTCGGACACCGTGTACGGGTGCAAGGTCGGCGACTCGGCCACGAACCACCGGATCAGGATCCGCCTGACGGTCACGATGAAGAGCCCCGAGGCCGTGGGCGTGGACGTGCGCCCCGGACGCCTCAGCATGAAGATCGTCATGCCCCGCTCGATCCTCGCCGACCTCTCCGACCAGCCGGTGGACTCGCTGAGCGCCACCATCACCCCCAAGGTCGGCGCGGCTTTCGAGGCGGACGAGGGCGAGAGCCCGGAGCCGCGCGTGCTCGCCTGGCGGCAGGTGCGCAGCCCGGCGAAGAGCCCGGTCGCCGCCTCCGGCGAGGTACGGCTGACCGCCGCCACCTGGACCGCCGGCCAGCGCGGCGACGCGTTCAAGGCGGCCGTCCCCGGCGTCGCGACGTTCACCGCCTCGGCGCTGACCATGATCCTGACCCCGCCCGCCGGCGGCGCCAAGACCGCGACCTGTACGCCGGAGACCGAGACCGTGCAGGCCAAGGTGGTCTTCCGCGGCCCGAAGACCGGCGAGGACTGCCCGCCGAACCCGGCCGCCACCGTGCTCAACCCCGACTTCGAGGTGCCAGAGGTGCCGCCGACCGCGGTGCCGGGGCCCATCCCGCCCGCCATGGGCTGCGCCAAGCTCAAGGGCTTCTCCAACATCAAGAAGCTCGACGCCGGCGTCTCGGTCGAGTCGCTGTCGGCGGTGAAGAGCCTCAGCGGCTTCCGATGGTTCGTGCCGAGGGACCCGCCGCCGGGCACGGTGCCGTGGCAGCGCCAGGACTACGTCGGCGAGAACCAGCCGGTCCGCGCCACCGGCACCGTCCTGACCTTCGGCTTCGTGCCGACCACCACGACGGTGGAGCTCACCCAGGTGGGCGTGGCCAACGTGCACCTCATCGACTCCTCCACCTCCGACGGCTCAGACGACCTGGCGGTGGCGGTCAACGCGCGCGTCACCATGCGTGTGCTCAAGGCCAGCGTGAACGGCCGGCCCATCGACGTCGGCCCGAGGTGCGGGACGGCCAGGCCGATCGATCTCAAACTCAGGGGCGGCGAGATGTACGACCCGCCCTACCAGGACAACCTCCTGGTCGGCGGCGTGCTGCGCGGGCTGGTGGAGATCCCGCCGTTCGCCGGCTGCGGCGTCGGCGAGGACATCAGCCGCCTGCTGACCGCCTCGGTCTCCGGCAAGGCCAACGAGATCCAGGTCAACCAGGGCGCCCTGTGCGGAACGGCCGGCGCCCCTTCCGCCCAGTGCCCGCCCGAGGTAACCATCAACGGTAAGAAGGCGGGCTCGCGGAAGGGCTGAACCCCCATGCACCTCCATCGCCACTGGGTCGAGATCGAACGGATCGGCCTGGTGGTGACGCAGGCGTGCGCGCGGTGCGGCAAAACGCGGATCAGGTTCTCCAGGAAAACCCGCACCCGATGACAAAAGGCGAATCAAAAACAATCAGGCGTTGACAGACGACCTGACCGATGCGGAATCGTGTCTTTAGTCACTTGCCTCTCGATCGTCGCGATGAGTAGCTTGCCCGCACGCAATGCCGCGACCGATCAGGCGAGGTAATGGGAATCGAAGTGGTGGTCCAGGGACTGTCGAAGTCCTTCGGCGCGCAGACCATTTGGGAAGACGTCTCGCTGATTCTCCCCGCCGGGGAAATCAGCGTCATGCTCGGTCCTTCAGGCACCGGTAAAACGGTGTTTCTCAAATCCCTGATCGGCCTGATCAAGCCGGAAAGGGGGAAGGTCGTGGTCAACGGCGTCGACATGATCAACTCCCCGGACCGCCAGGTCTACGAGACCCGCAAGCTCTTCGGCCTGATGTTCCAGGACGGCGCCCTGTTCGGCTCCATGAACCTCTACGACAACATCGCCTTCCCGCTGCGCGAGCACACCAGGAAGAGCGAGGCGCAGATCCGCGGGATCGTCCTGGACAGCATGGAGATGGTGGGCCTGGCCGGCGACGGGAAGAAGCTGCCCGGCGAGATCTCCGGCGGTATGCGCAAGCGCGCTGGCCTGGCCAGGGCGCTGGTGCTGGAGCCCGAGATCATCCTGTGCGACGAGCCCGACTCGGGCCTCGACCCGGTCCGCACCGCGTTCCTGTCGCAGGTGCTCATCGACCTCAACGCCCAGTTCGACACCACGATGCTGATCGTCACCCACAACATCGACATCGCCTCGACCGTCCCGGACAACCTGGGCATGCTCTACCGCCGCGAACTGGTCACCTTCGGCCCCCGCGAGGTCCTGCTGACCAGCGACGACGAGGTCGTCCGGCAGTTTCTCAAAGGAGACGTCCGCGGGCCCATCGGCATGTCGGAGGAGAAGGACGCCGCCCTGCGGGCCATGGAGAGCGCCGTGCCGTACGGCGGCGGGAAGACGATCCCCGAGCAGCTCGCCCCCACGCCGGGGCTGCCCCCGCGCCAGGCCGTCTGGCGGCGCATGGACCGGGTCATGCGCATGCTGCCCGAACTCGCCCCCGCCGCCAGGGACGCGATCGTCTCCCGGCACCTGCCCGGTGTGAAGGAGTAGACGATGGCCTCGATCACCGGCGGCTTACGCCAGACGGGCAGGATGTTCGCCCTGGGCGGGTCCGTGCTGGGGCTGATGTTCCGGCGGCCGTTCCAGTTCGCGGAGTTCATCCAGCAGTTCTGGTTCATCACCAGCGTCACGATCCTGCCCGCCGCGCTGGTGTCGATCCCGATCGGCGCGGTCATCTCCCTGCAGGTCGGCTCGCTGGCCCAGCAGATCGGCGCCCAGTCGTTCACCGGAGCCGCCAGCGTGCTCGGCATGCTCCAGCAGATCAGCCCGATGATCGTGGCGCTGCTGGTGTCCGGCGCGGCCGGCTCGGCCATCTGCGCCGACCTCGGCGCCCGCACGATCCGCGACGAGATGGCCGCCATGGAGGTCATGAGCGTCAACCCCGTCCAGCGGCTGGTGGTGCCCAGGGTGCTGGCGGCCATGGGCGTCGCGGTGCTGCTCAACGGCCTCGTCTCGGTCGTCGGCGTCGCGGGCGGCTACTACTTCAACGTCGTCATGCAGGGCGGTACGCCCGGCGCCTACCTGGCCAGCTTCTCCGCGCTGGCCCAGCTGCCCGACCTGTACATCAGCGAGTTCAAGGCGCTGCTCTTCGGCTTCATCGCCGGCGTCGTGGCCGCCTACCGGGGGCTCAACCCGGCCGGCGGGCCCAAGGGCGTCGGCGACGCGGTCAACCAGTCCGTCGTCATCACCTTCCTCCTGCTGTTCTTCGTGAACCTCGTGCTCACGGCGATCTACCTGCAGGTCGTCCCCTCGAAGGTGGGCTGATGCACACCAGAGTCCTCACCTGGCTGGACGAACTCGGCGACCAGCTCGGCGTCTACGTCCGGGCGCTGCTCTGGATCCCGGCCGCGCTCACCCGCTACTTCAGGGAGATCCTGCGCCTGCTGGCCGAGGTCGCCTTCGGCAGCGGCGGCCTGGCCGTCATCGGCGGCACCATCGGCGTGATGGTCGCCATGACCCTGTTCACCGGCGTCGTCGTCGGTCTGCAGGGGTACGCCGCCCTCGACCAGATCGGCACCGCCTCCTTCACCGGCTTCGTCTCCGCCTACTTCAACACCCGCGAGATCGCGCCCATCGTCTCCGGCCTGGCCCTGTCGGCCACGATCGGCGCCGGCTTCACCGCGCAACTCGGCGCCATGCGCATCAACGAGGAGGTCGACGCCCTGGAGGGGATGGGCATCCCGAGCCTGCCGTACCTGGTCTCCACCAGGATCGTGGCCGGAACCGTCGCGATCATCCCCCTGTACGGCATCGGCCTGATCAGCTCCTACCTGTCCTCGCGCATGGTCACCATCTGGGTCAACCAGCAGTCGGAAGGCACCTACGACCACTACTTCGGCGTGTTCCTGTCGCCGACGGACGTCCTGCTCTCCTTCCTCAAGGTGCTGATCTTCAGCGTCATGGTGATCCTGGCCCACTGCTATTACGGCTACCGCGCCGCCGGCGGGCCCGCCGGGGTGGGCGTGGCGGTCGGCCGGGCCGTACGGGCCTCGATCGTGCTGATCAGCGTCACCGACTTCTTCCTCAGCCTGGCCATCTGGGGCGCCACCACGACCGTGAAGATCACCGGATGAGGAGCGCGGGATGAGAAGACGGCTGGCAGGGGTGGCGTTCCTCATGGTCCCGGTGCTGCTGGTGTGGCTGTCGGTGGCCGTCTACACCAAGCGGTTCGCCGAGGTCGCCCTCGTCACGCTGCGCGCAAGCGCGGTCGGCCACCAGATGCACCCGCTGGCCGACGTCAAGGTGCGCGGGGTCGTGGTCGGCGAGGTCAGGACCATCGCCGCCGACGGCGACGGCGCCCGGCTGACGCTGGCCATCGAACCGGAGCACCTGCGGCTCATCCCGGCCGACGTGCGCGCCCAGATGCTGCCCACCACCGTCTTCGGGGCCCGGTACGTCGCGCTGATCCCGCCCGCGAAGCCGTCGGTACGCCGCCTCGCCGACGGCGCGGTGATCGCCGAGGACCGCACCGCCAACGCCATCGAGCTGCAGGTGGTGCTGAACAACCTGCTGCGGCTGCTGACCGCGGTCAAGCCGGCCAAGCTGTCGGCGACGCTCAACGCCATGGCCCAGGCCCTGGAGGGCAAGGGCGAGCAGCTCGGCCGGACGCTGGTCCAGCTCGACCGCTACCTCACCAGGCTCAACCCGCACCTGCCCGAGCTGAACGCCAACGTCCGCGAGCTGATCGAGTTCAGCCACCTCTACAGCGAGGCCGCGCCCGACATCCTGCGGGCGCTGGCCGACTTCACCACCACCAGCAAGACCATCGCCGACCAGCGTGAGAACCTCAGCGAGCTGTACGCCGGCGTGACCGCCGCCTCCCAGGACCTCACCACGTTCCTGCGGGCGAACTCGGCCAACCTCATCCGGCTGGCCGCCCACAGCCGCCCGACGCTGGAGCTGCTGGCGCGCTACTCGCCGGAGTTCCCGTGCACGCTGGAGATGCTCGCCGACTTCGTCCCGCTCATGGACAAGGTGCTCGGCAAGGGCACCAAGAAACCCGGCCTGCACGTGAAGGTGATCGCGGTACAGAGCAAGGGCCGCTACCTGCCGGGCAAGGACCGCCCGGTCTACAGCGCGACCGGGGGCCCGCGCTGCTACACCATCCCCTACACCGGCGACGGCGCCCGCCCCACAAGCCCGCCTTCGGCGACGCCAACCCCTTCGAGCACGCCCTCGGGCACGCCCTCAGGCACGCCCCAACCGTCGGAGACACCGTCGCCCACCAGCCCCGCAGAAGCCTTCGGCGGCTCCTACGGCCCGCCCAACTCCGGAGCCGAGAGCCGCCTCGTCAACGAACTGCTCGCCCTGGAGTACGGCGACGACCCGAGCACCCTGCCCGACTGGAGCAGCGTGCTGGCCGGACCGCTCTACCGGGGCGCCGAGGTGAGGATCCGATGAGGGAAGTCACCGCGCCGCTGATCAAGTCGATCGCCTTCGTGGTCGTCACGGTCCTGGCCACGCTCGCCCTGGCCATCAGCGTGGCCAACAGCGACCTGGGCGAGCGGACCACGTACCGGGCGCGCTTCACCGACGTGGCCGGGCTCAACACCGGCGACAGCATCCGCATCGCGGGCGTACGCGTCGGCCAGGTGGAGGCGATCGCCATCGTGGACCGGCGGGTGGCCGAGGTCGAGTTCTCCGTCGAACGCGACCGTCGCCTGCCCGCCTCCGCCACCGCGACGATCAAGTACCTCAACCTCGTCGGCCAGCGCTACATCGACATGGCCCAGGGCGAGGGTACGGCGGGCGGCACCCTGTCCGCCGGCGCCACGATCCCGCTGGATCGCACCACCCCGGCCATCAACCTGACCGAGCTGTTCCGCGGCTTCCAGCCGCTCATGCGGGCACTGTCGCCCGACGACGTCAACAAGCTCGCCGGCGAGCTCATCCAGGTGCTCCAGGGCGAGGGCGCCACGGTCGAGGGCCTGCTGCGCACGATCGGCGAGCTGACCAGTTCCCTGGCCGCCAAGGACGACCTCATCGGCGAGGTGATCAAGAACCTCGACACCGTCGTGGCCACCGTCAACGCCCGCGACAAGGAGCTGACCACGCTCGTGGTCACCCTGCGCAGGCTCATGAGCGGCCTGGCCGCCGACCGCAGGCCCATCGGGCAGGCGATCGGCGCGCTCGGCGAGCTCACCACGAGCACCGCGGGCCTGCTGGCCGACAGCCGCGAGCCGCTGCGCCGCGACATCGACCAGCTCGGCAGGCTGGCGGGCAACCTGAACGCCGACGCTCCGCTCGTGGAGCGATTCCTGCAACGGCTGCCGGACAAGGCCGAGGTCATCACCCGCGCCGCCTCCTATGGCTCCTGGTTCAACCTCTACCTGTGCGAGGCCCTGATCAGCGGGGTCACCTACACCGACGGCCGGCCGGCGCCCACGGGCATCCCGAACACCCAAGGCAGGTGCAAGCAGTGAAGCGGCTGCGCGAGCGCAACCCCATCCTGGTCGGCCTGGCCGGTCTGCTGCTCATCGGCGGCATCGGCACCGCCGCCTACCGGGCCGACGCCCTGCCGATCATCGGCGGCGGCACCGACTACACCGCCTACTTCACCGAGGCCGCCGGCCTCACCCGGGGTGACGAGGTACGCGTGGCCGGGGTCAAGGTCGGCAAGGTCAGTGACGTCGCCCTCGACCGGGGCAGGGTGAGGGTGGAGTTCCGGGTCAAGGACGCGTGGGTCGGCAACCGCACCACCGCCGCCATCATGATCAGGACGTTGCTGGGCGCCAAGTACCTCGCCCTCGACCCGCTCGGCCCCGAGGCGCAGAACCCCGCGCAGGCCATCCCCGTCACCCGCACGCTGGCCCCCTACGACGTGACCGCCGCCTTCGACGACCTCGGCCGCACCGTCGCCCGGCTGGACACCGACCGGATCGCCGAGAGCCTGGACACGATCTCGGCCACGTTCTCCAGGACGCCGCCGCACGTCAAGCAGGCCGTGACCGGCCTGTCCGCGCTGTCGAGGACGATCTCCTCCAGGGACGCGGAACTGGCCCGGCTGCTGGCCGGGACCAAGAAGCTCAGCGGCACGCTGGCCGCCCAGAACGACAACTTCGCCGAGCTCCTCAGAAGCGGCAACCTGCTGCTGGACGAGCTGCGCAAGCGCAGGGCCGCCATCCACGCGCTGCTCACCGGCACCAGGGAGCTGTCGGCCCAGCTCGTCGGGCTGGTCAGGGACAACAGGAAGCAGCTCGCGCCCACCCTGCGGGCGCTGGCGCGGGTGAGCGACGTGCTGCTGCGCAACCAGCGCGATCTGGACCGGGCGCTGGCGCTGGCGGGGCCGTACACGCGACTGGTCGGCAACACGATCGGCAACGGGCGATGGCTGGACGGTTACCTGTGCGGGGTCGTCCCGAAGCACTACCTGCCGGACGGCGTGCCCGACAAGGGCTGCCTTCCCCCCAAACCAGGAGGACCCCACAAGCCCACGCCGACCCCGACCGGTAGCCCCACCACTCCCGGAGACGACCGATGACCGGCCACCGCGGGCGCTCGCTCGCCCTGGCCGCGGCGCTGGTCGTCGCGCTCACCGGCGCCGCCGCGCCGCCGCGGGCCCCCGACGACCAGATCACCGCCTACTTCCACTCCGCCGTCGCCGTGTATCCCGGCTCCGACGTGCGGGTGCTCGGCGTCAAGGTCGGCGAGATCGCGTCGGTGACGCCCGAGGGCACGCAGGTCAGGGCCGTGCTGACGCTGGACGACGGCGTCGACGTGCCCGCCGCCGCCACGGCCGTCGTGGTCGCCCCCGCCCTGGTGGCCGAGCGCTACATCCAGCTCAGCCCGGCGTACACCAGCGGGCCGAAGCTCGCGCCGGGCGCCGTCCTGCCCGCCGACCGCACGGCGGTGCCGATGGAGCTGGACAAGCTGTACGAAACGCTCAGCGACTTCTCCAAGGCACTCGGCCCGACCGGCGCCAACAAGGAGGGCTCGCTCTCCCGCGTGCTCGACGTCGGCGCCGCCAACCTCAAGGGCAACGGCCGGGACATCAACACCATGGTCGCCGAGTTCGGCAAGGCATCCAAGACGCTGGCCGGCTCCAGCGGCGACCTGTTCGCCACCGTGCGGCACCTCGCCGACTTCTCCCGCATGCTGCGCAACAACGACGATCAGGTACGGCTGGCCGAACAACAGCTGGCCGACGTGACCGGATTCCTGGCCGCGGACCGCGACGAGATCGGCGGCGCCCTGCACGAGCTGGCCGGGGCGCTGGGCGAGGTGAAGACGTTCGTCGCGGAGAACCGCACTCTCCTGGCCGCGAACGTGGACAAGCTCGCCGACCTCACCCAGACGCTCGTGAACCAGCGGCGCTCGCTGGCCGAGGCCCTGGACAACCTGCCGCTGGCGGCCACGAACGTGGTCAACGCCTACGACCCGGAGACCCGGACGGTCATGGGGCGGGGGGATCTGCTGGAGCTGATGTTCGGACCGGCGGCCAGGGCGCTCGACCCCCAGCAGATCGTGGACCCGGCTCCCACCCCGACGGCCGGCGCCACACCGGAGAAGTCGCCGAGCCCGACGCCGTCGCCGTCGAAGTCGCCCGGCCCGACGACGCCCGCCCCGACGCCGAGTCCGAGCGGCACCGCCAAGACGAAGGACCCGACGCCGACGCCCGGCGACGAGCTACCTGGTGAGGGGGAGCGCTGATGGCCATCCACCGGGAAGCCGGGTCACGTACGGCGGGCCGTACCGGAAGAGGGCGGGTGGTCGCGGTTGTGGTCGTGGCCGGGACGCTGGCCGGGTGCGGGATCGGCGGGATCAGGGACGTGCCGCTGCCCGGCGGCGCCGAGCTGGGCGAGCGGCCCTACACGGTGACGGCGGAGTTCGAGACCGTGCTGGACCTGGTCCCGCAGGCGGCGGTGCGGGTCAACGACGTGGCGGTCGGCCGGGTCACCGAGATCAGCCTGCCCAAGGAGAGCTGGACGGCCCGCGTCACCATGCTGGTCAACGGCGCGGTGAAGCTGCCCGCCGACGCCGAGGCGAGGCTGGAGCAGACCAGCCTGCTCGGCGAGAAGTACGTGCAGCTGGCCGCGCCCGCCCGGGGCGGCACGGGCGGGACGCTGGCGGCGGGCGCGCACATCCCGCTCCCGCGCACCGTCAGGAACGCCGAGGTCGAGGAGGTGTTCGGGGCGCTGTCGCTGCTGCTCAACGGCGGCGGCCTGGCCCAGATCAGGACCATCTCCCGCGAGCTGAACAAGGCGCTCGGCGGCAACGAGGCCGAGATCCGCGACCTGCTCAAGAAGCTCTCCACGCTGACCGGCAACCTCAACCGCCACAAACAGGAGATCATCCACGCCCTCGACGGCCTCAACCGGCTCGCCAAGACGCTCGACTCGCGCAAGAAAGACGTCAACACCGTCCTGGACGACCTCAGCCCCGGCCTGAAGGTGCTGGAGGAGCAGCGGGGCGCGCTGGTCACCATGCTGGCGCAACTGGAGAAGCTCTCCGGCGTGGCCGTGGACGTCGTGGACCGCAGCAAGGACGACGTCGTCGCCGACCTGCGCGCGCTGGAGCCGATCCTGCGCAACCTGACCGCCGCCGGACGCGACCTGCCGAAGGCGCTGGAGGTGGCGCTCACCTACCCGTTCACCGACGAGATCACGAACGCGGTCAAGGGCGACTACCTCAACGCCTACCTGTCGATGGCCGCCGGTCCCGACGTCGAGCCGATCGTCCCGACGATCTCGATCAACGCCGACCCGAAGGACGACTGGCCGGAACTGCCGTTCGACATGGTCAAGCAGAAGGCGGGCAAGCAGCCCACGGCCACGCCGTCCCCGGCGAAGTCCAAGACCCCTTCGCCCACGCCCTCGCCGTCGAAGACGAAGACACCGGCCCCCACGCCGGAACCCGAGCCCGAGCCCACCCCGACGCCGACCCCCGAGCCGACACCGACCCCCACCCCCGGACAGGAGGAGTAGATGCTGACCCGCGCCACCCGCATCCGGGTCGCGATCTTCCTGGCCATCGCGATCGTCGTGATCGGCTTCATCGGCATCGAGTACGCCAAGCTCGGCAGGCTGTTCGGCCGCCCCGGCCACTACGTGGTCAAGCTGGAGCTGGCCGAGACCGGCGGCCTGTTCCCCGACGCCAACGTCACCTACCGCGGCGTCACCGTCGGCCGCGTCGGCGAGATGACGCTCACCGAGCGCGGCCTCGTCGCCGACCTGCGCATCGACGACGCCGCCCCGCCCATCCCGGACCGCCTGCAGGCCGTCGTCGCCAACCTGTCGGCGGTCGGCGAGCAGTACGTCGACCTGCGCCCCTCCACCGCCGACGGCCCGTTCCTGCGGGCGGGCTCGGTCATCGCGAAGGGCGCCACCCCCGCGCCGGTCACCGAGATCCTCGGCAACGTCAACGCGCTCGCCGCCTCGGTGCCGCTGGACTCGCTGCGCACCTTCGTCGACGAGCTGGGCAAGGCGTTCCAGGGCCAGGGCCCCAACCTGCGCGCCCTGCTCGACTACCAGAGCAGCTTCGTCTCCGCCGCCGACGAGAACCTCGTCCCCACCACGCGCCTGCTCACTGACGGCACCTTCGTCCTGCGCACCCAGAACGAGGAGGGCCAGGCCCTGCGCGACTTCGGCCGCAACGCCCGCCTGCTCGCCAAGCAGCTCAAGGACTCCGACGCCGACCTGCGCACGCTCATCACTGAAGCACCCGGCGCCACCCGCGAGCTGTCCCAGCTCGTGCGCGAGCTCGACCCCGGCTTCAGCGTCCTGGTCGCCAACCTCCTCACGACGTCCGACCTCACGCTCACGCGCCGGCGCGGCATGGAGGAGCTTCTGGTACGGCTCCCGCAACTCGTCGCCGCGGGCACCACCGCCGCCAGGTCGGGAACGTTCACCTTCGGCCTGACCAACACCTTCTTCAACCCGCTGCCCTGCGTGAGCGGCTACGGCAGGACGCCCTACCGCAACGGCCTCGACACCAGCCCCGGAACGTCCCTGAACACCGGCGCCCGCTGCCTGTCGCCGCCCTCCACCGGAGTCGGCGTGCGCGGCTCGGCCAACGCGCCCAAGGGCGGGGTGCCCGAGGCGGCCAAGCCCGGCTCGTTCAGCCTCGACGAACTGCCCGGCCGCCACGACACCCTGCCCGATCCGCCCGCCGACGGGCCCGAGAACGACATGGAGGAGCTCCTGTGGCCCGACCCCGACCGCTGACCCCGCCCGTGACCGACCGCGACCCGCCGCCTGGCCGGGGCTCGTTGCCGGTGCGGCGGTGGGCGGGGCCGGTCGCCGTCGTGCTGGTGGTCCTGGCCGCGGCGTTCTGCGGATGGTCCGGGTGGGTGTCGTGGCAGGCGGCCGGCGACCCGGGCGCCGCCTTCGCGGCCGAGCGGGACCGGGCGCTGGAGGCAGGACGGCGGCAGCTCGCCGTGCTCAACACCATGGACGCCGCCGCCGTGGACGCCGGTCTCGCCCGCTGGCAGGAGGCCACCACCGGGGCACTGCGCGACGAGCTGGCCGCCGGGCGGGCGAGCACCCGCCAGGCCGTCGAACGTTCCGGCGCCACCTCCCGCGCCACCGTGATCGAGGCCGCCGTCACCGCCCTCGACGCCGAAGCCGGTGACGCGCAGATCATCGCCGCCGTCGAGATCGAGCTCACGGGGCGGGGCGGGCGGGCGTCGGTGGAGCGCAAACGGTTCCAGACCGGGCTGGCCAGGACGGACGGCGGCTGGAAGCTCAAGTCGTTCACCGCGATTCCCGCCGTGGGCGGGTGACGAGGAGGTCCGCGTGGAAACGGAGTCGACCCTGGTCGCCGAGCCTGAGGCCGCCGGACGGCGGGGACGGCACGCCGTACCGGAGAAAAGACGGCGGCTACGGGTGGGCAGGCCCGCCGTGCTCGCGGCGGTCGCGGTCGTGCTGCTCGTGACCGGGGTGGCGGTACGGGCCGCGGCGCCCGCCCGGGACGTCGCCGCGGGGAACCGGGCGCTGCTGGACCAGGCGGGCACCACGCGCGTGGCCGGTGACGTCAGCAACGCGCTGGCCAGGATCTTCACGTACTCGCCTGCCGAGATCGAGGCGACCGAGCTGGCCGCGCGGGACTCGCTGGACGGGCGGGCGGCCGAGGAGTACACGCGGCTGATCACCCAGATCCGGCGGGACGTGGTGACCCAGCAGGCCACGCTCACCACCCGGGTGGTACGCGCCGGGGTCGTCACCCTGACCGGGGACACCGCGCGGCTGCTGGTCTTCCTGGACCAGACGGCCACCCGCTCCGGCAAGCCCGCTGGACCGGCCGTGGCCGCCCAGCTCACCGTGAGCGCGCGCCTGCGGGACGACCGCTGGCGCATCACCGAGATCACCTCCAGCAAGGCGAAGCGATGACGAGCATCCAGGAAGTCACCGAGGAAACCACGGACCTGGAGTCCGGCCACCCGGAGCAGACCGGGGCGGGGGAGAGGGCGGGGTGGGTCGCGCGCGTGGCGGCGATGCTCTGCGCCCTCGCGGCGGTCGGGGCCGCCTGGTCGGGGTGGGCGTGGATCGGCGCCGTGGGCGATGACGGGCTGCGCTACTCCCGGCTGCGGGACGAGGTGGTGCGCAGCGGTTCGCAGGCCGTACAGAATCTGAACACCCTCAGCCACCGCACCGTCGAGCGCGACCTCGCGCTGTGGGAGGACTCCACGGCGGCGCGGCTGCACCAGCAGATCGTGCGGGGGCGTGCGGCGTTCACCGCCGAGATCGCCAAGGCGGGCACGGCCACCAGCGCGAAGGTCCTGGAGGCGGCGCTCACCGAGCTCGACGAGGCCGCGGGGACCGCGCGGATCATCGCCGCGGTACGGATCACCGTGGTCCCGCCCCAGGGTGAGCCGGTGGTCAAGAAGAGCCGCCTCGTGGGCGAGCTGACCCGCACCTCCGGCGGCTGGAAGCTCGCCGCCCTCACCCAGGCTCCGGACGGAACCACCTCATGACCAGCGACGACAAGGAGCCCCCCATGATCCGCGACCCCGAGCCGCAGCCCCAGCCCGGCGACAGCCTGGTGTACACGCCACCGGTGGAGCCCGTGCCCGTGCTCGTGCCCGCGCAGCCGGGGCCGGTGGAGCCGCCGTTCCCGCCGATGCCGCCGGTGGAGAAGGTCTCGTTCGCGGCGCGGGCCAGGCCGGTGCTGTCCGTCGCGGCATCGGTCTGGCGGCGCGTGTCGGCACTGCTCATCTGGGCGGTGAAGGTGGCCGCCCGGCTGATCGCGGTGGTGCTGCTCCTGCACGCCGCGTTCTCGATCTTCAAGGCGAACGCGGCCAACACCTGGTACCAGGTCGTCGACGCACTGGCCGGCACGCTGTCGCTGGGCCTGACGAGCCTGTTCGATCTGGCCGACGCCCGGTGGGAGGCGCTGGTCAACCACGGCCTGGCCGCCGCCGTCTGGCTGGTCGCCGGCTCGGTGGCGGCGGGCCTGCTGCGGCGGCTCACGCCATGAGCACGACCTGGGCCGCCGCCCGCACCCGCCGGTTGCCCGCGCTGCTGGCCCTCGCCACCGTGCTCCTCGGCGGGGTGGCCGGGCTGGCCGCGACGAAAGCGCACGACCTCCGCGACACGACCACGACCCGGAACACGGCCATGACTGATCAAACCCGGACCGGCCAGGTCAAGAGCCAGATCATCGATGCGGTGAACACCGTCTTCTCCTACGACCACGCCGACGTCGCCAAGACCGAGCTGGCGGCCCGCGACCTGCTGACCGGCAAGGCCGTGGAGCAGTACCAGGGCATCTTCGGCCTGGTCCGCGAGCAGGCGCTGCGCGACAAGCTGGTGCTGACGACCACGGTCACCGACAGCGGCGTGACGCTGCTGGAAGGCGACCGGGCGCGGCTGCTCATCTTCGCCGATCAGCACAGCACGACGGCGGAGCCGGGCAAGGCCTCCTACGCTCCGGCGATGTTCGCGGTGGGCGCGGTGCTCGACGGCGACAGATGGAAAATCGAGAACATCGACACGTTCTGAGCAAGGCATGCGCCCTGGTACGGCTGCACGCTATCGTGATGCCCGGTAAGACGGGGGCAAACGCTTAGTAATCGTACATACGGGGTGAGTGACGCATGCGCGTCCGCATTCTCCGGGGCGACCGTGCCACCGCTGTGATCGCCGCAGTGGTGGCCGGTTGCCTCGTCGTCGTGGCGGCGGTGTTCGGCGTGGGCGTGTCGAGCGCCAATCCGAAGCTGGCCGACGTGGGCGCCTGGCTCTGGACCAAGGTCCGCGGGAAGATCGTCCACGTCAACGGCCTGTCCGGAGAGGTCGACGGATACCTCGACGACAAGGCGGGCCGGCCGCTGCGCATCGTGCAGGACGGGCAGACGGTCCTGCTCGTCGACGACCGCACCGGCGTCGTCAGCCGGATCGAGCCGAGCCAGCTCAGCGTCGCACAGAGCCGCGACTTCGGCGCCGCCGGAATGCAGCTCGTGGTCACCGGCAAGTCCGCCTACGCGGTCAACCCCAAGGGAACGGTGCAACGCATCGACCCGGCCACGCTGAACTCCCTCGGCGCCCCGCTCGAACTGCAGGGACCGCTGGGCGCCGCGCGCATCGACGGCGGCGGCAAGCTGTGGGTCCCGGTACCCGCCAAGGGCGAGGTCGTCCCGGTCACGGCAGGCGTCGCCGAGCAGGCGGTCAAGGCGGGCGAGCCCGGCGAGGAACTCGCCGTCACGATCGCCGGCGGCCTGCCCGTGATCGTCAACACCCGCGCCTCCACCGCCGTGGTGATCGGCTCGGACGGCGGCGCCGGAGAGATCCTGCTGCCCAAGGGCGTCGCCCAGTCGGCCAAGGGCGGCGCGCTCACCCCGCCGGCGACCGAGGGTTCGCTGGTGCCGATCCTGGCGCCCGGCCCCGACGGGCTGCTCGTGGTGATCGACACCGCGTCCAACGCCGTCCAGACGACCAAGCTCGAGTCCGACGAACCCACCGCGCTGGGCGTGCCGCAGGTGCTCGGCTCCAAGGTGTACGTCCCCGACAGCTCCAGCGGCGGCCTCATCGTCTGGGACAGCGCGGCGGGCGGCCGGCCGACCACGATCCAGGTGGCCGAGCAGCCCGGCCCGATCGAGATGTTCGTCAAGGACGGCCTGCTGTGGGCCAACGACGAGAACGGCGACAAGGCCGTCGTCGTCGACCCCGAGGGCCGCAAGCACCCGGTCGACAAGGACGACAGCGACGTCCCCGGCCCGACCAACACGCCCAAGCCCAAGCAGACGCCGAAGCCCGAGCCCACCGCGTCCGGCCGCCAGCCCGACCCGACCAGGACGGCCGACCCGGAGCCCACGGAGACCGAGGAGCCGGAGCCGACGCACAAGCCCTCGAAGAAGCCCACCGAGGAGCCCGAGCAGACGCCCACCCCGACCCGCACGCCGACTCCGACACCGACGCCGACCCGCACGCCCACCCCGACGCCCACGCCGAGCCCGCCGACCAAGCCCGGCTCGGTCAGCGCCAAGTCCGGGCCAGGGAAGATCGACATCACCTTCAGCCCGTCGACCGGTGGCAAGCCCGACCGCTACACCGTGCAGGTCAACGGCGGCGACGGGCGCGTGTCGCCGCAGTCGGTGGACGCGAACGGGCCGTTCCAGTTCGAGTTCAGCGGCGGGGACTGCGCCAAGGAGTACTCCTTCACGATCGTGGCCCACTGGAAGGGCGGGGAGGTGCCGTCCGCGCCGAGCGCCGGGGTGAAGCCCTGCGTGGCGCCCGGCGCACCGTCGAACTTCGCCGCCAAGGCCAAGAACCGCGGCGCCGACCTGAGCTGGAGCGCGCCGTCGAACGCCGGGGAAGGCACCACGTACGAGCTGTCCGGGGCCAAGTCGGACAGCTCCATCAGCGGCACCTCGTTCAACGTGGACGGGCTGGACAACAACAAGAAGTACGAGTTCAAGCTGAAGGCCAAGAACGCGGCGGGGGAGAGCCAGGAGGTGGCCAGTGCCACCGCCGACCTGGCCTATCCGCGTCACGCCTACAGGAACGCCAACAACAACCAGACCAACACGCTCGTCCGGCCGGGGCCGTCGAAGAGCGGGGAAGCCGGGACGATCCCGAAGGGCCAGTACATCAGCATCACGGTGATCTGCCAGGTCAAGGGGGCCTCCGTCACGGAGGACGAGACCAAGGAAACCAGCGACGTCTGGAACCGGATCGAGTGGAACGGCGGTGTGGCCTACCTCAGCGTGACGCTGATGGAGTCACCGCGTGGCGCCTTCCCGGCGGCGCCGTTGTTCGAATGCACGGACTGAGAAGGGGGACTCAGCTGTGAGCCACTACAACGTGGAAGAGACCGCGCAGCCGTACCAGCAGCAACAGCTCGCGGGACAGTTCGCCCAGCGCTTCCAGCTGCTCGCGGGCAACATCGAGCATGTCATCAGGGGCAAGCGCGAGGCGATCGAGCTGGCGCTGATCTGCCTGTTCGCCGAGGGGCACCTGCTCATCGAGGACGTGCCGGGCACCGGCAAGACCACGCTGGCCCGCTCGATCGCGGCCAGCGTGGACGCCGAGTGGCGGCGCATCCAGTTCACGCCCGACCTGCTGCCCAGTGACATCACCGGCGTGTCGATCTTCAACCAGGCGTACCAGAAGTTCGAGTTCCACAAGGGGCCGGTCTTCGCCAACATCGTGCTCGCCGACGAGATCAACCGGGCCTCGCCCAAGACGCAGTCGGCGCTGCTGGAGGTCATGGAGGAGCGGCGGGTCACCGTCGACTCCGAGCCGCACCAGGTGCCGCGGCCCTTTCTCGTGGTCGCCACGCAGAACCCCGTCGACATGGACGGCACCTACCCGCTGCCCGAGGCGCAGCTCGACCGCTTCCTCATGCAGATCTCCGTCGGCTACCCCGACCACGCCTCCGAGGTCGAGGTGCTCAAGGGCGGGCCGTCCGGGCCCCAGGTCGAACGGCTGCCGGTCGTCGCCCGCGCCGCCGACGTGGCCGGGATGATCGACTTCGCGACCCGCATCCACGTGGCCGATCCGGTCTACGACTACATCGTGGCGCTGTGCGGCGCCACCCGGAACCATCCGGCGCTCCGGCTCGGGGCGAGCCCGCGAGGCAGTCTCGCGCTGCTGCGCGCCGCCCGGGTCAAGGCCGCCGCCGCCGGGCGGCACTTCGTGGTGCCCGAGGATGTGAAGGCGCTGGCCGTACCGGTGCTGGCGCATCGTCTGATCCGCACGCCCGACGCGGAGCTGCGCGAACTGACGGCGGGACAGGTGCTCGGCGAGATCCTCACCGGGATGCCGGTGCCCCAGGCGGTCTGAGATGCTGACACCGCTCGGATGGGGGACGCTGGGCGGGTCCCTGGTGCTGTATGCGGCCGGATTCCTGCTCGGCTACACCGAGCCCGTCGTGCTGGCCACCGGCGGGCTGCTCGCGCTCGGCGTCGCGCTGGCCTGGACCGCGCCCAAGCCGCGGCTGGAGGTCAGCCGCGAGGTGACGCCGCTGAAGGTGCCGCGCGGTGACGCCGCCGTGGCCGTGCTCAACGTGCGCAACCTCGGCCGCTGGGCGCTGTCCGGCCTGCGCGCGCACGACCGCATCGGCGCCGCCGAGCACACCGTCGACCTGCCGCGCCTGCCCCGTCAGGGCGCGCGCATGGTCTCCTACCCGCTGCCGACCTCCGTGCGCGGCGAGATCCCCGTCGGTCCGTTGCGGCTCGTGCGCGCCGACCCGCTCGGGCTCACCCGCAGAGTCCGCGAGTACGGCGCCGCCGCCACCCTCCTGGTCCGCCCGCGCACCGTGGCACTGCCCGTGCCCCCGTCCGGACGCGCCCACCACCTGGAGGGCCCCACCAGCGACAACGCCCCCAGCGGCACCGCCACCTTCCACACCCTGCGCGAGTACGTGGTCGGCGACGACCTGCGCCACGTCCACTGGAAGTCCAGCGCGCGCACCGGGACGCTGATGGTCCGCCAGCTCATCGACGCCAGCCTGCCCACCACGACCGTCGTCCTGGACACCCGCGACCTGACCGAGCCCGCCGTCGACGCCGCCGCCTCCGCCGCCGTGGCCGCCGCCCGCGCCGGCTTCCCCGTACGGGTGCTGACCGGCGACGGCCCGCTGGCCGAGACCAAATCCGACGCCGAGATGCTGCTGGACCGGCTCGCCCTGGTCGCCCCCGGAACCTCGGGCGTCACCGAGGCCGTCCGGCTGGCGCGGGGCGGGGGTTCGCTCGTGGTCGTCACCGCCGACCCGGCCGAGGTGGGGCGGTGCGCCGGGGTACGGCGCCGCTTCGACCGCGTGATCTGCGTGTACCTGGGCCACGGCCATCCGGCCACACCCGGCGTCACGCTGGTCCCGATGTCCGACCTCAACGCCCTTTCCCTGGCCTGGAGCGCCCGATGACCCCCACCCCGCGCTCCCCGGGTGCGCCCGTCTCCGGCCAACACCCAGCTATGCCCGGCCCCGGCCAGCCTTCGGGCCTGCCCGGCTTCGGCCGGCACCCGGATCTGTCCGGCCAACACCCGGGTTCGCCCGGCCCCGGCCAGCCCGCGGGTGTGCCCGGCCCCGGTCGGCCCGCGGACCCGTCCGGCCATTACCCGGGTTCGCCCGGCCCCGCAGGGCCTGCGGGCTCGCCCGGTCCTGGCCAGTCCTCGGCTTCACCCGGCTATGGCCAGACTTCGGGTTCACCCGGGCCCGGCCAGGAGGCTGGGTTCCCGGTCGGCTCGTCAGAGGGCGGTTCGCCGGAGGGTGGCGGGCGGCGGGGGCGGCGGCGTGCCGGTGCCGTGGCGGGGGCACGTGGCGTAGTCGGGGAGCGGGGTGTGGCGGGGGAGCATGGTGTAGCCGGGGAGCGGGGTGTGGCGGCAGGTGGCCGGGCGCTGGGGTGGCGGCTGGTCGTGGCGCTGCTGCTGGTCGCGGGGCTGGCCGGGGTGGCGGGCTGGGGGTTCCATCGGGTCTTTCCCGCTCAGCCTCTGCTCCTGGCCCTGGCCCCCGCTGCCCTCGTGCCGCCGCTGGTGGCGTTGCTCACCCGGAACCGGCCGCTCTGGCTGGGGCTGGCGCTCAACGTGGTCCTGTGGTTCGCGGCCACCGTCCCGCTCTACAAGGGCGTCGCGCCCGGGATGGTCAAGGACCTGGCCAACTCCTGGCAGGCCCTGCTCACCACCCTCCTGCCCGCCCAGCCGGAACCACGCCTGCTCATCCTGGTCCACGCGGCCGTCTGGGTGGCCGCGATGGTCGGCGCCGAGACCGTGGTGCGGAGCGCGGCCCGGATCGCCGCCGCGTTGCCCGCGATGGCGGCGTTCGGGCTGGCCCTGCTGCTCGGCGTGGACGGCGACGGCTCGAACCTGCCCGTGGCCGCCGCGCTGGTCGTGCTCACGGCCGCGCTGGCCATGGTGCGCGACGAACGTCCCGCGCGCTGGTTGCTGGCGGGGCTGCCCGCGGCGGCGCTGCTGGCGGGCGCGGCGCTGGTCGCGGGGCAACTGCTGCCCGTGGCGGCGGAGCCGTACAACCCCCGGCGGAACGCCGAACTGCCGCCCCCCATCCGCGTCGACAGCGTCAGCCCGCTCGACCGCGTGTCCGCGTGGTTGCAGTTTCCCGACCGCCCGCTGTTCACCGTCAAGGCCGACCGACCGGCCAACTGGCGGCTGGCCGTACTGGATCGTTATGACGGCGTGCGCTGGACGTCGGGCGCGCGCTTCCAGCCGACCGGCGGGCGGGTGCCCGCCGGTGAGTGGACGGGCACGGTCGACACGGTACGGCAGAGCGTCACGATCGACGGCCTGCCCGGCGGTTGGCTGCCCGCGGCCGAGCGTCCCGCCGAGGTCACCGGCGTGCCCGGCCTGGGCGTGGACCCGAGCAGCGGAGCGCTGCTGGTCTCGCCCAAGCCTGACAAGGGGTTCACGTATCAGGTGAGCTCGCGGGTGCCCAGGCCGTCGAAGGAAGACCTGGTCGGGGCGGTGCCGGTGAACGATCCGGCGCTGACCGCCTTCCCTGACGCGCCGCAGGAGGCGGAGTTCCGGAAGCTGGCGCAGCAGGCGACGAAGGGGGCGGACGCGCCGATCAAGCAGGCGTACCGGCTGCAGAAGTACCTGCGGACCACCGCCAGCAACGACCCGACGGCGCCGCCGGGGCACTCGCTGAAGGGGCTGGAGTTCTTCCTGGAGACCACGCATCGGGGGACGTCGGAGCAGTTCGCCTCGACGTTCGCGCTGATGGCACGGACGCTGGGGCTGCCGACGCGGGTCGTGGTGGGGTTCCGGCCGGGGCAGCAGTCGAATGGCGTCTACCAGGTCATGTCCGGAGATGTCGTGGCTTGGGCGGAGGTCAAGTTCGAGGGGCTGGGGTGGCTGCCCTTCTACCCGACGCCCGGCAAGAGCGGCTCCAAGGACGACCACGACGTGGTGTCGTCGGCGATCGAGGAGAGTGAGCGGCTGGAGGGCGAGTTCACGCAGGGCGGGGTGAACAAGCCCAAACCGTCGGCCAAGTCGTCCACGGGCGGGTCGCGCAGGACCGGCGAGGGGCCGCCGCTGTGGGTGATCATCCCGGCGGCCGGGGCGGGCGTCCTCGTGATCTACGCGGTGGTGGCGATGGCGCTGCCGTGGTGGCGGCGGCATCGCAGGCGTACGGCGGCCGGAGCCGAGGGCCGGGTACTCGGCGCCTGGGTCCAGTCATGCGACGACCTGGGCCTCAAGGATGACAAGGCGCTGACGGCCGAGGAGGTGGTCGCCCGTCATCCCGAGGCCATCTCCCACCATCTTCGGCCTCTCGCCGAGATTTCCAACTTCGTCCGCTACGCCCCCACCGGCAGCACTGGCAGCACTGGCAGCACTGGCAGCACTGGCAGCACCGACAGCGCCGCCATCGCCGACCAGGCCGCCGACGAGGCATGGCGCCGCAGCGACGCCGTCCGCGCCGAGGTCCGTCGCAGCACCCCCCTCAAACACCGCCTCCGCCGCCGCCTCCTCTTCCGCTGACCCCTCCCCGGTCACCCCCGGGAGTCACGCGCCCCTGGGTGGGTACCTTCCCCGGGCGTCGTGCTCCCCGGGGGTGGTGCTGCCTGGGCGTCGTGCCCCGGGGGTGGTGCTGCCCGGGGGTGGTGCTGCCTCCGGGAGGCTTCCAGGGTTGGCCCCATCGGGATGGCGCTCCGTGGGCTTGGTCCCCCGCGGCGGGGCCGGGTGGGCGGTGGGCGAGGGGTGGTGGGGTGTGGGGGTCTGGGAGGATTTCGGGGTGCGAAGTGTTGAGGCGCAGCTGATTCACCGGCCGGACGGGCGCGGGGCCGGGGAGGTGGTGCGGCATCTGCTGGCCGTACAGGCGCAGGATGTGGGGGCTGCTCAGCTGGCTCTGCGGGCGCGGTCCGCCACCGTCACCCCGGCCGAGATCGACGCGGCCGTGGAGCGGCGTGAGATCGTGCGGGCGTGGGGGCCGCGCGGGACGCTCCACTACATCCATCATGACGACCTGGCCTGGCTGCTCGCGCTGACCAGCCGCCGGACGGGGTCGCTGCTGCGGCTGTCGCAGGAGGGCGTGCGGGGTGACGACCTGCTGCCGCTGATCGAGGGCGCGCTCTACGGGCAGGGGCCGCTGACCAAGGCCGAGCTGGAAACGCGGCTGGGTGGGCGTGCGCGCGGGCAGGGCATCGTTCATCTTGTGGGGCTGGCCGCTTCGCATGGGCTCGCGGTGCTTGGGCCGTTGCGTGGTGGGAAGCCGACGTATGTTCATGCTGCCGACTGGCTGGGCGGGCCGATCGTGTTCGAGCCTGATCGGGACAAGGCGCTGGCCGAGCTGGCTGTCCGGTATCGGCGCTCGCACATCCCCGCCGAGCCAGAGGATCTGGCCGCCTGGGCGGGGGTGGCGGTGGGGGAGGCCCGTCTGGGGTGGAAGGCGACTTCGGCTCCAGCCCGGGAGGAGACGGCCGGACGGGTGGTCAGGCTGCTTCCGGCGTTCGATGAGCTTCTGATGGGGTGGAAGTCCCGCGATCCGATCCTGGCGCCGGAGCACGCCCGCAAGGTCTTCCCCGGTGGCGGCATCCTGCGCCCGTCCGTGCTGGTGGACGGCCGGGTTCGCGGGACCTGGACGCGAAAGGGCAGCGCCGTCGCGGTCGAGCCGTTTGACGAGTTGCCGCCGCTGGACGACGAGATCGCGGATGTCCGTCGGTTCCTGGCTTAGGTTGAAATATCGGGATAACCGTGTGCGGCGGCCGCCCGCCGAAACCGCTCAACCAGCTCAGGTCGTGAAATTTCCGGCACCCAGACCGCTTCCGTGAAGCTCCACAACAAGTAGGGATGCGCGCCCATCCCATAAAGCTCGCCGTAGTCCCGGCGGGCCAGCGCGTTACGCTCCTCGCCGGTCAGCGGGCCGCCTGCCCACTCCCGCGCGTACGCCACCGGGTCACCGACATACGCCGCCAAACAGTCAGGCGACATGTTGACCTCGCGCATGAACGCGTTGACCCCGTACCGGCTCATGGCGCCCACTCGAAGAACGGCGAGGTGGCGAACCGCGAAAGCGCCCCTTCGGCGGACAACGCGGGCTTCCCTCCGGCCACCCCCATCGCGACCAGGAAGTTCAGGAACTGGTGCGACACGTTCCCCGCCTCGGTCAGCCGCTCGTACGTCAGCTCGCCCAGCGCCCCGTCCACGTCGCCCGAGGCCACCCACTCCACCGCCCTCTCATCGAAGGCCCGCGACGGCGAGCCCGCGAAGTGCCGGGGCCCGCCCACCTCCGTGGCCAGGTGCCCGCTGGCGATCACCGCCACCCGCCGGTCGACCGGCGAGTCCTCAAGCGCCTGCCGCAGCACCTCGCCCACCCGGAAGAACCGGGCAGCGGACGGCAGCGGCGGCGCCATGCAGTTGGTGAACACCGGCACCACGGGCACCTCCAGCTCCGGCGTCAGGTACAGCAGCGGCAGCAGCACGCTGTGGTCGGCGCGGAAGGCGTCGGAGGCGGCGAAGTCCACCCCGCGCTCGATCCCGCCGCCCAGCAGCTCCCGCCCCAGCTCCGCGTCACCCACCAGTTCCCGGTACGGCAGGCCGAACTCCCGCTCCTCGTTCCAGAACGTCGCCGGAACGACAGGCGCCTTGCCCACCAGGAAGGCGGGCATCGTGTCGTAGAACCACTGCGTCAGGTGGTCGGTCGCCACCACGACCACGGCATCCGGCTTCGCGGCGGCCAGCCGTACCCGCAACCGCTCGAAACCCGCGCGCGTGGCGGCCAGGTCGTCGCCCCGCGCCCGCCACAGCAGCGGGTTGTGCGTGGTGCCGTAGACGCCGACGATCTCAGCCAAGGCCGAACAGCTCCCTCGCGTTGTCCAGCATGATCCGCTGCCGCGAGGCGGGCTTGAAGTCGAGCGACTCGAACTCCGCCGCCCAGCGCTCGGGGCCCAGCACCGGCCAGTCGGTGCCGAACAGCACGCGCTTCGTGATCACGCTGTCGGCGTAGTGGACCACCTCGGCCGGCCAGTAGCGCGGCGCCCAGCCCGACAGGTCGAGGTAGTAGTTGGCCTTGTGCCAGCAGGCGGCCAGGTTGTCCAGATGCCACGGCCAGCCGGGGTGCGCGGCGATCACCGTCAGCTCGGGGAAGTCGGCGGCCACGTCGTCCAGGTAGGGGATCGGCCGGGTGTACTCCAGCTTGTAGCCCATGCCGCCGCGGGTGCCGGCGCCCGCGCCGAGGAACCCCCCGTGGAACATGACCGGCAGCCCCAGCTCCGCGCAGACCTCCCAGATCGGATAGAAGCGCTCGTCGTTGGGGAAGAAGCGCTGGCGGCCGGGGTTGAGCTCGCCGACGCCCCTGATGCCGTACTCGTCGTGGCAGCGCCGGATCTCCCGCGCCGCGTCCGGCGACCAGGGGTCGATGCCGCAGAACGCGATGAAGGTGTCGGCGTGCTCGCGCTGCGCCCGGCCGAGCGCGTCGTTGAGCTCCGGCAGCCCGGCCGAGTTGACGATCACGGCCATCATGTCGCGCTCGCGGTAGAGGTCGGCCTGGGCGGCGAACGAGATCGGGGTGCGCTCCTTGCCGAAGTGGGCGCCCATCTGGCTGCGGCGGTGTCCCATCGCGGCCAGGAACTCCTCGGTCTGCGGGTGGGTGTGCACGTCGATGGCTTTCACTGCAGCTCCGGTGCGGGTCTGGTGGCGGGACGCGGCAGCCGCCGCTCGTGCGTGGAGAAGCGGGTGCCCGGCCGGGTGGTCTCGTCGTCGATCAGGCCCAGGTGCAGCGCCTGCGGGTCCTGGACCAGGTCGGCGACGGTGTTCAGCGGCCCGTGCGGGATGTCGGCGGCGGTCAGGCGCTCGAACCACTCATCGCGCGGCCGCTTGGCCGTCTCGGCCCGCAACGTCTCCTCCAGCTCCGCGTAGTGGCGAAAGCGCAGCTCACGGGTGGCGAAGCGGGGATCCTCCGCCAGATCGGGACGCTCCAGGACCTTCAGCAGCCCGAGCCAGAACTTCTCCGGCACCGACAGATGGATCACGAACGGCAGTCCCTCCGAGCTCACGCACCCGTAGGCCTGCGCCCGCGCCGCCCTGGTCGAAGGCCCGGCGACCGTGCCCGTCTCCAGGTAGGTGGCGATCGGCTCGGTCAGGAAGTCGGTCAGCGCCCCGAGCATCGACACTTCCACGCGCCGGCCCTCGCCGGAGGCCGAGCGCGCGTGCAGCGCCGCCAGGATGCCCTGGACCGCCGACATGCCCGACAGAAGATCCGAGAACGCCGGCCCGGCCGGGCGCGGATCGTCCAGCGGCACCAGATGTCCGTACATGCCGCCGATCGCCGAGATGATCGTGTCGTACGCCGGGCGCTTCGCGTACGGCCCGCTCGGCCCGAACCCGGTGATCGAGCAGTACACCAGCCGCGGCTCCCGCACCTTCATGACCGGCCAGCCGAAGCCCAGCCGGTCGGCCACCCCGGGCCGGAAGTTCTCGATCAGCACGTCCGCGCCGGAGACCAGCTCCAGCAGCGCCGCCAGCCCGTCCGGGTCCTTCAGATCGAGCGTCACCGAGCGCTTGCCCCGGTTGTAGGCGGCGAACTGCGGACTGTACGGCCGGCCGCCGCCACCCTGCCAGCGTCGCATCGGATCGCCGCCCGGCGGCTCCACCTTCGTCACCTCCGCGCCGAGGTCGGCCAGCAGCTTCCCCGCGTACGGCGCGGAGATGTACTGGCCCGCCTCGATCACGCGCAGCCCGCTCAGGGGCATGTCAGCTCCTCCTTAGTCACGAGCATCACCTTGCCGAGATGGTCGCGCCGGCCCGCCATGGCGAAGGCCGCGCCGACCTCCTCCAGCGGCAGCTCCGCCGCCACCGGCGGTCTGACCAGGCCGCGGGCCACCAGGTCCAGGCCGTCGCGGACGTCGGCGTAGTCCGCGGCGGCGCAGCCGTACAGGGTGACCCGGCGGGTGTAGAAGGCGCGGGTGTCGATCGCGACGGCCGAGTCCGGCAGCGCCGCGGCCACGACCACCGCGCCCACCCACGCCACGCACCGCAGCGCCGCCGAGATCAGCTCGCCGCTGCCCGTCGCGTCCAGCACCAGGGCGGGCGACCTGCCGTCGAGCGCCTTCTCCAGCGCCTCGCCGGCGCCCTCGCGCGAGTAGGTGACCACCTCGCTCGCGCCCAGGCCGGGCAGGTCGCCGATCGGCTCGCCCTCCAGGGCGCCCGCGGTCACCTCGGCGCCCAGCGCGGCCGCCACCTGCACCGCGGCGCAGCCGAGCGCCCCGGTGGCCCCGGTCACCAGCACCTTCCGCGGGACGCCCCGGCCTGATCGGCGGATCATGTGCAGCGCGATGGGCACGCTGTGCACCGCCGCCGCGGCCCTCGGGAACGGCAGCGGCCCCACGTCGAACGCCACGCGGGAGGGAACCGCCACGTAAGAAGCGGCGCCGCCGTCACGGTGGATGCCGACGACCGTCTGGGCCGGGCAGTCGGCCTCGCGGCCGGCCGTACACGCGCCGCATCGGCCGCACGGGACGTTCGGCTTGACCGCCACGCGCGCCCCCACGCGGTCGGGCACGCCCGGCCCGCAGGCGACGACGACGCCCGCCGGGTCGAGCCCGATCGTGCGGGGGAGCAGCACGCCGGGGCCGAGCGGCGCGCCCGCCATGACCTGGCGTTCGAGCTGGTTCACCCCGACCGCGCGCACCTCGATCAGCACCTCGCCCGGCCCCGGCTCCGGCACCGGTACGTCGGCGACGCGCAGCCGCGAGCCGTCCCAGCGTGCCGCCCTCATGGGCGCTTGGCCACGCCGAGCGCGTCCTGCGCGCGGGTGAGCTGGCCGAGATGGGTGAACGACGCGAACGGCGCCGGCGGCAGCTTCAGCACGGCGAGCAACTCCTCGAAGCCCTTCGGGTTCAGCCCCATGTCGTCGTCGTAGAGCAGCGGGCCGTTGGCGTAGACCTCGGGCTCCTCGTCCAGCGGCGTCACGGTGAAGCCCTTGGCGCGCATCAGCTTCTGCACGTACGCCTGCTGCGCGGGGTCCTTGTAGACCTTGATGCCCTTGATCGTCGCCCGGATGAAGCGGGCCGTACTGTTCGGGTTGCGGTCCACGAAGTCCTTGAGCGCGGTCAGGCTGTCGTTGGGCCACTCCTTCATCACGTCCAGCACCAAGCGGCCCTGCACCAGCTTCTTGTGCCGGGGGAAGATCACGGTCATCGCCAGCTTGCCCTGCTTGAACTGTTCCACCCAGGCGTTCGAGCCGCCCGGCAGGTTCACCGGCTTCACCGCCACGCCCGTCAGGTCGAAACCGGCCTCCTTGAGCAGCTGTACCCGCACGTCGTACTCGATCGTGCCGGGGTTGGCGCCCAGCAGCACCGGCTTGCCCGCGAGGTCCTGCGGCTTGGCGATCTGCGGCTGTACCACCACGACGAACGGCTCGCGGTTGCGGTACCCGGCCACGATCCGCAGCCCGGTGCCCGCCGTCGCCGCCGCGACCACGTCGGGCGAGGCCTCGGCGCCGAAGTCGAGGCTCCCGCCGACCAGGCCCTCCCTGATCGACTGCACCTCCACCCGCTCGACCGCCAGCCCCTCCTCCTTGTAGAAGCCCTTGTCGAGGGCGATCTCGACGGGGGCGTTGGTGTCCAGGTTCGGCAGCCGCATGCCGATCTTCAGGGTGGTCTTCTCCGGCGCGCCGATGGGTCCGGTCGCGGCGGGCGCGGGCGTCTGTGGCGCGTTGCCGCCACATCCGGCGATCAGGAGGACGGCCAGCGGCACGATCAGACGTTTCATGACACTCCTTCGGCATACCAGGGAGCGGCGATCCGGCGAGCGAGACTCACCAGCGCCATCAACACGTTGGCGATGACGACCAGCAGAAGCGTGAGCGCCAGCGCGGATGCCAGGTCGAAGTCGGCCGACCTGCGGAAGATCAGGTAACCGAGCCCCTGGCTGCCCCCGATGAACTCGCCGACCACGATGCCGACCATGGCCCTGGCCACGCCCATGCGGATCCCGGTGAGGATCAGCGGGAGCGCCGCCCAGAGCTGCACCTTGAGGAACACCTGGATACGGCCGCAGCCGTACACCCGGGCCGCCCGCACCAGCGAGGGATCCACGCCCCTGATGCCGTCCATGGTGTTGATCGCGATCGGGAAGACCGCCATGAGAAAGATGATGAGGATCTTGGGCGCCGCCCCGAACCCGAGCCACAGCACGAGAAGCGGCTGGAAGGCGATCCTCGGCATCGCGTAGGCCGTCCAGAACGGCGGCCCGGCCACGTCGCTGACCAGCCGCGACGACCCGAGCGCCAGCCCGCACGGCACGCCGACGACCACCGCGAGCAGGAACCCGGCCACCGCGTTCTGCGTGCTGAACCAGGCGTGCTCCGGCAGCGTGCCGTCGGCCAGCATCCCGGTGAACGCCGTCCAGATCGCGCTGGGCGGCGGCACGAACGACGGGCTGGCCAGCTTGAGCCCGCTGATCGCCAGCTCCCACAGCGCGAACAGCGCCGCCACCTCCAGGGCGACCGCCCACCTCTTGAGGTCACGCATGGTTCCTCCACCCGCCGGCCCGGCGTTCGGCCAGGTCGAGCAGCCGTACCAGCACCACCGACAGCACGACGTAGACGCCGATGGCGGCGAACGCCTCGCCGGTCCTGAACCGCGCGGTGGCGTTGACGATGATCGACCCGACGCCGCTGGGTGAGCCCACCATCTCGCCGACCAGCAGGCCGATCATCGACGTGGGCACCGCCAGCCGAAGACCCCCGATCACGTACGGCACCGCCCACGGCAGCCGGATCTTCAGGTAGACCGCCATCCGGCCCGCGCCGAACACCCGGGCCGCCCTGATCAGCGACGGGCTGGTCTGCGCCGCGCCGGTCGCGGTGTTGAGCGCCACCGGGATCATCGTGCTGAGGAAGACCAGGACGACGATCGGCCCGTCGCCGTAGTCGAGCCAGGCGGTGAGCGTGGGCTGGAGCGCGATGAGCGGCGTCGCCCACAGGGACCAGAGCAGCGGCATGAGCAGCCGGTTGGCCCACGGCAGGCTCCCGGTCACGAGTCCGGTGACCACTCCGGCGGCCGCGCCGAGACTGTATCCAATCAGCCAGCTTCTGGCGCTGGTGCCGAGGTGACCGGCCAGTTCGCCGCTGGACGTGAGCGAGGCCAGCGCGCCGGCCACGTCGCCGGGGGAGGGGAAGAAGACGCGGTTGACCAGTTCGAGCTCGACCACGGCCACGTGCCAGAGCGCCACGAAGACCACCAGGTCGGCCAGGGCGATGAGCGGGGTGCGGTACTTCCAGGGGCGGCGGGCCGTACCGGATGGGCGGGCGCGCAGGGGTTTGGCGGGGGCGGTGCGCGCGGTCATTCCGCGGCCCCGCGGGCCGCGGCCACGGCGTCGGACTCCAGCGACTTCCACAACTGGTCGCGCAGCCCGTCGCGGTTGCCCGGCGTCACGGAGACGATCTCCTTGATGGTGCCCGGGTGCGAGCTGAACACCGCGATCCGGTCCCCGAGCTGGACGGCCTCGTCGATGCTGTGGGTGATGAAGACGACGGTCTTGCCGGTGGCGTCGATGATGCGCTTCAGCTCGGCCCGCATGACCTCGCGGGTCAGCGCGTCGACCGCGCCGAGCGGTTCGTCCATGAGCAGGATGCGCGGATCGGCGACCAGCGACCTGGCCAGCCCGGCGCGCTGCTGCATGCCGCCGGACAGTTCGCGCGGGTAGGAGTTCTCGAATCCGGACAGGCCCACGAGGCGGATGGCCTCGGCGATCCGGTCGGCGGCGCCCTCCTTCAGCCGGGGCTGCATCTCCAGCCCGAATCGGACATTGTCGGCGACGGTACGCCAGGGCAGCAGGGCGTAGTCCTGGAAGACCACGGCCCGGTCGGGGCCCGGCGCGGTGACCGGGCGGCCGCCGGCCAGGATCGTGCCGGTCGTCGGGGTGAGCAGGCCCGCCACGCAGTTGAGGACCGTGGTCTTGCCGCAGCCGCTGGGCCCGAGGACGGTCAGGAACTCGCCTTCCATGACGTCGAGGTCGACGTCCTGCACGGCGATCAGCCGGTTGCCCGTCCTGGCGACGTGGTACCGGACGGACAGGTCGCGGATCTGGATGATCGGATCGGTCGCCATAAACGGCTCCGTACTCCCAGGGGAACGAGATGGCTACATTATTCATGGCCTTAAATCACGGTCAACCCCCTCCTATCGGACGTTTTCGAGAGAGTGTTGACAAGATTGGATACGAAATCCAGGCTGTGGGCATGCGCACAGAAGAAGTGAGCTGGTACAGCGAAGGCGACCGGATCAGCGCCCTGTGGCGTACCCCCGACGAGGGGGCGGGGCCGTACCGCGCCATCGTCCAGGGCCCCGGCTGGCTGGGGCTCAAGGACGCGAAACTCTACGTCCGCTATCACGAGGCACTGACCGCGGCGGGCTTCGCCGTGCTGGTCTTCGACTACCGGGGCTTCGGCGGCTCCGAGGGCGACCGGTCGATTCTGTCGCCGGTCCGGCAGTTGCAGGACCTGCGCTCCGCCGTCACGTACCTGAGCGGGCGCGACGACGTCGTGCCCGACGGCATCGGCGTCTTCGGCAGCGGCGGCACGGGCGGCGGCAACGCCGTGCTGCTGGCCGCCGCCGACCGGCGGGTCCGGGCCGCGGTCAGCCAGCTGCCCGTCGCCGACGGGGCCGACTGGCTGCACCGGATGCGCAGCGAGTACGAGTGGCTGGAGTTCCTGGCCGACGTCGAGTCCGACCGCCTCGACCGCGTACGCACCGGCAAGGGCCGCCTCGTCCATCCCCGCGAGGAGATCATGGTCCCGACCAAGGAACGGCGGGCCACGACCGTCAAGGCCGACGTGGACGAGCGCATCCCGACCCAGGTGGCGTTCGCCCCCGCGGTGGAGGAGATCCTCGCCTACCGGCCCGCGGCGGCCACGGTGCACACCCCGCTGCTGGTCATCGGCATCGAGAACGACGCCACCACCCCCACCGACCACGCCGAGCAGGTGTACGCCGCCGCCCGCGGCCCCCGCGAGCTGATCATGCAGCGGCACACCACCCACTACGCCGCCTACGACCGCTACTGGACCGAGGTGACCCCGAGGGTCGTCGCCTGGTTCGACCGCCACCTCGGCCCCGCCCACCTGGTGGTCTCCACCCCCGAGGGCGACGCGCGGATCGAGGCGCCCGCATGATGAGGATCGCCGGAGGAACGGTCGTCACCCCCGCCGGCCGCCTCGACGCCGACGTGCTCGTGTCCGGCGGCAAGATCGCCGGACTGGTCTCCCGGGAGGTGGAGACCGGAGACCAGGTGGTCGACGCCACCGGCAAGCTCGTCCTGCCCGGGATGGTCGACGTGCACGTCCACACCCGCGAACCCGGCTTCACCCACAAGGAGGACATCCTCACCACCACCCGCCAGGCCGCGGCCGGAGGTGTGACGACGATCTTCGGGATGCCCAACCTCGACCCGCCCACCACCACCGCCGAGACCCTGCGGGACGTCCTGTCCCGATACGCGGCGACCTCGATCGTGGACTACAACCACAACCCCGCCGCCACCCTGACCGACCAGGTCCCCAAGATGGCCGAGATGGGCATCAGGGCCTACAAGGTGTACATGGTCGTCGACACCGGCCGCACCTACCCGCACCCCGCCGGAACCGGCATGCACGACCACGGCGACCTGCTGCGCATGATGGACACCATCGCCGCCACCGGCAAACGCTTCATCGTCCACCCGCACGACCAGGCGCTCATGGACTACATCGAGGGCCGTTACCTGGAGCGCGGCGAGAACACCCCGCAGGCCTACGCCCAGGCCTATGCCGAACGCGAAGGCGTCATCTGGGACACCGCCATCGACGTCGTCCTCCGCCTGGCCGAGGCCAGCGGCTGCCCCGTCCACCTGGCCCACATGCAGACCCGGCGCTCCGTCGACGCCGTCCGCCGGGCCAAGGCCCGGGGCGTGGACGTGACGTGCGAGGTCAACCACTGGATGCCGTTCCTGGCCCGGTGGGAGCACGTCGAGCGGCTAGGGCCTTATGCGCTCTCGTACTGGGTGCCCGACGACGCCCGCGAGGCGGTCTGGGACGGCATGCGCGACGGCACCATCGACATCGCCGCCTCCGACCACGCGCCGCACACGCGCGAGGAGAAGGAGATCGGCTGGACCCGCATGTGGAGCTCCCACACCGGAACCCCCGGCATCCAGTACTTCTACCCCCTCCTCCTGAACGCCGCCCTCTCGGGTCAGATCACCTTGGAACGCGTCGTCGAAATGGCCGCCGAGACCCCCGCCCGCAAGTTCGGCCTCCCCACGAAGGGCGCCCTGCTCCCCGGCCGCGACGCCGACATCGTGATCGCCGACCCTGACGCGCCGTGGACCATCACCGACGCGGACGTCCTGTCCAGGGTCGGCTGGACACCCTATGCGGGGGTGACGTGCGGGGTCCGCATCGACCGCACGTTCGTCCGCGGAGTCGAGGTGTACGGCGACGGCCAAGTCGTCGGCCACCCAGGCCACGGCCAACAAGCCTGACCCACCCCCAGCCTCCACCCCTCACCCCGCCTCCCAACCCCAACCTCCACCCCCCCAACCTCCACTCGCCAACCTCCAACCCGACTCCACCTCCGACCCGACTCCACCTCCAACCCGACTCCACCCCGCCTCCGCCTCCCAACCTCCGCCTCCCGTCTCACCTTCACCACCCGCCCTGCCTCCACCGCCACGCCCTCGACCTCCTCCTCTCATTCCGGAAGCCCGGGACCGGGACCGGGACCGGGACCGAGAAGCCGAGATCGTGGCTCCGGCTTTCCGGCCGGAAGGCTCGGGGCACCCGGAGACCTGAGAACCCCGAGTCTCAGGGCCCAGGGGGTTGAGGGCCCAGGGCCTTGTGACGCCGAGGGCCTGAGGGCCGAAGGGCTTGAGGGCCGAAGGGCTTGAGGGGCCGAGGTCCCGCAGGGTTCAGGGGTTTGAGGGGTTGGGGAGGGCGGGTGGGGCGGTAGCCGTACCTCATGGATTTAAGGAGATTTGTCGTGAAATTCGGCCTCTTGCTTCCCCACTTTGGTGAGTTCGCCTCCCGCGACCGGTTGCTCCGTGGCTCGCAGCGGGCCGAGGAACTGGGGTTCGACTCCGTCTGGGTGCGTGACCACCTGGTCTTCGAGCCGCACGGTGAGATGGAGTCGCCCAACCGGGAGTTCTACGACGCGCTCACCACGTTGACCGCCATCGGGGCGGTGACCTCGCGCATCCAGCTCGGCACCGGCTCGCTGATCCCCTTCCGCCACCCGCTGACCACCGCGCTGCAGCTCGGCACCATGACGCAGCTCGTCGGCGACCGGCTCATCCTGGGGTTCGGGGCGGGCACCTTCCAGCACGAGTTCGACGCGATCGGCTGGGGCGACAGGGACCGCGTCTCGCTGGTCCGCTCCAACGCCGAGATCCTGCGCAAGGTCGCCGTCGAGAACGATGTCAGCTACTCCGACGACAACTTCACCTTCACCGGCGTCAGCATCGAACCCAAGCCCGTCGGCGGCCCCGTCCCCTTCTGGTACTGCGGCGCCACCCCCCGCAGCGCCCGCCTGGCCGCCGAGTGGGCCGACGGCTGGATGCCCGGCCGCATCTCGCTGGCCACGATCCGCCGCCGCGTCGAGAGCATGCGTGAGATCTGCGAGGAGAACGGCAGGAAGCTCCCGACCGTGGCCGTCATCCCGCCCACCTCCGTCGCCGCGACCAGGGAGGAGGCGCTGCGCGACGTCAACGTCCCGGGCCTGCTGGCCTGGGCGAACAAGGCCAAGTTCGCGGTCAGGCCGCCATCGGGCCGGTTCGAGACGGTCGAGGACCTCGAAGGCCAGCTCATCGTCGGCGATCCGGGGGAGATCGTGGACGAGGTGAAGAAGTTCGAGGCGGCCGGGGTGGAGCACCTCGTCTTCGACTTCCGCTTCTCCTTCCCGCGCTGGTTCGAGGTGATCGACCTGCTCGGGGCCGAGGTACTGCCCAGACTCCGGTAGTGTCCCGCATGGCGGGACACCTGTGCTTGGATTGGATCCGATAACCGGATCCCCGGGAGAGGCGTGAGCGTGGAGACCGCGACCAAGCCCTCGTTCGACGATGTCGTCGGCCGTATGTCCGCTGGATACAAAACGGTCGGACAGATGGCCTACGACGTCATCCGCGAGTGCATCATCACCGGCGTGCTGGCACCCGGCGAGCATCTGCGCCAGGAGGAGCTCGCCGAGCGCCTCGGCGTCTCGCGCATCCCGGTGCGCACCGCGCTCATGCAACTGGAGTCCGAGGGGCTGGTCTCCTTCCACCCGCACCGCGGCGCCGTGGTGCGTACGCTCACCGTCGAGCAGGTCCGCGAGATCTACGAGCTGCGCGTCCTGCTGGAGTCGCACGCCCTGCGCAAGTCCATCGCCAGGATGACCTCCGCCAGGGCGGCCCGGCTGCGCGAGCTCGGCACCGCCCTCGACGAGCCCCACGTCAGCAGCTCGCTGGCCGAGGAACGGGCCGCCTTCTACCGGGAGCTGTACGACGCGGGCGAGAACCCCGTCGCCGTCGGCATCATCGAGGACCTGCGCAACTCCGTCGGCCGCTACCTCCTCGGCCTGCGCGTCGGCCACGACCAGGGCGGTCACCGCCACCTCGCCACCCTGGCCGCCCGCGGCGACGTCGACGCCGCCGTCGCCCACCTGCACGAGCACCTGGAGATCGTCTCCCGCCGCATCATCGAGGTGCTGTCGGAGGAGGCGGAGACCGCGGCCCCCACCAAACCCCGCCGCCGCCAGGCCAAATGAGACCAGTGCGGCAAAAGGCCGTGGGGCTCCGCTGCCCATGCCCTGGAGCGATCCGGGGGCGACGCCTCAGGTTCCGTGTCGCGGGACCCGGGGTTGATCGGGGCGGGCGGTGGTGGGCAGGGTGGGCCATGTCCCACGTTCAGTCGGTCTCGAAGGCCGCGTGTGTCCTGCGCACGCTGGCCGGCACCCAGCGCCCGTTGTCGGTGCGCGAACTCGCCGGCCGTACCGGAATCCCGCGCAGCACGGTGCACGCGCTGTGCACCACGATGTGCCACGAAGGCCTGGTGGAGGCCGAGCCGGGAGAGGGTTACCGGCTGGGAACGCTGGGACGGCGGCTCACTGCGAGGTAGACGCGGCGGCGTTGGGGGCGGCGGCGTCGTTGGGCTGGGGGCCGCCCGGCAGGGCGCCTCGGATGCACGTCGGCTTGGACCAGGCGACGCTGGTCTTCTGCGAGATCTGCAGGGGTACGCCGACCAGGAAGCAGTAGCCGACGCCCTTGGTGAGGCCGGTCACGCGGGTGGAGGTCGTGCCGGCGGGCAGCGGGATGAGGGGCTCGTCGTCGGAGGGTTCGCGCTGGACCACGATCGGGTACTCGCGCGCGCCGCCGGGCAGGCGCCAGGTCAGCGTGACCGACACGCCCAGATCCCGGCTCACCTTGAGCCCGCGCGGCCGGAGCGCGTCGATGGACTCGCGGTCGACGGTGGGAGTGCTCGGCTGTTTCAGCTGCGTACGGCCGGCCGTGGGCACCGTGCCGGACGGGCGCTGCGACAGGTAGACGGCCACCCCGGTACCGGCCAGGGCCACCGCCACCACGGCCACCCCGATCACGATCTTGCCGCGCCCCGGGGAGCCGCCGTCCTTCCTGCGTCGCCCGCCGGGCGCCGCCGGACCCCCTCCCCCAGGCGGCTGCGCCAAGGGAACCTGCGGGGCAAGGGGCACACTGCTCTCAGGCGCCCACGGACTCGTGGCCTGCCCGCCCGCAGGACCGGCCGGAGCCTGACCGGTGGCGTGCCGGGTCTCGGAAGGGGCCCACGGGCTGACCGCGCCGGTCACCGGATACGTGGAGCCCGGCGCCCAAGGGCTGGGACTGGCGGGCGGGTAGGCGGGAGCCTGGGCGGGGCCGTTCAGGTCGGCCGGGGCGGTCGCCGGGTAGGTGGCCGGGTGGGTCTGCGGGCCGGACGGCGAGTCGGGCCGCGGCGCGGGGGAGGGGCCAAGGTCGGCGCCGAGCAGGTCGGTGACCGGCAGCCCGAGCTCCGCCTGGATCTGCCGCAGCCGCTCGGCGAACTCGCGGGCCGTGCCGTACCGCTGCTGAGGGTCCTTGGCCATCGCGCGCAGGACCGTGGAGAAGACCACGGCGGGCACGTCGGCGCGATTGATGGGCGGCGGGTCGCTGCTCAGGACGCGGTACATCAGCGGCGCGATCGACGGGTCGGTCGGGCTGTGGAAGGCGGGCTGGCCGGCCAGCAGGTGGTAGAGGGTGGAGCCGAGCGAGTAGATGTCGGTGGCGGCGGTGTGCTGGTGGCCGCTCAGGACCTCAGGCGCGGCGTGCAGCGGGGTGAACGCGTGGGTCGAGGCGGACACCTCGGCGGTGTCGATGACGCGGGCGACCCCGAAGTCGGCGATGGCGGGCTCGCCGTACCGGGAGATGAGGATGTTCTGCGGTTTGATGTCGCCGTGCAGGACCCCGGCCTCGTGGACGGCGGCCAGCGCCCCGGCGAGCTTGACGCCCGAGCGCAGCACCTCCTGCAGGGGGAGCGGCCCGTTGTTGCGGATGCGGTCGCGCAGGGAGCCGTTCTCGAAGAAGTCCATCGCGATGTACGGCTTGCCGGATCGCGTCGTGCCGGTGTCGAAGACGGTGACCACGTTGGGGTGGCCGGTGAGGCGGCCGGTGAGCTGGAGTTCGCGCTGGAACCTGCGCATCGTCTTGCTGTCGACCCGGTCCACGGACAGCACTTTGAGCGCCACGACCCGGTCGAGACGCTCCTGGTAGGCCCGGTAGACGATGGCGAATCCGCCCTGGCCGGCCTGATCGAGCACTCGATAGCCGGGGGCGTCCTCGACGTGCTGCACAGTGCTTCCCCCCTGTCAGGGGCGAGTTTAGCGATTTGCCCGGGTGTGGGCGTCAGAAGGGCGACATCAGGTACGCGCCGCCGAACATCGAGGCACCCGCGACCAGCAGGAAGAAGAAGACGTAGAAGCCGCCGGGCAGCACCGTGAGCCTGGCGAGCTGGTCGGCGTCGGAGTTGCCCGCCTGCCTGCGGCGGCGTTTGCGCTGCAGCTCCATGATCGGGCGGACGCCGCCGAACAGCAGGAACCACACCGCCACGTAGGCCACGACCTGCTGGATGTCGTCCGGCGCGTACATGGACAGGGCGAAGATCGCGCCTCCGGTCGCCAGCAGGATGAGCGCGCCGTAGAGGTTGCGGATCAGCAGCAGCATGCAGACCAGGAACAACAGGACGACCCAGATCAGCAGCGTGATGCGCCCCTGGTCGGTCAGCCACGCGCCCGCCAGCCCCAGCAGCGACGGCGCGACATACCCCGCCAGCGCGGTCAGCACCATGCCGGGCCCGGTGGGCTTGCCCCTGGTCAGGGTCACGCCGGAGGTGTCGGAGTGCAGCCGGATGCCCTCCAGCTTGCGCCGCGTGAGCAGGGCCATCAGCGCGTGCCCGCCCTCGTGCGCGATCGTGACAAGCCCTCGGGTGAGATGCCAGGAGGTGGTGTAGGAGACCACCGCGAAGGCGAACACCGCCGACACCACGATCACCCATGGCTCGGGGGCGGGCTGGACCTCCACGAGCTGTGCCAGGAACTTGTCCATCGAGTAGAGACCCTATCCGGGTAAAGTCACCGCCGTGGTCACAGAACTTCATTCTGATTCCGGGGTTCCCGCCTGGCGGGCGGCGCGCGGGCTGCCCGGCCTGATCGACCTGCACGTGCACTTCCTGCCCGAACGGATGGAGCGGCGCGTCTGGCATCACTTCAACCACGGCGGCCCGCTGCTCGGCGACGGCTGGAAGGTCACCTACCAGTGGCCCGTGGATCAGCGCCTGGCCCGGCTGCGCGAGATGGGCGTCACCCGCTTCTCCGCGCTGGCCTACGCCCACAAACCCGGCATGGCCCGGGATCTCAACGCCTGGACGCTCGACTTCGCCCGCCGTACCCCGGAGTGCGTCCCCTCCGCGACCTTCTACCCCGAGCCGGACGCTCCGTCCTATGTACGGCAGGCCGTCGACGCCGGCGCCCGCATCTTCAAGATCCACCTCCAGGTGAGCGACTTCGACCCCCGCCTGCCCGAGCTGGACGGCATCTGGGGCCTGCTGGCCGAGGCCGGGCTCCCGGTGGTCGTCCACGCCAGCTCCGTCCCCGTGCCCGGCGGCCGCATCGGCCCCGAACCCATCGCCGGCCTCCTGAAAAGGCACCCCCGCCTGCGCCTGGTCATCGCCCACCTCGGCATGCCTGAGTACGAGCCGTTCTTCGGCCTGGCGGAGCGCTACGAGCGGGTCGCGCTCGACACCACGATGGCCTTCACCGACTTCGCCGAGCTCGGCATGCCCTTCCCCGCCGCGCTCCGCCCCGCGCTGCGTGAACTCGGCCATGCGGGGAAGGTGGTGCTGGGTAGCGATTTCCCGAACATTCCACACTCGTACGCGCACCAGCTCCACGCGCTCGACCGGCTCGGCCTCGGGGACGAATGGGTCAGGGCCGTGTGCTGGCACAACGGGTCGGACATGATCTGATAGAGGGGTGAACGATCGGCACGAGGCGCTGGTCCGCGCCTTCTACGAAGCGCTGGGCCGCGGCGACCTCGAGGTCATGGAGCGTTGCTACCATCCGGACGTCAGCTTCGGCGATCCGGTCTTCCAGGAGGTGGAGGGGCGCGACCGGGTGATGGCGATGTGGCGGCTGCAGCTCGGCGTACGCGACGGGCTGCGCTCGGACTTCCGCGACGTGCGGGCCGACGCCCACACCGGCAGCGCCATCTGGACGGCCCGCTACACCTTCAGCGGCACGGGGCGCGAGGTCGTCAACGAGGTCACCGCGCTCTTCCGCTTCGAGGACGGGCTCATCGTGCGGCACCACGACGAGTTCGACTTCAAGCGGTGGTCGAGGATGGCCCTCGGCAGGCCGGCCGGCCTGCTGTTCGGCTGGACGCCGATGTTCCGCAAGACGATCAGGGACCGGGCCCACCAGGCGCTCGACGAGGTGTCGTAAAGGAGTGAGCGCATGGCACGCATGAAGGGCTTCCTGCAAAGCAGTCGCATCCGCGAGCAGGCGCCGGAGCACTCCATGGATCCCCGGGCCGTGGAAGAGGAAGCCCCCTACCGCCCGACCGTGATCGACAACGCCATCTACCAGCACGGCGAGCGCATCGACAACCCCGGCTCGCTGGCCGACGCCTTCGAACGGCTCAAGGAGATGCCGGGCACCATGGCCTGGATCGGCCTGTACCGCCCGAAGGAGTGGGAACTGGTCAAGCTGGGCGAGGAGTTCCAGCTCCACGAGCTGGCCCTAGAGGACGCCATCGTCGGCTCCCAGCGCCCCAAGGCCGACCGCTACGGCGACACGCTCTTCGTCGTGCTGCGCGCCGCGCGCTACCTCGACGACGTGGAGGAGGTCGCCTTCGGCGAGCTGCACGTCTTCGTCGGCCCCAACTTCGTGATCACGGTACGGCACGCCGAGGCCCCCGACCTCCAGGCCGTGCGCAAACGCATGGAATCCGACCCCGACCTCCTGCGCCAGGGCCCCCAGGCGGTGCTGTACGCCATCCTCGACGCCGTCGTGGACGGCTACGCCCCGGTCGTGGCCGGGCTGCAGAAGGACCTGGAGGAGATCGAGGGCCAGGTGTTCAGCGGCGACCCGGCGGTCTCGCGCCGCGTCTACGAGCTGAGCGGCGAGGTCATCGAGTTCCAGCGGGCGACCGCGCCGCTGCTGAAGATGATCGACGGCTTCATCGCCGGCGCCACCAAGTACGGCGTGAACGAGGAGCTCCAGAGCTACCTGCGCGACGTCGCCGACCACGCGATCACGGTGACCGAGCGCGTGGCCGCCTTCCGCCAGATGCTCCAGGACATCCTGGTGATCAACTCGACCCTGGTCACGCAGGCCCAGAACGCCGAGATGGCCAAGATGACCGAGGCCAGCATCCGGCAGGGCGAGGAGGTCAAGAAGATCTCCGCCTGGGCCGCCATTCTCTTCGCCCCGACGCTCGTCGGCACGATCTACGGCATGAACTTCGACTTCATGCCGGAAACCCACTGGACGCTGGGCTATCCGTTCGCCGTCGTGCTGATGGCCGGGGTGTGCCTGATCCTGTACATCGTCTTCAAGAGACGCGACTGGCTGTAGGGGTCTGCCGGACCGCGCGGGGCGCGTGGTCCTAGCGTGGTGTCCATGAGTGAGTTCGGGTGGATGGAGGCGGGCGGCCAGTACTTCGCCCGCAAGGTGGACGCGGCCGTCGAGGCGGGACTGGACGGGGCCTCGCAACTGCCGGGATGGCGGCGCCGCCATGTGGTGGCGCACGTGGCCTGCAACGCGCGGGCGCTGTCCCGCCTGGTCCACTGGGCCAGGACCGGCGAGGAGCGGGCGATGTACCCGAGCAGGGAGGCCCGCGACGCGGAGATCGAGGAGACGGCCCGCATCCCCGCGCCGGAGCTGGCGGCCCTGTCGGCCGACCGCGACCGTGAGCTGCGCGAGGACCTGGCGGGCCTGTCGGACCTGCAGTGGAACACCAAAGTCCGCACCGCGCAGGGCAAGATCGTGCCCGCCTCCGACGTCCCCTGGATGCGGGCGCGCGAGCTGTGGATCCACGCCGTGGACCTCGGCGCCGGCGGGTCCTTCGACGACTTCCCCGAGGGCATGGTCGACGCGCTGCTCAGCGACGTCACCACGGCCATGGAGAACCGCCCCCAGGGCCCGGCGCTGCTGCTGGTCCCACTCGACCGGGCGCGCACCTGGCGCGTCCACCCCGGCGGCAGGCCGGACGAGGGTGACCTGGTCGAGCGGGTCGCGCTGGTGCGCGGGAGCGCCGCGCGGCTGGCCGCGTGGCTGACCGGCCGCGGCCCGGCGCCGGAGCCCGGCGCGCCGTCGATCGGGCCGTGGCTGTGATCCCTGTCCGGATCTGGACAGGATGTCAGAACGCACTTACCGTCCGAGAATGCGGTTCGGAATCTTCTACGAGCACCAGCTGCCTCGGCCCTGGAAACCGGACAGCGAGCAGCGGCTCTACAACGACGCCCTGGACCAGATCGAGATCGCCGACCGGGTCGGCTTCGACTACGTCTGGGAGGTCGAGCACCACTTCCTGGAGGAGTACTCCCACTCGGCGGCGCCGGAGGTGTTCCTGGCCGCCGCCTCCCAGCGCACCACGAACATCCGCCTGGGCCACGGCATCATCCAGCTCCCGCAGCAGGTGAACCACCCTGCCAGGGTGGCCGAGCGGGTGGCCACCCTGGACCTGGTCTCCGGCGGGCGCGTGGACTTCGGCACCGGCGAGGCCAGCTCAGCCGCGGAGCTCGGCGGGTTCGGGGTGGCGCGCGAGCTCAAACGTGAGATGTGGCAGGACGCGCTCGACTGCGTCACCCGCATGTTCGCCGAGGAGCCGTTCGCCGGATGGAATTCGCCCCACCTCCGCATGCCGCCGCGCAACGTGATCCCCAAACCCGTGCAGAAGCCGCACCCGCCGCTCTGGGTGGCCTGCTCGCGGCGCGAGACGATCCGGCTGGCCGCGCGCAACGGGATCGGTGCGCTGTCGTTCGCGTTCGTGCACCCCGAGGACGCGGCCACCTGGTCACGCGACTACTACCGGCTGCTGGCCTCCGAGGAGTGCGTGCCCGCCGGGTTCGCGGTCAACGCCAACCTCGCGGTCGTGCTGCCGATGATGTGCCACGAGGACCCGGAAGAGGCCAGGCGGCGCGGCGCGCTCGGCGCCGGGTTCTTCGCCTACGCGCTCGCGCACTACTACGGCCCGTCCAGGCACGAGCCGGGCCGGGGCTCCATCTGGGACGACTTCACCGCCCGCCGGCCCTCGCTCGGGGCGCGCGGCGACGATCCGCTGGCGGGGGCGCTCGGCACCCCGGGGCAGCTCGTCGAGCTGGTCCGCCGCTACGAGGAGGCGGGGGTCGATCAGATGATCTTCGTACTGCAGGCGGGGCCGAACCGGCACGAGCACATCTGCGAGAGCCTGGAGCTGTTCGGCAAGAAGGTCCTGCCGGTCTTCGCCGACGGGCGCGAGGAGCGGGAACGGGCCAAGGCGGAACGGCTGGCGCCCGCGATCGGGGCGGCGCTGGCCAGGCGGGCTCCGGTCAGGGTGATGGCGCGGCCGTACCGGATCGAGGAGGACGCCGAGGTCGCGCGGATCGGGCGGCGGGCGCCGGCCGGGGCGGGGCAGCGGCTGCGGGCGGCGCGCAAGGCGGCGCGGCGCGGCGGGCAGGGGCTGCTGGCCCGCTTCGTCGGCGGGCGCGAGGACCGGGAGCTGGAGCGGTGGTTCGGGCCGGGGCAACAGCGGCTGCTGTTCGGGCTGATGGCGCGCTCCTTCGACCCGGCCAAGGCCGGCGGGTTCCAGGGGACGCTGGAGTTCCGGCTCGAACCGGCGGCCACCTGGACGATCACCGTGCGCGGCGCGCGGGCCAGGATGGCACAGGGCCGCGCCGGCGATCCGGCTCTGGTGCTCGCGATGCCCGCCGCCGACCTGCTGCGCGTCCTCGCCGGTACGGTCAACCCGGCCGACCTGCTGATGTCCGGGCGGCTGCGGGTGGAGGGCGATGTCACGCTGGCCTCGCGGGTGGCCGAGATGTTCGGCGGGCCGTCACCGTACTGACCTAGCTGAGCAGCTTGCGGGCGGCCGCCTCGATCTCCTCCTCCGACAGCAGCACGTGGCCGGCCGCCTCGCCGAGCGGGATGAAGCTGTCGGCGGACGTCACCCGCGCGATCTGCCCGGTGAACCCGGCGTCGACCAGCTCGGCCACGATGCCTTCCGAGACGCTGCCCGAGCGGCGCGTCTCGTCGGCGATCAGCACCTTGCCGGTCAGCTCCGCCGCCCGCACCAGGTCCTCGACCGGCAGCGGCGACAACCACCGCAGGTCCAGCACGCGGCAGCTGTAGCCCTCCTGGGTGAGGCGGACCGCGGCCCGCAGGCTCATCCGCAGGCCGTTGCCGTAGGTGACGATGGTCAGGTCGCGGCCGTCGCCGTAGGAGCGGGCCCGCCCGATCGGCACGTGCGTGTCGGACCAGCGGGTCGGCGGCGCGTACGTGGCCAGCCAGCCGCCGTCGCCCTCGTCGAACAGGTCGCGCGTGTGGTAGAGCGCGATCGGCTCCAGGAAGACGCAGACCGCGCCCTGGGTACGGGCCGCGGCCAGGCACGTGCGCAGCATCGCCGAGGCGTCGTCGGGCCGCGAGGGCGAGGCGATGACCAGGCCGGGGATGTCGCGTAGCGCGCCGATGGCGTTGTCGTTGTGGAAGTGGCCGCCGAAGCCCTTCTGGTAGGCGTAGCCGGCCACGCGGACGACCATCGGGTTGGTGAAGGCGCCGCGGGAGAAGAAGGAGAGCGTGGCGGCCTCGCCGCGGATCTGGTCGAGCGCGTTGTGGAGGTAGGCCAGGTACTGGATCTCGGGCACCGGCAGCAGCTTGGCGACGCCGGAGCCGAGCGCGAGGCCGAGGATGGCCTGCTCGTCGAGGAGGGTGTCGAAGACGCGGGCGGCGCCGAAGCGCTTCTGCAGGCCGCGGGTGACGCCGTAGACGCCGCCCTTCTTGGCGACGTCCTCGCCGAAGACCATCATCTCCGGGTAGACGGCCAGCGCGTCGGAGAGCGTCCTGTTGATCGCCTGCGACAGCGTCATCGCCTTGTCGTTCTCGGGCAGCGCGCCGGCGAAGGCCTTCTCGCGCACCGACGGCTCGGCCGCCACCGGGCTGATCTTGGCGATCACGTCCTCGCTGCGCGGGGCGATGGGCGCCATGACCTCCTCGGCCGTGGACAGCCGCGGGCTGCGCGTGGTCTCCAGCGCCATGCGCAGCACGTGCTCGCGCGTGGACTCGTACGACTTGAGCAGTTCGTCGGGGGTGACGAGGCCCGCCTCGACGAGCATCGCGGCGCTGCGCAGCAGCGGGTCGCGCTCCATGTCGGCGCGGATCTCGCGCTGGGTGCGGTAGGCGACCTCGACGTCGGAGCCGGCGTGACCCATCAGCCGCACCGTCGACAGGTGCAGGAAGGCGGGGGAGCGGTTGGCCCGCACGTGCGCCACCGCCTGCGCGGCCGCGTCGTAGGCGGCGGCCAGGTCGCAGCCGTCGGCGGCGAAGTACTCGATGCCCGGCCGGTTCGCCGCCGCCTCGACCCAGCCCTTGGGCGTACGGACGCTGATGCCGATGCCGTTGTCCTCGCAGACGAACAGGATCGGCACCGCCTGGCCCTGGTAGGTGGCGTAGGCGGCGGTGTTGAAGCCGGACTGCGCGGTGGCGTGGTTGACGGAGGCGTCGCCGAAGCTGCACACCGCGATCGCGTCGCCGGCCCACGCGGCGGGAACGTCGAGCGCGCGGGCCCGCTCGATGGCGAAGGCCACACCCACGGCCCTGGGCAGATGGCTGGCGATCGTCGAGGTCTGCGGGATGACCGCGAGCTCGGGGTGCCCGAACACCTTGTGCCTGCCGCCCGCGATCGGCTCCTCCGCCGCGGCGGTCAGGCCCAGGAGCACGTCGCGGATGCCCTGCTCGGGCAGCCGCCCGGCCAGGGCCGAGCGCGTGAGGTAGAACGCGCCGGAGCGGTAGTGCAGCAGGGCGGGGTCGTCGACGCGCAGCGCGGCGGCCAGCGCGGCGTTGCCCTCGTGCCCGGCCGAGCCGATCGTGTAGAAGCCCTGGTCCTGCTCGCGCAGCCAGCGGGCCGCGATGTCGAGCAGCCGGCTGTCGAGCTGGCGGCGGTACAGGTCGAGACAGAGCCGGCCGCTGAGCGTGCTGCCTTCGCGGACCGGTCTCGACGGATCACGAGGAGTGCCCATCTTGAGGTCGGCTACGGCTTCGAGGAAGTGAGTCTCAACTGTGTCGCGCGCCACAAGCCCGATTATGCCCCCCAGACGCCTCGTCGGGAGGTGACATGTTCTGGACCGGTGTAACTGACTCAGTTTCGTTACGGCGTGTCAGCTTTACGAACCTTTTGCCCGTCCTAAACGTCTACTAGAGAGAAACACGTGGCACCCTCAATGCCGCGTTGACCACTTGCGGACTCCAGAAGGGACGGAAACCCGCATGTCGCAACGCATCCGCGCCGTAGCCGTCGCGCTCGCGATGGGAGCCGGAGCGATCGCTCTGGCCTCGCCGGCGTCGGCATCGGCCGGGGCGAAGGCCCCCAGCATTTCCGACGTGGACGTCAGTCCGTCGCCGGTCGTCGTGTTCGACGACTCGGTCACGGCGACGTTCAGCTTCACCACGAAGGGCGCGGGCAAGGCTGAACTCCAGCTCCGCGCGCCCGGTGACGTCAGCGTTCCCACACCGGTCGACCTCAAGTCCGCGCCGCACGGCGAGTGGACCAAGTGGACCGGCACCAAGTCCTTCGACGCCAAGAGCGCCGGACGCTGGAACATCCTCGCCATCGCCCACGGCGACGGCGAGAGCTCCTCGCGCGGCTCGTTCGAGGTCAAGAAGGCACTCGACACCAAGATCGTCGACTTCGACGCCAGCCCCGACCTGGTGGCGAAGGGCTCGACGATCAAGGTCTCCGGCCGTCTCCTCGCCGAGGGCAAGGGGTACGGCGGGCAGCAGGTCACGATCACCTTCCGCGAGAAGGGGACCGACGCCTACCGCCACATCACCAAGACCGGCACCAGCCGCTCCGGCTGGTTCTCCACCGGCGTGAAGGCCGAGTCCACCGGCTGGTGGCGGGCCGAGTTCGACAAGACCGGCTCCGCCAGGGGCTCGGTCAGCGACACCGACCGCGTGGACGTCAAGGCCGCCGACCGGTCCAGCCGGATCGTCGGCTTCGACGCCTCGCCCGAGCCCGTGGACAAGGGCGACCGGCTCGCGCTCAGCGGCAACCTGCAGGTCGAGGGCTGGGAAGGCCTGCCCGGCCAGCGGGTGGCCATCCAGTTCAAGGCCCACGGGTCCTCGCGCTGGGAGCACGTGACCAGCGACGTGACCGGCCGCAACGGCCGCTTCTGGGCCGACGCCAGGGCCTACACCTCCGGTTGGTGGCGGGCCGTGTACGGCGGCTCCTCCGGCATCCAGGGCTCGGCCAGCGACGCCGACTGGGTCCGCGTGGAGCGGCACACGCCGCCTCCGCCGCCGGAGAAGGCCGACAGCAGGCTGATCAAGTTCAACGCCTACCCCGAGCCCGTCAAGCGCGGCAAGTACCTGAAGTTCAAGGGCAAGCTGCAGATCCTCGACGACGGCTGGGACGGCCACCGAGCCAAGATCCGGCTGTACTTCAAGCCCAAGGGCTCCAGCAAGTGGTACTACTACAAGGCCACCTGGTCCAACAGCAGTGGCAACATCTACACCAAGGTGAAGGCCTCGAAGTCGGGCACCTGGAGATTCGTCTTCACGGGCGACTCCGACGCCTACGGCGACACCAGCCGTAGCGACTACGTGCGCGTCAAGCGGTAACCGCCGGCACCACCCGGGCGCGGGCCTCCGATCCAGGGGGCCCGCGCCCTCCGCTTTCCTCTGGAGTTTCTACAGGAGGCCGCGTTCGATCGCGGCGACCACCGCCGCCGCCCGGGTCTCCACGCCGAGCTTGGCGAAGACGTGCTTGAGATGCGTCTTCACCGTCGTCTCGCTGATCAGCAGCGTCCTGGCGACCTCTTTGTTGCCCGCGCCCTTGGCGATCAGGCGCAGCACCTCCAGCTCGCGCGGGCTCGGGTCCTTCTGCTGCTGGCTCTTGCCGGCCATCAGATGCCCGGCGATCGCCGGGGACAGCACCCTGCCGCCCGCGGCGGCCGTACGTACCGCACGGTGCAGTTCCTCGCGCGGCGTGTCCTTCAGCAGGTAGCCCGCCACGCCCTCGGCCAGCGCGCGGCTGACGTCGCCGTCGGTGTCGTAGGTGGTCAGCACGATCACCTTCGTGGCGGGATGCGCCGCGTGCAGGCGGCGGATCGCGCCGACGCCGTCCAGGTTCGGCATCCGCAGGTCCATGAGCACGACGTCCGGCTCGGTGCTCCTGGCCAGCGCGAGCGCCTCACGGCCGTCGGCCGCGGCGGCGACCACCGTGATGTCGGGCAGGCCGTCGAACATGCCGCGCAGGCCGTCCCGCACCACCGGATGGTCGTCGACGATCATCAGGCGGACGGGATGCTCACGCACAGCGCCGTCCCCTCTCCCGGTGCCGATTCCACCGTCACCGTGCCGCCGACCGCCGCCGCGCGCTCGCGCATCGCCGCCAGCCCGTAACCGCCGCCCGGCGCCGCGTCCGCGTCGAATCCGGCGCCGTCGTCCAGCACGTCCAGCGTCACTTCGTCCTCCATGTACGACAACGTGATGGCCACCCGCCGCGCCCCCGCGTGCTTGGCGGCGTTGGCCAGCCCTTCCTGCGCGGCGCGCAGCAACGTCGCCTCCACCTCCGGATCCAGCGGGCGGCGCGGCCCGTCCACCGCCACCGTGGCCGGCACCCCGCTCGCCGACGACCAGCGCGCCGCCACGTCCCCGAGGGCGAAGTCGATCGTGGCCCGGTTCAGCGGCTCGGGCCGCAGCGCGTCCACCGAGCGCCGCGCCTCGCCGAGGTTCTCGCGGGCCAGCCGCTTGGCGACGGCGATGCGCTGCCGTACGGCCGGCAGATCGTCGATCGCCTGCTCCGCCGCCTCCAGCTGGGTGATGATCCCGCTGAGCCCCTGTGCCAGCGTGTCATGGATCTCCCTGGCCAGGCGGGCCCGCTCCCGCAGCACCCCGACCTCGCCGGCCTTGACCAGGTGGTGCGCGAACAGACCCATGATCGTGACCAGCCCGGCGTTGGCCAGCAGGCCGCCCAGCGCGCCCGGGTTCACCGCCAGCTCGGTCACCCGGCCGCTCGCCACGAACGTGGTCAGCACCAGCGTCACCGCTCCGGCGTAGCCCCACCGGCCGGGCAGCAGCACGTACGGCATCGGGCACATGCCGAACTGGACCAGCTCGAAGACCGGCTCGCGGCGCAGCAGGAGGAAGAGCAGGCAGAGCAGGACCAGGAAGTGCCAGGCCATGGGGTTGAGGCGTTCCAGGTCCTCGCTCCTGCGGACCACGAAGAGCCAGTAGTAGACCCCCATCGCCGCCGCCAGCCCCAGCGTGAGCGGCCGGCCGCCACCGGTCCCCATGAGCGCGACCACGGCCGTGGGGAACGTCAGGCAGGCGTAGAAGAGAAGGTGGAAAGCGTGGAGCCAGCGGCTCATTCCCACCTGAACGTGAACGCGGCTATCGCCGTACATACGATGATTATCCCCGTGAGCAGCAGCAACGGCGGCGCGGCCGGAGTGCCGAACCAGCCCTCCCGCATCGCCGTCACCGCCTGGGTGAGCGGCAGGTAGTCCCCGACCGTCCGCAGGGTCTCCGGCAGGCCCTCGCGCGGGATCGCCGCCCCGGCCAGGAAGATCATCGGGAACATGACCGTGAGCCCGAGCAGATCTGCCGTCCGTGCCCGGGGCGCCACCGCCGCGATCACGAATCCGATCGCGCAGGTCATCAGCGCGCTCAGCGCGAACGCCAGCACCAGCGGCAGCGGGTGCGCCGGCGGAGCCACCCCGAAGACCACCATGCCCGCCCCGATCACCACCAGCGAACCGACCAGCCCCATCACCACCTGGGCCGAGACCTGCGCCCCCAGCAGCATGACCGGCGAGATGGGCGTGACCGCCAGCCGCCGCAGCACCTTGCGCTCCCGGTAGGTGGCCACGATCCCCGGCAGCGCCGCGATGCCGCCGATCGCCAGGATCATCGCCATATAGCTGGGCAGGAAGATCTCCAGCCGCTTGTTGCCGCTGTTGAGCACCAGCAGCATGAGCGGGAAGGCGACCATGAAGAACAGGCTGCCCGGATCGCGGGCCAGCAGCCTCAGCTCGTTGAGCGACAACTGGACGAACGCCCTCACAGCACACCCTCCAGCGACGCCGTGCCCGCCCGTTCCATGAGCTCGGCCGGGCTCCCGACCGCCGCGATCCGCCCGTCGCGGAAGACCGCCACCCGGTCGCAGAGCGCCTCCGCCTCGTCCATGAAGTGGCTGACCAGCACGATCGTGGTGCCCGCAGCCTTGAGGCCCCTGACCAGATCCCACGTCTCGCGCCTGGCCACCGGGTCCAGGGCCGTGGTCAGCTCGTCCAGCACCACCAGCTCGGGATCGCCCACCAGGGCCAGCGCGAGCAGCAGCCGTTGCCGCTGGCCTCCGGAAAGATCGCTGAAGGCACGATTCCTGAGCTTGTCCAGTCCCCAGGTACCCATGATCTTCCTGGGGTCGGCGGGCCGCGCGTAGAACGAGGCGAACAGCCTGAGCGCCTCACCCACCTTGATCCGGTCGGGCAGCGCGCTGTCCTGCAGTTGCACCCCGACCTTCCTGGCCAGCTCCCGCCGCCGCGCCGGATCGATCCCGAGGACCCGGATGCTGCCCGCATCCTGCTTACGCAGCCCGACCAGGCACTCGACCGTGGTCGTCTTCCCCGCCCCGTTGCGCCCGATGACGCCGAACGTCTCACCCCGCGCGACCTCGAACGACACCCCGTCCACGGCCACCGTGCCGCCGTAGGCCTTGCGCAGGTCGCGCACTGTTATCGCTGTCATACGGCGATGCTCGTGTCCGGTCGCGCCCCCCGGCATCCCCCACCCCGCCACCCGGCATCCCCCATCCGGAGGACCCCCCGGCGCCCCGGGCCCACCATCGAGCCCGGGGCATCAGGAAATCGGGCTAGTTGGGGTTCTTGGCACCCAGACTGATCAGCATGGCCTTGATATCGACCAGCTGACCCTCTACCCGAGTCATCCGGTCTTCCATCTGCTCGAACCGTTGGTCAACCTTCTCGAACCGCTCGTTGATGCTTGCTTCCAGCGTGTCGAACCGCTGGTCGATGCCGTCGAACCGGAGGTCCATGGCGTCGAGCCTCTGGTCGATGCCGTCGAACCTGAGGTCGACCGCGTCGAACCGCGTTTCCATCTTCTCGATGATGTTGCGGCCGGTCTCGTCGATGCGCGTGTGCAGCGCGTCGAACCGGTCGGCGATGCTCAGCGTAGGCACGCCGCTGAATATAGCTCCTTCCAGTAGAGTGACACGCCGCTCCAGAAGCGGAAGGTCGATCTCGCTGACATGCACAGGCGTCTCCTTCGAAAGGGAGGGGGGCGAAGATGCCATCGGGAAAGATACCCTCCGTCACCGACAGAACGCGGCGTGCTATATCGATCCGGCATGGAGCCTCAGTCGGCCCGCCGGAACTGGAGGATCCCCACCCCCAGCAACGCCGCCCCCAGCCCGGCGACGACGCCGATCTCCAGGAGGACCGGCACCTGCCATCCGAACCACTGCACGCCCGGGTTCAGCATCGCGTTCACCTCCGGCGGCACGGAAAGGTGGGAGAAGACGGCCTGCCGCATCGGGTCCACCGCGTACGTCATCGGGTTGACCACGGTCAGGACGTGCAGCCACGATGGCAGGTTGGCCAGCGGGAACATCGCCCCGGACAGGAACATCATCGGCATGATGGCCATCTGCATCAGCCCGAAGAACGTCTGCATGTTCTTCATCCGCGCCGCCAGCATCACCCCGAACGCGGTGATCGTGAACGCCGCCAGGAACATCTCCGCCAGCAACGTCACCATCAGCGTCCCGGAGTACGGCACGCCCACCAGCCCCGCCATCGCGAGGATCACGACGCCCTGCGCGGTGGCCACGATGGCGCCGCCAAGGCACTTCCCGAGCACGATGGCGCCCCGGGAGACCGGCGCGACGAGCATCTCGCGCAGGAAGCCGAACTCCCGGTCCCACACGATCGACCCGGCCGAGAACATCCCGGTCATGATGACCGTCATCGAGATCATCCCGGGATACATGAAGGTGCGATAGTCGACGCCGGGGATGCTGCCCTGCACCAGTGACCCCAGCCCGGTGCCCATGATGAACAACCACAGCACCGGCTGGAACAGCATGGACAACATCCGCGTACGGTCGCTGAGGAAGCGCAGCATCTCCCGGTGGAGCACCACTTTGACCGCGCGCAGGTCGTGCCCGGCGCTGCGGGCCGGCACCACGACCGAGATGGTTTCGGTGGTCATCGGCGCACCATCGCTCTCATCCAGGCGTTCTTGTCGTCGGCTTCGGCGTCCCTGATGGTGGAGCCGGTGTAGGACATGAAGACGTCGTCGAGCGAGGGCCGCGACACGCTCACCGACCTGATCGGCTGACCGAGTTCGGCGAAGAGCCGGGGCACGAACTCCTCGCCCGAGGCGACCGCGAACGTCACCGCCCCCTCGTGCACCGTCGCCTCGAGCCCGAACCGCTCGCGCAGCGCGGTGATGGCACGTTCGTCATCGCCGGTGTGGATCTGCACGCGGTCCTTGCCGACGCTGGCCTTGAGCGCCTCGGGGGAGTCGACGACGACGATCTCGCCGTGGTCGATGATGGCGATGCGGTCGCAGTACTCGGCTTCTTCCATGTAGTGCGTCGTCATGAAGATCGTGATGTCCTCACTCAGGCGCAGCTTGTTGATGTACCCCCAGATGGCCGCCCTGGTCTGCGGGTCGAGGCCGACCGTGGGCTCGTCCAGGAACAGCACCCTGGGCGAGTGGAGCAGGCCGCGGGCGATCTCCAGGCGCCGCTTCATTCCGCCGGAGAACGTCATGACCTTGGCGTCCTTGCGGTCCCAGAGCGCCACCATCTCCATGACCTGGCGGATCCGGTCGCCGACGATGTGGCGCGGCACGCCGTACAGCTCGGCATGGAAGCGGAGATTCTGCTCCGCGGACAGGTACCCGTCGAGGGTCGGGTCCTGGAACACCAGCCCGATGTTGCGCCGCACCTCGTCGCGGGCGCCGACCACGTCGTGACCGGCGACGCTGGCGCTGCCGCCGGTGGGGTTGACCAGCGTGCAGAGCATGCTGATGGTCGTGGTCTTGCCGGCGCCGTTCGGGCCGAGGAAGCCGAACACCTCTCCCGGCCGGACCTCGAAGCTGACGCCTTTGACCGCTTCGACCTTTCCATAGGTCTTTTTCAGATCTTGTACGGCTACCGCCGGAGTTAATGTCATCTAGTCCTCCGCCAGGATTTGGAACACAGACTTGCGCGTCTGCCGGAGCAGTTTCTTGGCCTCGGCGACCTGCCGGTCGTTGGCCGTGTGGGTCAGGTGGACGAACGCCTCGCCCAGCGCCCCCCACAGGAGCCGCAGTTCGTGCCGGTCCTCGGGGACCGTGCGCGCGACCTCGTCCCACGGCGCGCTTCCCGTCGCCAGCCGCTCCGCCTGCTCACGCCCCTGCTCGGTGAGCTGGAAGGTACGGCTCCCGCCGGACTCGCCACCGCTGACCAGGCCTTCGTCCTCAAGCTGCTGGAGCGCCGGATAGACCGAGCCGGGACTGGGCCGCCAGACGCCGCGGCTGCGCTCGGCGATGTCCTGGATCATCTGGTAGCCGTTGCGCGGCCCCTCGTGGATCAGCACCAGCAACGCCGCCCGCACGTCGCCCCGCCGTACGCGCGGGGCCGTCACGGGGATCGGCGGGCCCGTCGTGTGAAACGGGGTGCCCAAGGGAGCGAACGCCTCGGGCCAGTCATCGGACTCCTGCACGATGATCACCCTCCTACTATCTAGATGCTTCAAAGATATATCTAGATAATTGGCAGCCGCAAGCAATTTGCCGACTACCGGTCACTCAGGGCAAGGGGGAACGCGGCGACCACGGACAGGCCGCGGAGAGGCGCCGCATGGCAGCCGAAACCCAGGGCGGATCGCGCCGCAGGCGAGAGGCCGAAACCAGAGGCAAGGCGCATGGCGGGCAGGGGGTGCGGCAAAGCGCGCGGGGCGACGGAGTGACGACCTCGGCGAACGCGGGCATGGTGGCCGCGGCCAGGCGGGGCGAGGGAGGCGAAGTGTGCCGCGATCTCCGGGCATCCCGCGACCACGCGCGCCCGGGAAACGTGCCGGGCGGAGCGGTGGTGTCCGGTTAGGGGATGTTAACCAGGGCGGTGTGGGCGAGCTCGTACAGCAGGATGGCGGTGTCGTCGGCGGGGAGGTCGCCGGCGCTGTGCGGGGTGGAGTTGAGCAGGCCGAAGACGGCGTGCGTGGCCGCGCGCAGCCGGGCGGCGGGGCGGCCGGGCCGCAGTTCGGTCAGGACGGTGACCCATTCCTCCACGTACAGCCGCTGCAGGCGGCGGATCTGCCGCCGCTGCGGCTCGGGCACGTTGCCCAGCTCCCGGTCGTGCACCGTGATCAGGTACGGCTCCCGCAGCGAAAAGGCGATGTGCCCGCGCAGCAGCGCGGACAGCGCCTCCTCGGGCGTCCCGGCGGCGGTGACCAGGTCGCCGGCCCCGCTGTGCAGCCGGGAGCTGATGCCCAGCAGCATCTCGGCCAGCAACGCCTCCTTGCCGCTGAAGTGCTTGTAGAGGGCGGGGCCCGACACTCCCACCGCGGCCCCGAGCTCCTCGATCGAGACCCCGTGGAAGCCGCGTTCGGCGAAGAGCCGGGCGGCGGCGTCGAGGATCTCGGCGCGTCTGGCCCCTCGGCTGCGGGTAGGAGTGCTCATGTCTCACATTCTAGACATAGACGTTAATGATGACTAACCTTTCCAGCATGACTCAATGGCCGGTGCTGAAAACGGTCGCCGACCTCGGGGGCGAGGCTTTCAAGGCCAACGCCGACCTCAACGAGCGGCTCGCCGCCGAGTTGCGCGACAGGCTCGCCCGCGCGGCGCTCGGCGGACCCGAGCGCTCGCGGCAACGCCATGTGGAGCGCGGCAAACTGCTGCCGCGCGACCGCGTGGACGGGCTGCTCGACCCGGGTTCGCGCTTCCTGGAGCTGTCGCCGCTGGCGGCCAACGGGCTCTACGACGATCAGGCCCCCGCAGCGGGCATCATCACCGGCATCGGCCGGGTCTCGGGCCGCGAATGCGTGATCGTCGCCAACGACGCGACGGTCAAGGGCGGCACGTACTACCCGATGACGGTCAAGAAGCACCTGCGCGCCCAGGAGGTGGCGCTCCACAACAACCTCCCCTGCGTCTACCTCGTCGACTCCGGCGGAGCCTTCCTCCCCAAACAGGACGAGGTCTTCCCCGACCGCGAACACTTCGGCCGCATCTTCTACAACCAGGCCACGATGTCCGCGCGCGGCATCCCGCAGATCGCCGCCGTCCTCGGATCCTGTACGGCCGGCGGCGCCTACGTCCCGGCCATGAGCGACGAGGCGGTCATTGTCCGCAACCAGGGCACGATCTTCCTGGGCGGCCCGCCGCTGGTCAAGGCGGCCACCGGCGAGGAGGTCACCGCGGAGGAACTGGGTGGCGGCGACCTGCACGCCCGGACCAGCGGCGTCACCGACCACCTGGCCGAGGACGACGCCCACGCGCTGGCCATCGTCAGGGACATCGTCGCCACCCTGGCCCCCCGGCCGCCCCGCCCCTGGGGCAGCGCCGAGCCGGAGGAGCCGCTGCTCGACCCGCGCGACCTCTACGGCATCGTGCCGGCGGACACGCGGCAGCCGTACGACGTGCGCGAGGTCATCGGGCGGGTCGTGGACGGCTCGCGTTTCCAGGAGTTCAAGGCCGAGTACGGGCACACGCTGGTCACCGGTTTCGCCCACATCCACGGCCACCCGGTCGGGATCATCGCCAACAACGGCATCCTGTTCGCCGAGTCGGCGCTCAAGGGAGCCCACTTCATCGAGCTGTGCGACCGGCGCCAGGTGCCGCTGGTGTTCCTGCAGAACATCAGCGGGTTCATGGTCGGCAAGGCCTACGAGGCGGGCGGCATCGCCAAGCACGGGGCCAAGATGGTCACCGCGGTCTCGTGCGCGCGGATGCCGAAGCTGACGGTGATCATCGGCGGCTCGTTCGGCGCCGGGAACTACGCGATGGCGGGGCGGGCGTACTCGCCGCGGTTCCTGTGGATGTGGCCGAACGCCCGCATCTCGGTCATGGGCGGCGAGCAGGCGGCCAACGTGCTCACGACCGTGGGCAACGCCGACGCCGACGCCATCCGCGCCCAGTACGAGGACCAGGGCAACCCCTACTACTCCACCGCCAGGCTCTGGGACGACGGCGTGATCGACCCGGCCGACACCCGCACCGTGCTCGGGCTGGCACTCTCGGCGGCGGCCAACGCGCCGCTGGAACCCATCGGCTACGGCGTCTTCAGGATGTGACGATGTTCTCCACCGTTCTGATCGCCAACCGCGGCGAGATCGCCGTCCGGATCATCCGGACCCTGCGCACGATGGGCGTCACGAGCGTCGCCGTCTACACCGAGGCCGACGCCGGCGCCCTGCACGTCCGCGAGGCGGACCACGCCCTCCAGGTCCCGAAATATCTGGACATGGGGGCCATCGTGGCCGCCGCCCGAGACATCGGCGCGCAAGCCGTACACCCGGGCTATGGGTTTCTCGCGGAGAACGCGCAGTTCGCCCGGCTCTGCGCCAAGGAGGGGCTGGTCTTCATCGGCCCGCCCGCCGAGGCCATCGAGGCCATGGGCGACAAGATCCGCGCCAAGGCCACCGTCGCCGCGGCCGGAGTGCCCGTGGTGCCCGGCGGCGCCGAGCCCGCCGACGACCTGCGCGACTGGAACGCCTTCCCCGCGCTGATCAAGCCATCGGCCGGCGGCGGCGGCAAGGGCATGGTGCTCGTCCGCGCGGCCGCGGAACTGCCCGAGGCGCTGGAGTCGGCGCGCCGCACCGCCGTGAACGCCTTCGGCGACGGCACCCTGCTCATCGAGCGTTTCATCGAGAACCCGAGGCACATCGAGATCCAGGTCCTCGCCGACACCCACGGCGCCGTCGTGCACCTGGGCGAGCGCGAGTGCAGCCTCCAGCGCAGGCACCAGAAGATCATCGAAGAGGCGCCCTCGCCCTTCGTCACCCCGCAGACGCGCGCCGCCATGGGCGCGGCGGCGGCCGAGGCGGCCCGCTCGGTCGGCTACACCGGCGCCGGCACGGTCGAGTTCATCGTCGACGGCACCACCGGCGACTACCACTTCATGGAGATGAACACCCGCCTCCAGGTCGAACACCCCGTCACCGAGCTGGTCACGGACGTCGACCTCGTGGAGTTGCAGCTGCGGGTGGCCGCGGGCGAGCCGCTGACGTTCACGCAGGATGAGGTACGGCTGCGCGGCCACGCCGTCGAGGCCCGCGTGTACGCCGAGGACCCGGCCAGGGGCTTCCTGCCCACCGGCGGCCGGGTACTCGCGCTGGCGGAGCCCTCCGGCGTACGCGTCGACTCCTCGCTGGCGGCGGGCACGGTGGTCGGCAGCGACTTCGACCCGATGCTGTCCAAGGTCGTCGCCTGGGCGCCCACGCGCGAGGAGGCGCTCAGGGCGCTCGACCGGGCGCTCGGGCGCACGACGGTGCTGGGCGTGACGACCAACATCCCGTTCCTGCGGGCGCTGGTGACGCGGCCGGAGGTGGTGGCGGGCGAGCTGGACACCGGGCTGGTGGAACGCGTCCTGCCCGGCCTGGACCTGTCCGCCGCGACCCCGGCGGACGTGCTGGCCGCGGCGGCGCTGATCTTCCACGGCGCTCCGGCCGGGCGCGACCCTTGGGACGTGGCCGACGGCTGGCGGGTGGGCGAGCGGGCCTGGACGACGCTGCGGCTGGAGTCCCGCGAGGGCGTGCACGAGGTGGCCGTACGCGGCCTGCCCGCCACCGCCGCGGAGATCCGGCTGCCCGGCGCCGCCGAGGAGCCACCGGCTGAACGCGAAGCCGTGCACAAGGAAGCCGTGCCTGGGTCGGTCGTGGGTGCGGGAGCCGTACCGGCGAAGGTGCGGGTCGCTGGGGAGAGGGCCGTGCTGACGCTCGGCGGGCGGGTCACCTCCTACACGTTCGCGCGCGACGGCGAGACCGTGTGGATCGGGCGCGACGGCGGCGCGTGGGCGCTGACCAGGCACTGCATCGGCGACCCCGGCGACCGGCCGGGCGCGGCGGGCGGCGGCGACGGCGTCGTGCGCAGCCCGATGCCGGGCACGGTCCTGCTGGTCAAGGCGGCCGTCGGCGACCAGGTCACCAAGGATCAGCCGCTGGTCGTCGTGGAGGCGATGAAGATGGAGCACACCGTCACCGCGCCCGTGGACGGCGTGGTGCGCGAGCTCCCGGTGCGGGCGGGCCAGTCCGTGGACATGGACGCGGTCCTCGCCGTGGTGGAGGCGTGATGCACAAGCTGGACGGCCTGCCGGAGCGGGTCACGGTCTACGAGGTCGGCCCCCGCGACGGCCTGCAGAACGAGAAGGCGGTCGTCCCCGTCGAGGTGAAGGCCGAGTTCATCGGCCGCCTCGCCGCCGCCGGGCACACGGTGATCGAGACGACCAGCTTCGTCCACCCGAAATGGGTGCCCCAGCTGGCCGACTCCGGCGAGCTGCTGGCCATGCTCGAACGCCGGCCCGGCATCCGCTATCCGGTGCTGGTGCCGAACCTCAAGGGGCTCGACCGGGCGCTGGAGAGCGGTGTCGAGGAGATCGCCGTCTTCGCCAGCGCCACCGAGACCTTCGCCAATCGCAACCTCAACCGCGGCCTGGAGTCGCAGTTCGAGATGTTCGAGCCGGTGATCGCCGGGGCGCTGGAGCACGGGCTCAGGGTGCGGGCGTACGTCTCGATGGTCTTCGGCGACCCGTGGGAGGGCCCGACCCCGATCGAGCAGGTCGTGGGCGTCGGCACGCGGCTGCTCGACCTCGGCTGCTTCGAGCTGTCGCTGGGCGACACCATCGGCGTCGGCACTCCCGGCCACGCCACCGCGCTGGTCGAGGCGTTCGGCTCGCCGGAACGGCTGGCCGTCCACTTCCACGACACCTACGGCCAGGCCCTGGCCAACACGATGGCCGCGCTGAAGGCCGGCGTCACCGTGGTCGACGCCTCGACCGGCGGCATCGGCGGCTGCCCGTTCGCCGGCTCGGCCACCGGCAACCTCGCCACGGAGGACCTGGTCTGGATGCTCGACGGTCTCGGCATCGAGACCGGGCTCAACCTGGACGAACTGGTCGCCACAAGCGTCTGGCTCGCCGAGCGGCTGGGCCGGCCGAGCCCGTCCCGCGTCGTCCAAGCCCTATCCCAGACGGCCCTATCCCAGACGGCCCTATCCCAGACGGCCCTATCCCCAAAGGACTAGCCATGCTCAATGACGAGTATTCCGAGCTGCGCAAAACCGTCGGGGCGTTCGCCCGCGAGGTCGTGGCGCCGGTGATCGGCGACTACTACGAGCGCGAGGAGTTCCCCTACGACATCGTCCGGCAGATGGGCGCGATGGGCCTGTTCGGGCTGCCGCTGCCGGAGGAGCACGGCGGCATGGGCGGCGACTACTTCGCGCTGTGCCTGGCCCTGGAGGAGCTGGCGCGGGTGGACTCCAGCGTGTCGATCACGCTGGAGGCCGCGGTCTCGCTGGGCGCGATGCCGATCTATCGCTTCGGTACGGCCGAGCAGAAGGCCACCTGGCTGCCCAAGCTGGCCGGCGGGGAGATGCTGGGCGCGTTCGGCCTGACCGAGCCCGGCGGCGGCTCCGACGTGCCGGGCGGCATGCGGACCACCGCCGTCCTGGACGGCGGCGAGTGGGTGATCAACGGGACCAAGGCGTTCATCACGAACTCGGGCACCGACATCACCGGCGTCGTCGGCGTGGCCGCCATCACCGGGGAGCGCGACGGCAGGAAAGAGATCTCCACGATCCTGGTCCCGGCGGGCACCCCCGGCTTCACCGTCTCGAAGAAGTACTCCAAGGTCGGCTGGAACGCCTCCGACACCCGTGAGCTGTCCTTCACCGACTGCCGGGTCCCGGCGGAGAACCTGCTGGGCGAGCGGGGCCGTGGCTACGCGCAGTTCCTGCAGACCCTCGACGAGGGCCGCATCGCCATCGCCGCCCTCAGCGTCGGCCTGGCCCAGGGCTGCGTGGACGAGTGCCTGCGCTACGTCCGCGAACGCCAGGCCTTCGGCCACCCGATCGGCCACTACCAGGCGATCCAGTTCAAGATCGCCGACATGGAGGCGCGGACCCACACCTCGCGCCTGGCCTACTACCACGCGGCGGAGAGGATGCTGGCCGGCCGGCCGTTCAAGAAGGAGGCGGCGATCGCCAAGCTCGTCTCCTCCAACGCCGCCATGGACAACTCCCGCGAGGCCACCCAGATCTTCGGCGGCTACGGCTTCATGAACGAGTTCCCGGTCGGCCGCTTCTACCGCGACGCCAAGATCCTGGAGATCGGCGAGGGCACCAGCGAGGTCCAGCGCATGCTGATCGCCCGCCAGCTCGGCCTCTCCGATCTATGACGCTGGGTGGTGGTGTAGAGCACCCTGCGTTCGCTATTCTCCCTGCCTTGACCACAATTCGTGATTGTCCGGTTGCAGAGCAATAAATCGGCATCGGTGAAGTAGGGTGCGCAGGGTGACATCTGACGATCTTGTAATCAGGCGGGCCGAGAAGGGCGACGCGGACGAGATCTTCGCGCTGGCCCGCGAGTTCGGAATGACGTTCCGCCCGGAGCGCGAGGCGTTCGACGTGGCCCTGCCGCAGTTGTTGCGCAACGAGGACGCGCTGCTGCTGGCGGCGGTGGCCGGCGGGCGGGTCACCGGATACCTGCTCGGCTTCGTCCATTTGACGCTCTTCGCGAACGGGCCCGTGGCCTGGGTCGAGGAGGCCATGGTGCAGACCGGCTCGCGCCGCCAGGGCATCGGGCGCTCGCTGCTGGAGGATTTCGAGCGCTGGGCGCGCGAGCGCGAGGCGGGGTACGTGGCCATGGCGACCCGCCGGGCGCCCGAGTTCTACTCCGCTCTGGGCTACGAGGAGTCGGCGACGTTCTTCCGCAAGGTTCTTAGGTGACCGTTCTGTCCTAGTCAGGTGGCATCCTATGGGGCGTGAGCATCCATACGGTGAGCCCCCGGTTCGTCGGGCGCGCGAGTGAACTCGGCGCGCTCGGTCGTGCGCTGGCCCGCGCCCGGTCCGGGTCGGCCTCGACCGTGCTGGTCGGCGGCGAGGCGGGCGTCGGCAAGACCCGCCTGATCAAGGAGTTCGCCGAGCGCATCGGTGACGCCCGCCAGCTCGTCGGGCACTGCCTGGAACTGGGCACGGACGGCCTGCCGTTCGCGCCGTTCACCGCGGTCCTGCGGCGGCTGCTGCGCGACATCGGGCACGACGGCATGTCCGCGCTGGTGCCCGGTGGCAACACGCGCGGCCTGGCCCGCCTGCTGCCCGACTTCGGCGAGCCCGACGGCGACGGCGCCGAGGCGCGCGCCCGGCTGTTCGAGCTGGTGCTCGGCCTGCTGGAGCACCTGGCGGAGCAGCGGCCGGTGCTCATGGTGATCGAGGACGCCCACTGGGCCGACCGCTCCACCCGCGACCTGCTCTCCTTCCTCGTGCGCTACCAGCGCACCGACGTGCCGTTGCTCATCGTCGTGACCTACCGCACCGACGAACTGCACCGCACCCATCCGCTACGCCCCCTGCTGGCCGAGCTGGGCCGCGTCGACTGGGTGACCAGGATCGAACTCGGCCGCCTCACCCGCAAGCAGGTCGTCGCCCAGGCCGCGAGCATCCTCGAACACGAGCCGTCTCCGGTCGCCATCGACGAGATCTACGCCCGCAGCGAGGGCAACCCATTGTTCGTGGAGGCGCTGCTGAGCGAGGGCGGCGGCGGTGACAGCCTGCCGGAGTCGCTGCGCGACCTTCTGCTGGCCAGCGTTGAACGGCTGCCGGAGGAGACACAGGAGCTCATGCGGGTGGCCAGCGCCGGCGGCCAGCGCATCGAGCACGACCTGCTGCTCGCGGTGACCGGGCTCGACGACGGCGAGCTCTCGCGCTCCCTGCGGCCCGCCGTCGCCGGCAACGTGCTGGTGGTGGACGGCGAGGGCTACGCCTTCCGCCACGCGCTGATCCGCGAGGCGCTCCACGACGACCTGCTGCCCGGCGAGCACTCCCGGCTGCACACCCGCTTCGCCGAGGCGCTCGAACGCGACCTGGCGATCCTGCCCGCCCCGCGCGGCGCCATCGAGCTGGCCCACCACTGGCACGCGGCGCACGACGCGCTGTGGGGGCTGGTCAGCGCCTGGAAGGCGGCGGCCGCCGCGCGCAAGTCGGCCGCCTACGACGAGCAGTTGCGGATGCTGTCGCGCGTGCTCGAACTGTGGTCGAAGGTCCCCGACGCCGCCGAGCGCATCGGCGCCGACCGCGTGCAGGTGCTGCGCGCCGCCGCCGCGGTGGCCTTCAACGCCGGGGAGTTCGACCGCGGCATCTCGCTGGCCAGCGCCGCGCTGGAGGAGGTCGACCCGGTCACCGACCCGGTGCGCACCGCGCTGCTGCTCAGGTTGCGCGGGCTGCTCCGCTACGACCTGGGCCGCAAGGGCAACCTGGAGGATCTGCAGGCGGCGGCGAAGCTGGTCCCCGCCGAGCCGCCCACCAAGCTGCGCGCCCAGATCGCCGAGTCGCTGGCGCGCATGTGCAACACCCGCGAGATGTGGCCGGAGAAGATCGCCTACGCCGAGGAGGCGGTACGCATCGCCCGTGCCGTCGGCGACGGCGCCACCGAGGCACACGGGCTGACGACCCTGGCGTGGGGCCGGTTCAGGTTCGGCGATGTGGAGGCGGGGCTGGTGAAGTTCGCCGAGGCCCGCGAGATCGCCATGGGCGACAAGGCCTACAACGCGCTGATGCGCACCGCGATCTCCGAGTCCGACCGGCTGGAGGGCGCCGGCTGGCACGAGGAGGCGGTCAAGGTGGCCCGCCGCGGCATCGCCGACGCCGAGGAGTACGGCCTGGCCCGCACCTCGGGCACGTTCCTGGCGATCAACCTGGCCGAGCCGCTGGTCTCGCTGGGCCGCTGGGACGAGGCGCTGGAAGTGATCGAGCACGCGCTGGATCTGGCGCCGCCCGCGCCGTACCGGGCGAGCCTGCAGGGGTTCGTCGGCGACATCGCCTTGTGGCGCGGCGACCTCGACAAGGCCGAGGCGATGTTCGCTGCCCAGCAGAGCGTGATCAAGCGCACCATCTACCGCGACCAGCACATGCTGCCCGTCGCCGCCCGCGAGATCGACCTGCACACCGCGCGGGGGCGGATGGAGGAGGCGGCGGAGGCTGCCATGCGGGTGCTGCGGGAGCAGGATCTGGCCGCCAGCCCCCGCTACGCCTGGCCGGTGCTCATCCCGTGCGCGCTCCTGGGCGGCGCGGTGCTGGAGGAGGCCAAGGCGCAGGCGCGGTGGATGACGGCCGAGGGCGTGCTGCAGGAGGCGGAGCGGCTGACGTTCAACGCGATCGCGGGGGCGGCCGACGATCTGGTCGCCTGGGACGCGGCCGCCGAGGCCTGGGCCGGGTTGCGGCAGCCGTACCAGGAGGCCAGGGCCCTGGCGGGGGCGGCCAGGGCCGCGCACGCGGCGGGCGCGCGCAAGGACGCGGCCGAGCGGCTGACCAGGGCGCGTGAGCGGGCCGAGCGGTTGGGCGCGCGGACGCTGCTGGCGGAGCTCGACTCGTTCGCGCGGCGGGCGCGCATCGCGGTCGCCGACGAGCCGGAGCCGCAGGGGCCGCAGTTCGGGCTGACCGCGCGCGAGCTGGAGGTACTGCGGCTGCTCACCGACGGCAAGAGCAACCGGGAGATCGGCGGCGAGCTGTTCATCTCGGTCAAGACCGTCAGCGTGCACGTCTCGAACATCCTGGGCAAGCTGGGCGTCTCCTCCCGCGGGGAGGCGGCCGCCACCGCGCACCGCACGGGACTGTTCGACGGCTCAGCCGGTTAGCTGGGCCTCCAGCCGGTAGCCGTCGACGGTCACGTAGACCTGGTCGCCGGGGCGCGCGTTGAGGCGCATGAGCACCGGCTGCAGCGAGTCGAACACCGGCTGGTGCCCCTGCCAGACCAGCACGATCGCGTTGTCGCCCGGTCCGGTGACCGACAGCAGCGTGCCGGGCCGCATGCCCAGCTGGGCCGCGTACCCCTCCGGCACCGGCACCGGGCCGCCGCGCAGGTGCTCGGGCGTGACCTCGATGCGCTGCCAGCGGCGCGGATCCGAGGTCGGGCTCGGCGGCGGGGGCGGCGGCGTCGAGGGCGTGCCGGCCAGCATCGGCGAGCGGCCGCCCGACAGCGCCGACAGCGTCGCGAGCGCGGCCGACGGGTCGATGTTCCCGGCGGGCGCGGCCGGGATCGGCGTGCCGCCCCGGTGATGGTGCCCGTTCGCTCCGGGGGTACGGCGGGGCAGTGGTTGCTGTGGCGCCGGTTCCGCGGCCGGGGCGGCCGGGGCGCGGGGTGACTCCGGCGGCAGGGCGTCCAGCCAGGCCTGCGCGGAGTGGCGGCGGATGCCGAGCTGTTCGAGCAGTTCGTGGCGGTCGGCGTCGTTCGGGGCCGTGGCCAGGAGCTGGCGGGTGCGGTTCTGCAGGCCGTGCAGGTCGCCGACGACGAGCCAGCCGTCCTGCAGGCGGCGGTCGGGCATGAGCGTGACCAGCACGCGCCACAGCGGGCTGCGCAGCGAGGGGACGATCACCGGGTGGGCCGGGTCGGCGCCGATCAGCTGCTCCTGCGTGGCGGCGGCGCCGAGCCACTCGGTGAGGCGGAACATGTGGCCGGTCACCGGCGCGGACTCCGACGAGCGCAGCCAGTGCAGGACACGTTCCTCGGCCATGCGCTGCGCCGGGGACAGGACGTCGCGCTCGACGAGCATCTTGTGGGCCAGCGTGCGCAGGCTGACCGGGTCCTCGGCGAACAGGCGGTGGGTGGCCACGGCCAGTTCGAGGCGGTCCATGCCGCGGAACAGCCCGTCCACCACGCGGACCATGGCGTGGTCGGTGTCCGACGGTTCCGGGGTGGGGCTCGGGAGCGGGGCGCCGGGCGGGCGCTGGGGCAGCGCGCCGGCGGAACCCGGAGCACCGGCCGGTGGCGCACCAGCCTGACCGGGACCGCCCTGACCGGGAGCCGCTTGCCCGGGGGGCGTGACGCCTTGGCCGGCGCCGCTCTGGCCAGGGAGTGCGGCGTTCTGGCCGGGGCCGACGGCTGGTGCCCGGCCGGGCACGGTGCCTCCCGGCGCTCCTGGCACCGATGGAGCTCCGGAGGAGGGCTGCGTGCTACCGACCGGGCGGGTCGGGCCGTCGGCGGGCGCGGGCGCGGCGGGTGACGCGGCCTGCGCGGGCGCACCGGCACGAGAAGGAGCGCCGGGTACGGAACCCGGGTGGGAAGGCGCGCCACCAGGTTGACCGCCACCGGGCTGTGAGGTGCCTGGCTGCGCGGCGCCCGGCTGTGCGGGCATGGCGCCCGAGTGAGTGGGCGTGGCACCCGGTTGTGAAGGAACTCCCGGGTGGGCGGGCGCGGCGCCCGGCTGCGCCGGGGCTCCTGAGCGGGCGGGCAGGGCGCCCGGCTGCGAGGGCGCGCTGCTCGGCTGGGAGGGCGTGGCGCCTGGTTGCGCAGGCGCGGCGCCCGGGTGGGACGTGGTGGCCGGGTGGGGCGTGGCGCCTGGCTGGGACGCGGCTCCGGGGTGGGGCGTGGCTCCGGGGTGGGACGGTGCGGTGCCCGGCTGGGGAGCGCCCGGCCGGGACATGGCACCGGGGGCGGGCTGGACGGGCAGGGGGCCGGTATGGGCAGGGAGGGGGCCGGTCTGGATCGGGATCTGGGCGAGGATCTCGCGGAAGACCGAGCCGATCACCGCTTCCCCCGGCGTACCGGGCGTGGCCAGGTCGCCCGGACACAGGCGGCGCAGCCGGTGCCACCCGCCCAGGCCGTTGATCGCCGAGCGGGTCGGTTCCGGCCAGCCGGGCAGCGTCGGGTCCACGTGGTGGACGGTCAGCGCGGGCAGTACGTCGGCGAGGGACAGATGGTCCCATCGAGCCGAGGCGAGGCGGGCGAGCCGCTCGCACACCCAGTCGAGGCCCGTCGCGCCGAGTGCCCGGGACAACGCCAGCGAGCTCCACCACCCTGCCGGCAGCCGAGGATCGGCCAAGATCTCCGCTACCTGCTGAGGACGGCTCCAGCGCAGGGCAGGGACCAGGTCGCTCAGGCAGATCGATGACTCGACGTCCATCGGCGGACCGTATCCTCCCCAGAGTGATGCATGTGGCTGGTGGTGCAGCCTACGCGGAAAGCTATCAATCGGTGTGAATAGGGTAAAGATGGTTCAACTGCAAACCGTACCGTGGACGGCCCCCCACTAGGGCCACACAATCGGCACCCGCACGGCATCCTGCCCGCAACGCGGCCCCTTCTCCGGCCCCGGAAAGTCGTGCCGTGAGATACCCGGCGGCGAACGCGTCACCGGCTCCCGTCGAGTCCACCGCCTCGCTCGGCAGCGCCTCGGCCGTGGCCACGATCCGCCCGTCCACGGCCGCGATCGCGCCGCCGGGGCCGAGTTTCACGACCGCGGTGCCGTACCTCCGGCTGAGCAGTTCGGCGGCGCGTTCCGGCGCGGCGGCGCCCGAGAGGAGCAGCGCCTCGTCGCGGTTGGGGATGACGAGGCCGGCGGGGACGCTCTCGCGCAGGAACCGTTCGACGCCGAAGGCGCGCAGCGGTCCGGTGGAGGCGGGGTCGATGCTGATCGAGACGCCGCGGCCGGCCGCCTCCGCCATCACATTTCGGGCAAGTTGGAGCCCCTGATCCGCGAAAAAGGTGTACCCGGACAGATGGAGATGGCGGATGCCGTCCAGCATCGACGGCGACCAGTCGGCGGGGGAGATCCGGCCGCCGGCGCCGCGGTTGGTGAGCATGGACCGCTCACCCGTACGGTCGACCATCGCGATGACCACGGCGGTCGGATGGTCGGAGTCGACGGAGAGCAGTGGGCGCACACCCGCCTTGACCAGCTCGTTCGTGTGCCACTCGCTGCTGTCGTAGCCGACGCGGGACAGCAGGGCCGTCGGCGCGCCCAGATGGGCGGCCCAGGAAGCGGTGTTGGCCCCCGAGCCGCCGGGGCGCAGCACGATGTCGGCCTCGGTGTCGGTGCCGGTGGCGACCGGCGTGCCGTGCACGGCCACCACGTCGGTGACGACGTCGCCGATGACGAGCAGGCCCCCGGCAGTCCCGCCGTCCATTACTGGGCCCAGGCGAGGGCGATGCGAGAGGCGAGGGCGACGTTGCCGCGGACGGCGGCGAGGTTGGCCTCCAGGGAGGCGCCGCCGGTGCCGCGCACGAGGTAGTCGAGCAGGAACGGGGTGATCGCCTGGCCGGTGACGCCCTGGCGCTCGGCGGCGGCCAGCGCCTCGCCCAGCACGCGGTCGTGCAGGGCCGGGTCGAGCTGCCGGTCCTCGGGCACCGGGTTGGCCACGATCAGCGCGGTCTCGGGGCCGCCGAAGGCGTCCTGGCCGCGCATGATGGCGGCGGCCTGCTCGGGGGCGTCGATGCGCCAGTCGATCGGCTCGCCGGAGGTGTGGAGGTAGAAGCCGGGGAAGGTGTCGGTGCGGTAGCCCGCGACGGTGACGCCGCGCGTCTCCAGCCGCTGCAGCGTCGAGGGCACGTCGAGGATGGACTTCACGCCCGCGCACACGATCGTGATCCGGGTGCGGGCCAGAGTGTCGAGGTCGGCCGACTCGTCCTGCTCCACGGTCCAGCCGCGGTGGACGCCGCCCAGCCCGCCCGTGGCGAAGATCCGGATACCCGCGCGCGCGGCCAGGAACGAGGTGGCCGAGACGGTGGTGGCGCCGCTGGCCTTGAGCGCGGCGGCCACCGGAAGGTCACGCTGGCCGAGCTTGCGCAGCCCGGATTCGGTGGCGATGCGCTCCAGCTCGACCTCGTTCAGGCCGATCCTGGCAATGCCGTCCAGTACCGCGATCGTGGCCGGCACCGCGCCCGCGTCCCTGACGACCGCCTCGAGCTCTCTGGCCACCTCCAGGTTGCGGGGCTGGGGCAGGCCGTGCGAGATGATCGTGGACTCCAGCGCGACCACGGGCGAACCGCCGGCCAGGGCCGCGGACACCTCGTCGGAGGGCTGGAGGATGGGGTCGGCGGTGGTGCGCATGATCGGGTACGTGCTCCTTGTGGGACCTTTGACGTGGCACTCTTTGGAACGGTCTATTTCCTGATGTTGTTCCAAAGTGAGCACGTTACGGGGCGATCCCTGACGCGTCCACCCGAGATCACACCAGGAGCGCCACCCCTGCCAGCGAGATGCCGGTGATCAGCGCGGTGGAGATCCCGCCCAGCAGTACGGCCCGCCCGCCCTTGGCCAGTTTCCGCAGGTCGATGTTGGTGCCGAGGCCGAAGAGCGCGGCGGCCAGCAGCACGCTCGTCACCGGCGGCACCGCCGAGGTCAGCGCCTCGGGCAGGACGCCGAGGCTGCGCACCACCACCATCGCCAGGAACCCGGCCACGAACAACGGCATGATCGGCGGCCGCCGGGCGCCGGTCCTCGCCCGCAGAGCGGCCTCGGTCTCGGTGCGCAGGGAGGCCCCGGCAGGGGTACGGCAGGCGGCTCCGGCCTGGGCGCGCAGGGTGGTGGCCGCGACCATGGGCGCGAGCAGGACCACGCGGGCCAGCTTGGCCGTGATCGCCACCCCCAGCACCGCCGCGCCGGAGGCCGCGCCGATCGCGGCCACCTGGGCCACCTCGTGCACCGCCGCCCCGGCCCACACCCCGAGCTGGCGCCCCGTCAGTCCCAGCCAGCCGGCCAGCAGCGGGACGGCCACGATGGCGGCGGTGCCGTACACGGTGATGACACCCAGGGCGGAGGCCACGTCGTCGTCGTCGGAGTCGGCGCTCTCATGCATGGCGGCGATGGCCGAGGCGCCGCAGATGCTCACGCCCGCGGCGATGAGCAGGGCCGTGCCGGGCGCGACCCGCAGCCACCGTCCGAGCAGCGGCGTGAGCACGAACGTGAGGCCGGTCGCCGCCGCCACGATCAGCAGTGTCGGGGCGCCCAGCGTGAGCACCTGGGGCAGCGCGATCTGCAGGCCGAGCAGGACGATCGCCACCCGCAGCACGCGCTTCGCGACGAACTGCAGTCCGGGCCGCAGCCGCTCGTGCAGCCAGCCGAGGTTGTGGAAGGCCGCCCCCGCCGTCACGGCGATGATCGCCGGGCTGAGCGCGGGCAGGAACCGGCTCACGACCAGCGCCATCGCGACCGCCGCCGCGGCCAGGGCGATGCCGGGCAGATGCAGGCGGGGCCAGGCGCGCGTGACGGTGAGGGAGACCATGATCCGAGTCTCCGGCCGTCCGGAACCTCCCAGTAGACATGCATTGCCTGGCAGGTCATAGCCTTAGGCTATGAGCGCGCTGCCGGATCTCGACTCGCTGAAGCTCCTCGTCGACGTGGGCGAGCTCGGCAGCCTGGGCCGTGCCGCGCGCGCCGCGGGCATCGCCCAGCCGTCGGCCAGCAAGCGCATCGCCCAGCTCGAACGCCGGCTCGGGCTGCCGCTGCTGGAGCGTACGCCGCGTGGGTCGGCGCTGACCGCGGAGGGGAAGATGGTCGCCGGCTGGGCCTCGCAGGTGCTGTCGGCGGCGCAGGAGCTCATGCGCGCGGCGGCGGCCGTGCGGCTCAGCGAGGCGGCGCACCTGCGGGTGGCCTCGTCGATGACGGTGGCGGAGTATCTGGTGCCGCGGTGGCTGGGCGAGTTCCAGAACCGCGAGCCGGACGTGCAGGTGGGGCTCGACGTGGTGAACTCCGCCGAGGTGGCCGCGCTGGTCCTGGCCGGCGCGGACGGGACGCCGAGGTCGGTCGAGCTGGGCTTCGTGGAGGGGCCGAACGTGCCCGACGGGCTGGACTCGCGCGTGGTCGGGACCGACCGGCTGGTGGTCGTGGTGGCGCCGGGGCACCCGTGGGCGCGCCGCCGTACCGTGCTGCGGGGGGCGGAACTGGCCGCGACGCCGCTGGTGGTGCGCGAGCCTGGCTCGGGCACGCGCGAGACGCTCGACCTGGCCTTCCGCGACCTCCACCAGGCCAGCCCCCGGCTGGAGCTCGGCTCGAACTCGGCGGTGAAGGGCGCGGCGTCGGCGGGCGCGGCGCCCGCGGTGCTGAGCGGCTACGCCGTCGAGGCCGACCTCGCGACCGGCCGGCTGGTCGAGGTGCCGCTGGCCGGCCTCAACCTGGTCCGCAGCCTGCGCGCGGTCTGGCGCCGCGGCCGCACGCTTCCCTCCCCCGCCGCCACGCTCCTCTCCATCGCCAGCCGGCCGTGACCCATCCCTTAGGGCGCTCAACCCCTCCCATCCCTTACGGCAAGCCGCCCCCACGCCACCCGCCGACGCGCGCGGGCGCCGATCGTGGGGGTCGCTTCTCACGTCGGACAAATGCCCCACCGTCACGGCCCCCGTCAGCCGGCCAATTGGTCTATAAATCCCGCTAAATGGCGAATTGATAAACGAGTAAGGTGATTATCGCCTGGCTGGCCGGATGACCGGGTGACATATTGAAGAACCCAGGCGTCCGATGAAAGGCCCCCCAATGCCTGCGTTGAACGGCGAGACCTCGCGCCCCGGCGAAGCCGCGGTAAAAGGCACCAGTAAGAGCGGCCCCGGAGTTCACGGCATCAGCCAGGAATTCGACGGGGTGCACGCGACCACCAATTCTCCGCAGAACGCGGCCATAGCCGGATACAACCTCAACGCCGAAGGGACCGGGGCGACCCTGTTCGCGGAGAACCGCGGGCGCGGGCCCGGTGTGTTCGTCAGGACCGGGATCGGCGCGGCGGTGGACGCCAGAAGTGAGGCTTATGAAGCCGTTCACGCCGAGACCAATTCCCCTAATACCGCGGCTATCGCCGCCTATAATCTCAATGCGGACAGTACCGGTGCCGCGCTCTACGCCGACCATCGCGGCGTCGGCCCCGCCGGATTCTTCAAGGGAAATGTCATCGTCACCGGCGACGTCCTACTCACCGGAGCCGATCTGGCCGAGAATTTCTCGCTCGCGGAAACCGAGACCGATGAGGTCGTGCCCGGCACGGTCGTCGTGCTCGACGGGATCGACCGGGTGCGGATGAGCACCAGCGCCTACGACTCCAAGGTCGCCGGAGTGGTCTCGGGGGCGGGGGACTACCGTCCCGGCGTCATCCTCGACCACCGCGACCAGCGCGCGGGACGCTACCCGCTCGCGCTCGTCGGCAAGGTCTACTGCCGGGTCGACGCCTCCTACGCCCCCGTCGGCGTCGGCGACCTGCTCACCACCTCCGACACGCCCGGCCACGCGATGAAGGCGCTCGACCCCGGCCGGTCCTTCGGCGCCGTGATCGGCAAGGCCATGTCCGCGCTCGACCGGGGCATCGGGCTGATCCCGATCCTCGTCCTGCTCCGCTGACCCCGCTGACTCCGCTGACTCCGCTGGAGGAATGCCATGCTCTCCGTCCGACTGAGCAAGGCGGTCCGGTCGCTGCCGATCAGCGTGCGCGCCCTGGGGCGCGAGGCGGGACTGCCGGGCCAGGTGTCGGTGCGCGAACTGCTGCGCCGTACCGGCACGCACACGCGGCCACTCAACGTGAAGGTGCTGCGCTACACGTGGGCGACTAACGCCCCCGACGCCAACGTCCACCCCGTCTGGCCGGACGCGGCGCTGCGCGAGGTCCTCGACGCGCCGAACGGCTGGAGCATGCTCGACTTCTGGTCGGCCTCGACCCTGCGGCTGCGCGAACTGCGCTTCAGCGTGGAGCCGTGGCGGGTGCTGACCGGCATCTCGCAGGTCGGCAACCGCGACGACCGCGGCGGCATGGTCAACCAGACCCGCGCGCAGGCCGAGCGCGACGGCGTCAGCTTCGACGGCGTGGACCGCGTGGTCGTGTTCATGCATCCGCCGCCGTGCAACTCCGGGGCCATCGGCGGCGCCGCCGTCCTCGACCAGGGCGGGTTCCTGTCCTTCTACGACCACGAGATCGGCCACGTGATCGGCTTCGAGCACGCCTTCGGCCCCTGCGGCGACTACGTCTACCACGACGACTACTCGGTCATGGGCTTCACCGGCGTGCAGGACCGCGCGGTCCCGACGCCGCCCGCGTTCGTCGGCGTCACCGTGATCTCGCCCGGCTTCTTCCGCAGCGACCGCAACCTGTCGCCGGCCGCCCTCTACCGGTACGTGCCGGAGTTCGCCGCCTCCAGCAGCGTGCTCCGCCCGGACCTGTCCACCTCCCCGCGCATCCGCCTGGCCGCCTTCGGCCAGGCGAACCTGCACGACCCCGTGCTCGCGGTCGTCCCGACCAGCCAGGGCGAGATCACCGTCGAGTACCGCGCCCGCTTCGGCCAGGACGCGGCGATCCAGCCGGCGGTGGTCGTGCACTCCATCGGCCGCCGCCCCGTGCTGGCCTGGCACGGCGAGCAGAACCCGGTCTGGTTCGAGGGCACCGCCGGGGTGGGGGCGAGCCTGCCCACGGAGTACGCGGTGGACACCGTGCTGAAGGTTCAGGTGGTCGCGGTCACGCCGGATCGCAGATATGTGGAGGTGGTATTGACCGATCCGTGACGGGTAAGGTCCCGGGCATGGTGTCCAGGGAGGAACTGCTGCGGCCGGAGCCGCACTGGCAGACGGGGCTGTAGCGGGGCGTCTTTCGTGCCGTCCCATCCTTGTCTCCTGCTTAAGGACCTTTCATGCGTTATGACGCCGTCATCGTGGGCGCCGGGCACAACGGGCTCGTCGCCGCCGCCTATCTCGCCCGCGCCGGTCGCCGGGTGCTCGTCCTCGAACGGCTCGCCCACGTCGGCGGGCTGGCCATCTCGGCCCAGGCCTTTCCCGGGGTCGAGGCGCGGCTGTCGCGCTACTCCTACCTGGTCAGCCTCCTGCCGACGAAGATCGTCATGGATCTGGGCCTGCGGGTCGAGCTCCGGCGGCGGCGTTACGCCTCCTACACGCCGGTCGGGCGGACGGGGCTGCTCGTGGACAACGAGGACGCCGGCCGTACCGAGGAGTCCTTCCGCGCCGTCACCGGCGGCGCGCGGGACTACCGGGCCTGGCGGGAGTTCTACGAGATGACCGCCGAGGTGGCGCGGGTGCTGGCGCCCACGCTGCTCGGGCCGCTGCCCGCGGCGCGCGAGGTCGAGCGGCTGGTCGGGGCGCGGGCCTGGGGGGAGATGTTCGCCGAGCCGATCGGGCGGGCGGTGGAGGCGCGCTTCCGCGACGACACCGTGCGCGGCGTGGTGCTCACCGACGCGCTCATCGGCACGTTCGCCGACCCCGCCGCCGACCTGCTGGCCAACCGGTGCTTCCTCTACCACGTGATCGGGGACGGGACCGGGGAGTGGAACGTCCCCGTCGGCGGCATGGGCGCGGTGTCCGGCGCGCTGGCCACGTCGGCCCGCGAGGCCGGGGCGCAGATCAGGACCGGGGCCGAGGTGATCGGGATCGACCCGGAGGCCGGGGAGGTGAGCTTCCGGCTGGGGGAGGCCGAGCACGTGGTGTCCGCGGAGCGGGTGCTGGCCAACGTGCCGCCGGCCGTACTGGATCGGCTGCTGGGACGCGAGCCGGAGACGCCGGAGGGAGCCCAGCTCAAGGTCAACATGGTGCTGCGGCGGCTGCCGCGGCTCAAGGACACCGGCGTGGAACCGTACGCGGCCTTCAGCGGCACCTTCCACATCAACGAGAGCCAGGAGCAGCTCGCGCGGGCCTTCGCCCAGGCGGCGCGGGGCGAGATCCCGGCGCTGCCGCCCGCGGAGGTCTACTGCCACTCGCTGACCGACCGGTCCATCCTCGGCCAGGACGGGGAGACGATGACGTTGTTCGGGCTGCACATGCCCGCCCGCCTCTTCCGCGACGACCCGGAGAAGTCGCGGCGCGCGGCCCTGGACGCCACGCTCCGCTCGATCAACTCCGTGCTGGCCGAGCCCATCGAGGACTGCCTGGCCACCACCCCGGCGGGCGAGCCCTGCCTGGAGGCCAAGACGCCCGTCGATCTGGAGAACGAGGCCGGGCTGCCCGGCGGGCACATCTTCCACCGCGACCTGAGCTGGCCCTACGCCGACGAGGGCGGCTGGGGCGTCGAGACTGGGCACCCGAGGCTGCTGCTGTGCGGGGCCGGGGCGCGGCGCGGCGGCGGGGTCAGCGGCATCCCCGGCCACAACGCCGCGATGTCGCTGCTGACCTGACCGACATGTCCTTCAGCGAGTTCTCATGATGGCGGCATAGCGTTGGCTCATGAGTGAGCCCATGCGACTCCTGGTGGTGGACGACGAGCCGGCGCTGCGCGAGGCGCTGCAGTCGAGCCTGGAGTTCGAGGGCTACCAGGTGGCCACGGCCGTGGACGGGCAGGCCGCGCTGGAGCAGCTGGCCCGCGAGGCGTACGACGCGGTGCTGCTGGACGTCATGATGCCCAGGCTCGACGGGCTGACCGCGTGCCGGCGGCTGCGGCAGGGCGGCAACCACGTGCCGGTGCTGATGCTGACCGCCCGTGACGCCGTCGGCGACCGCGTCTCCGGCCTGGACGCGGGCGCGGACGACTACCTGGTCAAGCCGTTCGAGCTGGACGAGCTGCTGGCCAGGGTACGGGCGCTGCTGCGGCGCAGCGCGCTCGGCGCCGTGCCGCAGGACGGCCTGCTCGCCTACGCCGACCTGCGCATGGACCCGGCCACCCGCGAGGTCACCCGCGGCGTCCGCAGGCTCGACCTGACCAGGACCGAGTACCAGCTGCTCGAACTGCTGCTCAGCCACCCGCGCCAGGTGCTGACCCGCGACCAGATCCTCGGCGAGGTGTGGGGCTTCGACTTCGAGCCGACCTCCAACTCCCTCGACGTCTACGTGATGTACCTGCGGCGCAAGACCGAGGCGGGCGGCGAGCCCCGGCTGATCCACACCGTGCGCGGCGTCGGTTACGTGCTGCGGAACGCGCCGTGAGATGGAGCAGCCTGCGCGCCCGGATGACGTTGCTGGTCACGGCTGCGGTGGCGCTGGCGGTCGCGCTCTCGGCGGTCCTGTGCTTCTCCATCGTGCGCATGGAACTGCTCAACCAGCTCGACCACGAGCTGGAGGGCCCGCCGGGCAAGCGGCCCGACGTGAGCAAGCTCCTGGTCAGGTGCTCGACCGAGCCGCCGCGTTCGGACGCCTACGTGCCGCCGTACTCCGAGCAGATCATCTACGCCGACGGGAGCCCGACCTGCTCGTTCGGCACACCGATCCACGTGACCGAGGACGACCTGCGCGTGGCACGCTCCGGCGGCCAATGCCTGCACACGAGCACCACCAGCGACGGCGCGCAGGTCCGCGTCGCCACCAAGTGGGTCGCGCCCGGCGTGGCGGTCATGAGCGCCCGCCGCCTCGACCGCCTGCAGAACTCCCTCAACACCCTGGCCGCCCTGCTCGCGGGCGTGGCCGGCCTCGGCGTGCTCGGCGCCGCCTCGGCGGGCCTGTTCGTCTCCCGTACGGCCCTGCGCCCGGTAGGCGAGCTGACCAGGGCCGTCGAGCACATCGCCACCACCGAGGACCTCGACACCTCCATCCCGGTCAAGGGCGACGACGAGATCGCCCGCCTGAGCGCCTCCTTCAACGCGATGACCGCCGCCCTGGCCGGTTCCCGCGACCGCCAGCGCCAGCTCGTCGCCGACGCCGGCCACGAGCTGCGCACCCCGCTGACCACGCTGCGCACCAACATCGACCTGCTGCTGCGCAGCGAGCAGACCGGCAGGCAGCTCGACCCGGCCGCCAAGGAGCGGCTGCTGGTCAACGTGAAGGCCCAGTTCGCCGAGCTGTCGGCGCTGGTGGGCGACCTGCTCATGCTGGCCAGGGGCGACACCGACCACGAACCGCACGTGGAGCTGGCCCTGCACGAGGTGGTGAAGGCCGCCGCCGAGCGGGCCAGGCTGCGCGGCGCGGAGCTGAGCACCGACCTCGGCCAGTGGTACACCGTCGGCAACGCCGCCTCGCTGGAACGGGCGGTGCTCAACCTCATCGACAACGCCCGCAAGTTCAGCGAGAACGGCATCGAGGTGATGCTGCGCGGAGGCGTGCTGACCGTGCGCGACCACGGGCCCGGCATCCCGCGCGAGGAGCTGCCGCACGTCTTCGAGCGGTTCTGGCGCTCCCCGTCGGCCCGCGCGCTGCCCGGCTCGGGGCTGGGGCTGGCGATCGTGGCGCAGGCGGTGGCCGAGGCGGGCGGGAGCGTCCGGCTGGACAACGCGCAGGGCGGCGGAGTGATCGCCACCGTGCGGCTGCCGGGAAGTCTCACCCCACTCTCATCATCGGCTAAGTCCGGCTAAAGACCGGGCCGGTGACCTGGGAGCATGCCAACATCCATCAAGACGCGGCTGGTCGAGGTGGTCGTCCCGGTCCACAACGAGCAGCGCGCCCTGCGCGCGAGCGTGACCCGGCTGCACGACTATCTGCTGGCCACCTTCCCGTACGGCTTCCGCATCACGATCGCCGACAACGCCAGCACGGACGGCACCTGGCCGCTGGCCGGGGAGCTGGCGGCCGAGCTGCCGCACGTGCGGGCCGTACACCTGGAGGAGAAGGGGCGCGGCCGGGCGCTGCGCCAGGTGTGGTCGCGGAGCGAGGCGGACGTCGTCAGCTACATGGACGTGGACCTGTCCACGGACCTGGACGCCTTCCTGCCGCTGGTCGCGCCGCTGCTGTCGGGTCACAGCGACCTGGCCATCGGCACCCGGCTGGCACCGGCGGCGCGCGTGGAGCGCGGGCCCAAGCGTGAGGTCATCTCCCGCTGCTACAACCTGCTCCTGCACGCCCTGCTCGGCGCCCGCTTCACCGACGCCCAGTGCGGCTTCAAGGCGGTGCGTACCGAGGTGGCGCAGGCGCTGCTGCCCGCGGTCGAGGACGAGCAGTGGTTCTTCGACACCGAACTGCTCCTGCTGGCGCAGCGGCACGGGCTGCGCATCCACGAGGTGCCGGTCGACTGGGTCGACGACCCGGACAGCAGGGTCGACGTCGTGCGCACCGCGCTGGACGACCTGCGCGGCATGGCCAGGCTGGCCCGCGCCCACGCGCTGCGCGCGCCGATCCCGTCGCGGGAGGTGCCGCGCGGGCTGGCCAGGCAGCTGCCCCGCTTCGCGATCGTGGGCGTCGTCAGCACGCTGGCCTACCTCGGGCTGTATACGCTGCTGCGCGGGGCGCTCGCGCCCATGCCGGCCAATGCGATCGCTCTGCTGGTCACCGCCGTGGCCAACACCGCGGCCAACCGGCGCTTCACGTTCGGGATCAGCGGCCCGGCCGGCGTCGTACGGCACCAGTTCGAGGGCCTGATCGCCTTCCTCGTGGGGCTGGCGCTCACCACCGGCGGGCTCGCGCTGCTGCCCGGTGGCGTCTCGCACGGCGTCGAGCTGGCCGCGGTCGTGCTGGCGAACGCGCTGGCCACCCTGGTGCGCTTCCTGCTGCTGCGCGTGTGGGTGTTCAACCCGCGCAGGGTGAGCCGATGACGCGGGCGCGCTGGGCGCTGGCCGGGGTGCTCGCCGTCGCCCTGGTCCTGTACACGTGGGCGCTGAGCGGGATGGCCAACACCTACTACTCGGCCGCCGTCCTGTCGGCCACCCAGAGCTGGAAGGCGTTCTTCTTCGGCGCGCTGGACGCCGGGTCGTTCATCACCGTGGACAAGCCGCCGCTGGCGCTGTGGGTGATGGCGCTGTCGGCGCGGATCTTCGGGTTCTCGACGTGGAGCATGCTGCTGCCGCAGGCGCTGGCGGGCGTGGCGGCGGTCGCGGTGGTCTACTCGGCGGTACGCCGCAACATGTCCGCATATTTCGGTGAGCGGCGGGCGGAGGCGGCCGGGCTCATCGCGGCCCTCGCGATGACGCTGACCCCGATCACCGTGGCCATCAACCGCGACAACAACCCGGACACGCTCCTGGTCCTGCTGCTCACCGTGGCCGCCTGGTTCTGCCTGGAGGCGCTGCGCACCGGGCGTCCCCGCTGGCTGCTGCTCTGCGCGGTCTTCGTGGGCCTCGGGTTCAACACCAAGATGCTCCAGGCGTACCTGGTGCTGCCCGCCTTCGCCCTCGCCTACCTGTTCTGCGCCCGCGCCACCGTGGTCAGGCGGCTCGGCCACCTGCTGGCCGCCGGTGCGGTGCTCGTGGTGTCGAGCGGCTGGTGGATGGCGATCGTCGACCTGTGGCCCACCGGCTCGCGCCCCTACGTCGGCGGATCCACCGACAACTCGGTCCGGGACCTGGTCATCGGCTACAACGGCCTCGGCCGGATCTTCGGCCAGGGTGGCGGGCGGGCCGGCGGGCCCTCGTTCGGCGGGGAGTCCGGGGCCGGGCGGCTGTTCAACGACGTGATGGCCGGACAGATCTCGTGGCTGCTGCCGTTCTGCGCGATCGCCCTGCTCCTCGCGACCGTGGCCGGGGTGCGGGCCAGGAGGTCGGGGCAGGCGTGGGCGTGGGGGCCGTGGCTGGTGTGGGGCGGCTGGCTGGCCGTGCACGTCGTGGTCTTCAGCTTCTCCAGCGGCACCTTCCACCCCTACTACAGCACCGCCATGGCTCCGGCGGTGGCGGCGCTGAGCGGGATGGGCGGGGTGCTCATGTGGCGGGCCTACCGGGAGGCGCGGGTGCTGGGCTGGGTGCTGCCGGTGGCCGTGGTGGTGACCGGGGGGTGGGCGTTCGCGGTGCTGCGCCGTACGCCGGAGTGGGCGCCGTGGCTGGCCTGGGCCGTGCTCGGGACCACCGCTCTGGCCGGGCTCACGCTGATCCTGGCCCGGGTACGGCGCGGCGCCGCGATCACCGTCGCCGGGCTGGTCCTGGCCCTGGTCGCGGGCCTGGCCGGACCGGCGGCGTACGCGGTCACGCCGCTGCAGTCCCCGGTGAACGGCACCAACCCGACCGCGGGACCCGACAACGGCCGCCGCGGCTTCGGCGGCGGCCCGATGGGCCAGCCGGGCGGCCGCCAGCCCGCCGGAGAGGCCCCGCCCGCAGGAGACCGGTCGCCCGGCGACACTCCCGGCTTCTCCGGCACCCCCGGCTTTTCCCGCACCCCCGGCTTCTCCGGCACTCCGGGCTCTTCCGGGAACCCGGGCCTTTCCGGGGGTCCTGGTGGGCGGGAGGTCAGTGCTGAGCTGGTCACCTTCCTGGAGGCCAACCGGGGGAACGCCGACTGGCTGGTCGCGGTGGGCAGCGCGCAGCAGGCCGCCTCGCTGATCCTGTCCACCGGCGAGCCGGTCATCGCCATGGGCGGCTTCACCGGCGCCGACCCGGCCATGACCACCGCGCGCCTGGAGGAGCTGACCTCCTCAGGCCGCCTGCGCTACGTGATGACCGGCGGCGGCAGAGGAAGTGGCCAGGCCACCGCGTGGGTCCAGGAGAACTGCACGGCCGTGCATGGCCAGGACGGCCTCCACGACTGTTCTTGATCGGGGGTTGACAACGATGTCAACCCCGCTCTTGATAGATCTATGGCCGGACCGCTGCTCGAAGCCCGCGGCATCGTCAAGAGCTACGGCCACGTGGAGGCGCTGCGCGGAGCCGACCTCGCGCTGCCGCCCGGCGAGGTCGTCGCGCTGATCGGGGACAACGGCGCGGGCAAGTCGACCCTCGCCAAGATCCTGTCCGGGGTCGAACCGCCCGACGACGGCGAGATCCTGCTCGACGGCGGGCCCGTGGCCTTCTCCTCCGCCGAGGACGCCAGGGCCGCCGGGATCGAGACCGTCTACCAGGACCTCGCCCTCTGCGCCGACCTCACCCCCGCGGCCAACTTCTTCCTCGGCCGCGAACTGCTCAGGCCCGGCCTGCTCGGCCGCCTCGGGCTGCTCGACGACGCCGCCATGCGCGAGCGCGCCCGGCAGGCCTGCGAGCGCCTCGGGGTCGAGCTGAAGTCGCAGGACGCGCCGGTCTCCACGCTCTCCGGCGGCCAGCGGCAGGGCGTCGCCGTGGCCAGGGCGGTCACCTGGGCGCGCCGCGTGGTGTTCATGGACGAGCCGACCGCCGCGCTCGGCGTCGTCCAGACCCGCCGCGTGCTCGACCTCATCCGCGGCGTGCGCGACTCCGGCGTGAGCGTGCTGCTGATCAGCCACAACATGCAGGACGTCAAGGCCGTCTCCGACCGGGTCGAGGTGCTCAGGCTCGGCCGCAGGGTGGCCCGCTTCGCCACCGCGCAGGTCTCCATGGAAGAACTGGTCGGCGCGATGACGGGAGCACTCGGATGAGCGGACGGCTGCTGTCGGCGCAGGTGTTCTGGATCGGGCTCGTGCTCGCGGGCCTGCTCGCCGCCTTCGCCCTCCTGCGGCCCGGCAGCTTCGCCACCCCCTTCAACCTCCTGAACCTGGTCAGCGACGCCGCCATCCTCCTGCTCCTGGCCACCGGCATGACCTACGTGATCATCACCGCCGGGATCGACCTGTCGGTCGGCGGCGTGCTGGTCTTCTCGGCCGTGGCCGCCGCTCTGACGGCCGAGGCCACCGGCTCGCTGCTGATGGGGGCGGCGGCGGCGGTACTGTCGGGGCTGGGGTGGGGTCTGCTCAACGGCCTGCTCGTCGCGCACGGGCGGATCCCCGCGCTGATCGTCACCCTCGGCACGCTCGGCATGTCGCTCGGCGCCGCGCTGCTGCTGACCGGCGGCGTCGACCTGCGCGCGCCCGGCGAGCTGAACCTCGGCCTCGGCCTGGCACGCTGGCTCGGCGTGCCGCACCTCGTGTGGATCTGCGGCGCCGTCACCGCCGTGCTCGGCTTCGCCCTCGCCCGCACCCGCTTCGGCCGCCACACCTACGCGATCGGCTCCAACGCCGAGGCCGCCCGCCGCGCCGGCGTGCGCGTCGCCAGGCACCTGGTCACCGTGTACGGCCTCGCGGGACTGCTGGCCGGGCTGGCCGGCTACCTGTCACTGGCGAAGTACGGCATCACCGGCGTGTCCGCTCATTCCACCGACAACCTGCAGGCCATCGCCGCCGTCGTGATCGGCGGCACGTCGCTGTTCGGCGGCGTCGGCACCGTGGCCGGCACCGTCATCGGCGTGTTCATCCCGGCGGTGCTGCAGAACGGCTTCCAGATCCTCGGCGTGCGGCCCTTCTGGCAGCAGGTGGTGGTCGGCTCCGTCCTGATCGCCGCCGTCTACGTCGACCAGCGCCAACGCGCCCGCCGCGACCAGTGAGGAGACTCCCCATGCGCAAGGCCCTCGCCGCCGCCCTCCTGCTCGCCCTCGCCGCCTGCGGCCAGCCCAGCGCCGGTGGCGCCGTCCGGGTCACACTCGTGCAGGGGCTGGCGGGGGAGGAGTTCTACGAGACGATGGCCTGCGGCGCGCGGGCCAAGGCCAAGGAGCTCGGGGTCGAGCTGGAGGTGCAGGGGCCGCAGAAGTTCGACCCGACCCTGCAGACGCCGATCGTGAACTCGGTCGTGGCCGCCCAGCCCGACGCCCTGCTCATCGCGCCCACCGACGTCAAGGCGTTGATCGCCCCGCTCACCCAGGCCAAACAGCGCAACATCAAGATCATTCTGGTGGACACGGTGGTCGAGGACGCCTCGATCGGCCTGTCCAGGATCAGCACCGACAACGTCAAGGGCGGCGCGGCGGCGGCCAAGGCGCTGTCGGAGCAGATCGGCGGCAAGGGCAAGGTGCTGGTCATCTCCACCGACCCCGGCGTGAGCACGGTGGACGCCCGGATCAAGGGCTTCGAGGAGGAGATCAAAGCGGCCCATCCCGGCGTGAGCTCGCTGGGCGTGCAGTACTCGCACAACGACGTCGGCGAAGCCTCCAAGATCGTCAACGCCGCGCTGGCGAAGGACCCCGACCTGGCCGGCGTCTTCGCCACCAACCTCAACTCCGCGACCGGCGCGGGCACGGCGCTGCAGCAGGCGGGCAAGCTCGGCCAGGTCAAGATGGTCGGCTTCGACGCGGGCCCGGCCCAGGTCAAGCAGCTCAGGGACGGCGTCGTGCAGGCGCTCATCGCCCAGTTGCCCGGCGAGATCGGCGCGAAGGGCGTGGAGCAGGCGGTCGCCGCGGTCAAGGGACAACAGGTGACCGCGTCCATCCCGACCGACGCCACCATCGTGACCCGCGAGAACGTCGACACCCCCGACGTGCGGAAGGTCCTGTACAAGGCGGGATGCTGACGGATACCGGCGTACGGCCCGGCGATAGGATTTCGTGGTGCGAAGTGCTTCCTCCCGAGCCGAACAGGCCGACCAGCGCCGGGCCGAGCTGCTGGCCGCCACCCGGCGCGTCGTCCTCGAAAAAGGGCTGGCCAACACCCGGATCGCCGACATCGCCAAGGCGGTCAACGTCAGCGGCGGCCTCATCCACTACCACTTCGCCACCAAGGACGAGCTCATCACCGCGATGCTCAGGGCCACGCTCGACGTGGAGAGCGCCCGGCTGGAGGAGATCGTGCGCGGGCCCGGCACCGCCGTGAAGCGCTTCGACCGGGTCCTTGACTACTACATCCCGCAGTCGCGCGCCGACCAGAGCTGGCTGCTGTGGCTGGACGCCTGGAACACCGCCCTGCGCGAGCCCGCGGTCAACGCGATCGTCCTGGAGCTGGAGGCGACGTGGCTGCGCGCGATCGAGCGGGTGATCACCGACGGGGTGGACGGCGGCGAGTTCACCTGTGACGACCCGGCCGGAGCGGCCGAACGCCTCGACGCCATGCTCGACGGGCTGGCCATCCGCTACACGCTCCACCCCGACGTGCTCACCCAGGAACGCCTGCTCGCACACGCCCGTACCGCCGCCGCCCGCGAGGTCGGGCTGTCTCCCGAGGCGTTCTCCGCATGACGGCCATGCGCGCGCGTGAGCGGGGTCTGGCCGGCGGGCCGTACCGGACGGGGGAGCACAACGCGATCACCGACGTGCCCGGCGTGCGCGTCGGCCACATCACGCTGCGGCGCGAGCCCGCGATCCACACCGGCGTGACCGCGGTCGTCCCCGACCGGCTGCCGCTCAGCGCCGGCGTCTACGCGGGCAACGGCTACGGCAAGCTCGTCGGCACCACCCAGGTCGCCGAGCTCGGCGTGATCGAGACGCCGATCCTGCTGACCGCGACCATGTCCACCTTCCGCGTGGCCGACGCGCTGATCAGCTGGATGCTGGCCCGCGACCCCGGCCTGCCGTCGGTCAACCCCGTCGTGGGCGAGTGCAACGACGGCTGGCTGTCCGACATGCCCGCGCGCCCGATCACCGCCGAGCACGTCTTCGCCGCGCTCGACGGCGCCCGCCCGGGGCCGGTCGAGGAGGGCTGCGTGGGCGCGGGCACCGGCACCGTCGCCCTGGGTTTCAAGGCCGGCATCGGCACCGCCTCGCGCATCCTCGACCTGACCGGGGCCGGCCGGGTGACCGTCGGTGCGCTGGTCCAGGCCAACTTCGGCGGAACCCTGCGCACCGGGGCGCGTACCCACGAGGCGGAGACCGTCTCCGAGCTGGAGCTGCTCGGCCTGGAGACGCCGCCCGACGACGGTTCCTGCATGATCGTCGTGGCCACCGACGCCCGCCTGGACGGCCGCCAGCTGACCCGGGTCGCCAAGCGCGGCGTCTACGCCCTCGGCCGGGTCGGCGCCTCCTACTCCAACGGCAGCGGCGACTACGGCCTCGCCTTCTCCACCGCCGCCTCCGGCGAGCACGTCGCCGACCGGCACCTCAGCCCGCTGTTCGAGGCCACCCTCGACGCGGTGGAGGAGTCGGTGCTCAACAGCCTCCTGGCCGCGGTCACCACCCGGGGCCGCGACGGGCACACCGCGGCCGCCTGGCGGCCCGCCTAACGCCACCACGGCCGGTCGGCGGGGACGGCGCGCAGCACGTTCGTACCGCAGTGGATCGAGCCCAGGCGGACGTGGTAGTACCACGCCTCCACCCACTGCACGCGGTAGCCGAGCTTGTCGGCGACCGCCTCGGTCCAGGCCTCGAACAGGTCCACCTTGTTCTCCGGGATCACCAGCTGCCGCCAGCCGCCGCCGTTGAGCCGCCCGGCGGCGTCGAAGGCGTTCGCGTTGGCCCGCTGGATGTGCCGGCGGATCTGGGCATCCGGCATGCCGCGGGGGAAACCGTCGGCGAAGGCGAATGCCAGATTGGCGAGGTCGGTGGCGGTCGGCTTGCCCACCGACCGGTGGCGGGCCCAGAACGTGGTCCGGTTCAGGCCGCGGGCGCGTAGCCACTGCGGCGTGAGACGCGCGGCGCGCACCGCCTCGGGGAAGCGCGCGGCCACCGCGCGCAGCACACGGGCCGCCGATTCCGGCGACATGCGCGGCCCGTGCGGGCGGGGGATGAGCAGGCGGTCACCGGCCACCTGCAGGTTGGCCAGGTTCGGGGTGAAGGCGGTGCTGCGGCCGCTCGCGGGCGAGCGCCGGTCGAAGAAGACCGGGAGGCCGACGATCGGCATCCTGCCGTCGTACTCCGTGGTGATCCGCTCCACCGCCTCGGTGAGCCGGCCCGCCGCGGGGATCTCCGTCCCGTCCGGCCCGCTCCTGGCGGGTGCCGGCTCCGCCTCCAGGTCCTCGTTGAGGTTGTCGCTGAAGTAGTACATCTCGTAGACCGAGATGCCCGCCGGATAGACCGGCGCGGGCTGGGTGCTCCAGGGCGAGACGGGCAACGGGATGTCGTGCGCGGTCGGGCCCGAGGCGTTCTGCCGGGCGAGGTGCTGGTAGATCTCCGGAGGTTCGGTGGGCAGGGTCTGGCCCGGTTCGTGATGCTGCAGCCAGCGCAGGCCCCGCAGCAGGTGGGTGATCGGCTTGGTGCCCTGGATCGTGTGGCGGCTCCGGGAGCTGATGTACCGCCAGTTCGTGTACTCGGCGAGGTCGCGGGCGTTCAGCCCGCTCAGGAACTCCCGCTTGGCCTCGGTGATGATCAGCAGTGCCATGGCCGGGGCGGCGCGCAGCACCGTGCCCAGGCCGCGCGGGTCGCGCGGGTCCGGCACGAACGCCAGCATCTCGTCCACGTGGCCCACGTCCAGCCAGCTCGTGTCCACCTCCACCACGCTCTGGTGGCCGTGCGCCTGCCCGCGCAGGAAGGCCAGCAGGTCCGGGTCCATGTCGGTGAGCGTGGAGCCGTCGCCGGCCCGCTGGGTGGTGTTGCCGACGACGACCACCCCGGCGGGGCCGTTCTTGGAGGGCGGGCCGACCTCGATGTTGCCGCCGTAGTTGTGCCCGGAGTGCCAGTTGCCGAGCTGCCGGTCGAGCTCGACCAGTTCGCCGGCGCTCAGGACGAACTCCCTGGCCGGGCGCGGCCCGCTGGCGGGCAGCCGTAGCCGGGCCCGGTCGCCCGCGATCGGCATCTCGGCCGTCACGGCGGCCACCTGCCGGCGCGCGTCGTCGAGCAGCGGGTCGATCAGGTCCTTCTTCCACGGGGTGTCCGGGCGGGTCAGCGCCGCGCGTGCCGTACCGCGCAACAGGCTCAGCAGCAGGTCCAGCTCCGAGCGGGACTTCCACACGTCGGCCCGCGCCGGGCCGATCGCCTCGCGCATGCGGGCCAGGTCCTCGGCGGTGCCGATCCTGGAGACCATCTCCACCATGTGCCGGCGCAGTACCAGGACCTTCGTCAGCACGGTCAGCAGCCGGTCGCTCTCGGCGAAGCCCATCCGCGCGGGCGCGCCGCCCGCTCCCGGGACGGTCAGCTCGCGGTCCCAGAACGCCTGGCAGACCCCGATGTCCTTGCTCAGGAAGTGTCCGGCCAGCACGCCGCCCAGGTTCGGGGCCCCGGTCCTGGAGGCGTCCGAGCGGGTGCGCGGCGTGTGCAGGAGCACCCGCTGCACCCCGTCGGGGGTCCGCGTGTAGCCGAGCTGGTACTGGTCCTGGATCCAGCTGTCCCCGCCGTGCACCTCCTGCGGGATGAGCACCAGCGGCACGCCCAGCGGGGCGAGCGCGGCGCGCACGTCGGCGACGGCGGGCCCGTTGTCGTCCAGCGACCCGGCCGGGTCGTCCTCCCGCACCGCGCACATGTAGAGCCGCTCCAGCCGCCCCGCGTTGCCGATCAGCACGAACGGCGCCAGCGTCACCACCGCCTCGTCCTCGACCACGGTGCCGCCCGCGCCGTCGCGCTCCAGCCGCACCACGATCCTGGCGCCGGTCGGTGGCCCCGCTCCGGGGACCAGCATCCTGTTGGTCGCGGGACTGGCCGCCAGGTCCACCGCCTCCAAGGCCAGCCTCTTCGGGTACGGCCCCGCCGGCAGCGGATAGCGGGCCAGGTTCCGCCGCGGAACGGGCCGGATCCGCACCCCGGTCGAGTCCACGACCGCGATCCGCTGCGGATCGGCCCCCTGCAGGACCACGAACAGCGGGCCGGGCTCGTGGCTCACCTCCTGCACCTGCATCCTGATCGGCTCGTCGTCCCCGGCCGTCTTGGCCTGCCGTTCCCGGTCGGGGGTGGCGGGGCCCGACCGGGCGACCGACGCGGGCAGCCTTCTGGCGTCGGCGTCCAGGTTGGCGCGCACCACGGCGCCGGGTTCGCGTTTCCTGCCTGCCCACTCCGCCGCGTCCCCGCTCAGCCGCCCGGTGCGGTCGTAGTCGGCGTGCAGGCGGTAGGCGCACACCTCAGCCTTCGCCGGCGTCGAGGGTGACGTGGGAGCCGGGGCGCAGCGCGTCCCGCAGCGGCGGCACCTCGGACAGATCCTGGACCAGCACCAGGTCCGTCGGCACCACCACCTCCCACGGCCTGGACCCGGCCGGGTAGGGGACGCCGCCGTCGATCCTGCCGAGGTTGGTGGTGATCTCGTCGATGATCGGCACGTACAGCTCGTCCTCGACCGTGGGCACGTCGTTGCCGTCCCACACGTTGCCGGTGTGCACGAAGTAGGCCACCGCGCGCTCGAACCCCGGCCGCACCGGCACCTGCACGCGCGCCGCCCCGGCCCGCAGGAACGCGGCGAAGTCCGGGTCGGGGTCGGTGACGTTCAGCGCCGGCACCCAGCGCGCCCGCCGCCCCCACAGGTGCGGGTAGAAGACGTAGAGCATGTTCTGCCACTCGAAGGCGTTCTCCAGGAACCGGATGTAGCGGCCGTTGGCGTTGGCCTTGTCGAGGTCGAGGACGGGCGCGCCGGTCGGGCTCTTGAACGAGTCGAGGTTCAGCTCGGGCTGCTTGGCCAGCATCATGATGACCCACTTCTTCAGCTCGTCGCGCTCCACCCGCCGGTTGGCCAGCGGGTTGCGGCCGAACTGCCGGCTGCTGCTGCGTTCGAGCTCGCGCTGCGCCTTGCGCTCGTTGTACTCGGCGAGCTGCTGCTGGTAGGCGGCGATGATGGCGTCGAAGGCGGCGTGCTGCCAGCTCGCGTACGCCTCGGGGGAGAGCTTGCAGTCGACGTCGATCGCCACAGCCCACGCGTTGGCCGCCACGGAGATCGAGACCGACGCGTCCTTCTCCAGCCAGCTCGTCGGCCCGCCCTGCGATCCCCAGGTGTCGTGGAAGTCGTACATCTTGCCGTCGAAGACGATCTGGAACGGGTGCAGCTGGATGTCCGCGGCCCAGATGTGGGTGGCCTGCACGGTCGCCCGGTAGGCGCGGTAGCCGTCGGGGATCTCGACCTTGCCCGCGGCGCCGGTGGAGGTGTAGTTGCCGCCGTCGTACTTGGCGAAGAAGCTCGCCGTGCGCAGCTCCGGCGGCTGCGGGGGCGCGTCGGTCACCCGGTAGCGGGCCAGCAGCGGGCCGTAGGTTCCCGCGTCGATCTGCGCGGGGGTCAGCGGGTTGCCCGCGACGGTCGGCGGGGCCGGTTTGACCAGCTCGCTGTCCTGCGGCGGGTTCTCCACCAGGCCGTAGAGGTAGAACGCCGCCGGCTCCGGCACCACGAAGTCGAACATCATGCGCTGGCCGTAGTTGAAGACCTGGGCGTCGTAGACCTTGTTCAGCCAGCGGTAGATGCCGCGGATGTGGCGGGCCAGGTTGTTGCTGAAGCCGTGGCGGTTGTTCTCCTCGAACTCCTCCAGCGTGCGCTTGCGCACCAGCGTGCGTACCTTCTCGCGGACCTTCTCCACCGTGCGCTGGGTGACCTCCTGAGAGAACGAGGACGCCTTGCGCTGCGACTCCTCGGTGGTCGTGGAGAAGCCCGCCTTGAGGCTGGAGGTGAAGGAGACCGCGGGGCCGTAACTGCCGCTGACCTGCAGGCCCGCCTCGATGTCGAGCTGGCTCTTGACGTGCTTCTCCGCCTCGTTCTGCAGCTCGTTGCGGGTCGTGGACTGGAGGTCCTTCTCCTTTTCGGTCTCCGTCTCGGTCTCCCGCTCGATGATCTCCTCGACCTGGGTGAGGCGGCGGGTGGAGCGCTCACGGGACTCGCCGGCCATGACGTTCTCGATGTGGGCGTACTCGCCCAGCTCGTAGGCCTTGATCTTCTGCCGGACCACCAGCAGGTCGGCGACGCCCGCCTGCGAGTGCTGGGGGACCGGCGGCGGGTCGGTGACGGCCGGGGAGTCGCCGAGGGCGCGGTGGTAGCGTCCGAGATCGATCTCGCCGCCGTCGAAGGCGAGCACCCCATCCGGTACGGCCCGCGTCCCCACGTGAGCGCCGGCCCGCCGCATCTCCTCCTCGATGACCGGAACCGCCCGCAACGGCAGCACCTCGTCGTCGAGCTGCCCCAGCTGTTCCAGGACGCCGGTGGTCGTGCCGCTCAGCCGCGCCACCCCGGAGGCCGACAGCCGGGGGCGTCCGGCGTTGGCGGCCCGCAGCCCGGCCAGCAGCCGCTCGACATCGCCGTCCGGCACGACGGAGGCCAGCACGTCGGGATACTCGACGTGCCGCCCGTCGGTGACCATCCGCACCAGCTCCCGCCGCGCCTCCTCCAGCCGCCCCAGCCAGTCACGCGCCTCCCGGCCCGCATCGTTGGAGGGCGGGGACGGCGGCACCGGAAGGGGTTCCTGCCGAACCCGCCCCAGAAACCCGGGCAACATCACCACAACCCCACCCACCACATCCCCCAGGGTCCTCCGCCCCCCTTCCACGCTCCGGCCCTCCACGCCTCCACCGCCGGCCGCGTCCCCACCCTCACCCGAACCCTCCTCGCCCGGTGCGTCCTGGCCCTGCCCCGGATACCCGTGATCCGCCTGGCCGTGATCCACACCGCCGTGGGCCCCATCCCCGTGGGCCGTGTCCTCCTGACCTACGTCCCCGTGGGCGGTCTGGCGGGGGATCGCCTGCTCCGGGATCGCATGCCCCGAGGCGGCCAGGCCCGGGATGGCCCGGCCGGGGACGGCCTGATCCGGGGTGGTTGGGTCCGGGGTGGCTTGGTCCGGGGTGGCGGCGAGGGTGGCGGCGAGGGCGAGGAGTTTGGCGTCGAGCAGGTGGCGCTGGCCGTCGCCCGCCGGGTCGCCGAGCAGCGCGGTGGTCAGCACCTGGTCGGTGACCCGGGCCCGCGTGGCGGCGAACCGTTCCCCGGCCACCAGTTCCGGCAGCGCCCTCCCGTAGGCGTGGCGGACCAGCGCGTCCAGGTCGGCGTCTTCGAGGGGGCGGTCCTGGTTGGCGTAGAACCATTCGCGCAGGGCGGCGGTGTCGAACGGCTCGGGGTGGTCGGCGGCGGCGCTGTACCCGCGGGCGATCTCCCGCAGCCCGGCCCGGTCCGCGCCGCTCGCCACCGCCGCGGCGAGCTGCTGGAAGAGCCCGGCCGCCGGGACCAGCACATTCGGCGGGGGCTGGACTCGCGCCTTGGCCGGCCGGACGGTGATGAACCGGAGAATGCCTTCGCTAGCCAATGGGCACCTCACCCTCGCTGGGTCCGCTGGACAGAACTCTTGGTGTTGACGCGACCACTTAGCGTGCTGAACTTGACGCGCCAACGTTACGTCCGTCAGATCCGGTTGTCACGGGGTTTCCCGCTCAGCGGGCCGACTTCGGAGTCGTCACGGCGGCCGGCCCCGCGCGCCCGCCGGCCGTCACCCTGGACAGAGCCCGGCCATGTGCGGCGGGTGGGGTGGGGGCGGCTTGCCGTAACCCCGAAAGGCCGGGCACGAGAGGGCAACCCCAAGCGCCCGCACGCGGCGAGAAGGCTTGTGCGGCGGGATGCGGCCTACGCGGCGCGCGAGAGGGCGAGCCCCTGTGGCGCGGGCGAACGGTGAGTTCGTGGCGGGAGAAAGGCGCGGCGGGTGAAAAGGCTCGTGTGTCGCGGGCGGGCTTTGGGCGCGCGGAGGGGAGGTGCTTTTGTTGCGAGAAAGCCTGTGGGGGAGAAAGTCCTCGCGGGGAAAATTGCGCGGGGAGGAGGCTGCGCGGGAAGGCCGTGCGGGGACGGCTGTGCGGGGACGGCTGTGCGGGGATTTACGCGGGGAGCGCGGCGAGGAGGAAGGCCAGGCGGGCGGCGGCGGCTTCCACGTCGTCGGTGCTGCCCAGGCGGTAGCCCCAGGAGGTGACGAAGGCGCCCTCGTCGGAGCACGTGACGGTCTCGGTGAGCGTGGTGGAGAAGCGGTTGCGGACCGACACGTACGCGGGGTCGCAGGCCAGGGCCACGCTTTGGACCGAGAGGTCGGCGTGGCGACCCGCGTACCAGGCGAAGCGCTCCAGGCAGAGCGTGGTGTCCAGCATCAGGCGTCACCTCCGCAACGTCTCGCGCCACAGAATTGCACGATCTTCGCTCGCGGGGCAAGCAATTGCAGGGATTAAAGTGAGGATTGTTTCCCGTATTCGTGAAGAATCCGGATGATGAGGGCCCTGCCGGATTCGTCGAAATGGGCGACCTTGCAGTACTCGTCGAACGCGCTCACGTAGAAGGCGATGTCATCGGGATCGCGGAGGACCAGGTCTTTCGTCATCGTGGCGACCCCGACCATGGCCTCGTTGTAGATCCAGAAGCCGTTGATCGGCGAGGACGGCAGCTCGGCGGTGTAGGGGATCACGCCGAACTCGACGTTCGGCAGCGTGCTGACGGCCAGCAGGCGGTCGAGCTGGCCGCGCATCACGTCGATCGGGGCGAGCCTGGTGTGGAGGACGGCCTCGGGCACCACGAAGCGGAAGGTGCGCGTCGGGTCGTAGAGGATCTCCTGGCGTTGCATCCGCACGCGTACCGCCGCGTCGATCTGGTCGGGGGCGCTGTAGAGGCGTTTGACCTTGCGGAAGACGTGCCGGGCGTACTCGGTGGTCTGCAGCAGGCCCACCACGATGCCCGGCTCGAACACGCGGAACAGGTGGGTGCGCGCCTCCAGGTCGCGGATGTCCTCCTGGATGGCGGCCAGCCCGCTGCGGTGGCGCTGCTTCCAGTCGTCGTGCCGCTCCAGCAGCGAGATCGCCTGGCCGATCAACTGGTCCGTCACCTCCGGAGCAGCCTGTACGGCTGTCGCCCACACCACCACGTCGTCCTCCGTCGCGGTCTGGCGGGCGTTCTCCAGCCGGGAGACCTTGGACGGTTGCCAGCCAAGCCGCTCGGCCAGATCCTTGCCGGACAGGTGCACCGCCTCGCGCAGATGGCGAAGCTGGGCGCCGAGGTCGATGCGCGCCTGCTGAAAGGACGTCACGCCGCTAGAGGCTAGACCTGTGGGCATGGATCATGCCAGGCCCGGTTTCGCAATTGTGATCAATCGGTCGCGCCGCGTGGCTTTCCGGCAGCCGGAAAGCGGAATGCCCGCGCCGAGGGGTGACGCGGGCAGGAGGGGCGCTCGGGGGCGGGCGAGCGTCCGTAATGGGTCAGAGGACTCGGCGGGCGATGTCTACGAGCAGTTCGCGTGGTACTTCGACCGCCGTCTCGCCGTCGAGGACGTCGCGCAGATCGGCGAGCGCCTCGGGGTCGGTGAGCTGGAGGCCCTGCACCACGATGGTGCCGCGGTCGGTCTCGTAGAGGGTGGGACAGGCCCCGGCCTCCGAAGTGGAGCCGAGAAACCGCATACGCATGACGATCCTTCCCCGATCAATCCTGCAATTGCGAGCAATTGTAGGAGCTCCAGGGATTTATGTGATCGTTTTAGTTCAAATTGGTATGAGTCGGTCACCGGGGGCCGGTCAGGCGGACGTCGCCCTTCGCCGACAGGACGAAGACCTGCCAGTTGTAGTAGGCGTAGAAGCTGCGCGGGTCACGCTTGATCTGGGCGGCGTGGGCCAGCACCGCGTCCACGTAGCGCACGTCGTGGTTGTAGGCGAAGACGGCGCGGCGGTAGTTCCTGGGGGCGCCGGTGGCCTTCAGGTAGTTGGCCGCGGCCATGATCGAGTCCTTGGACTTGTGGACGTCGCCGCCCATGCCATACATCTTCCAGGTGCCCGGCATGAACTGCATCGGCCCCTGCGCGCCCGTGGAGCTGGCCGAGCGCACGCGGCCGAACTTCGTCTCCACCAGCATGATCGCCGCCAGCACCTCCCACTCGACGCCGAAGCGCTTCTCCGCCTTGACCATGTGGCCGCGCAGCGTTCCGGCCGGTTCCGCCTGCGCGAGGCGCATCTTCGCGCGGCGGGCCGCGGTGATCGGGCGGGCCATCGACAGCAGCTTGCCGACCGCCTTGGCGTTGTCGCGGGCCTCGGCGGCCACCGGTCTGGGCAGCTTGGCGATGACGGCGCGGGCCAGCGTGGCGTTCCTGGCCAGCTTGCGGTAGACGCGCTGGTGGTGGAGGGCGTACAGGACGACCTCCTGCGGCGGCTGGGCGGCCTTGCTCTTGGTCCAGGCGTCGATGCCCGAGTAGAGGGCGGTGGTCGTGGCCTTCAGGTCGGCGGCCAGCTTGGCGGCGTCCGCCGGGATGGGCGTGCCGGGGGCGCGGGCGTTCCCGGGCGCGTTCTGGGAGGTGCCCTGGGGCTTGGTGGCCGGAGACTCGGTCGCGGGATTGAGCTGCTCCCGGGCGGCGGCGCCGCCTGCCGTACCGCCTGCCGTGGCGCCGCATCCGGACAGGACGACGGCCAGGGACGCTGCGAGGACGAGTCTCATGACGTCCCACCGTACTGCCTGATCAGCTAGATATCGGCGTATTTCGCCCGAGCGGCAGCAATCTTGTCCGGCAAGTACTCCGTGGGCCACAAACCCGGCGCGGGCTCGTAGTCCTTCAGCACGCGGCGCGCGATCGAGGCCTGGTGCACCTCCGTCGGCCCGTCCATGATGCCCATCAGCGGCGCCGCCTGCCACAGCCGCGCCAGCGGCGTGTCGTTGGAGACGCCGAGCGCGCCGTGCAGGTGCATCGCCCGGTAGACCACGTCGTGGAAGACCCGGGCCGCCGCCACCTTGCAGGCCGCGATCTGCGTGCGCGCCTCCCGCGTCGACGACTGGTCGATCAGCCACGCCGTGTGCAGCACGAGCAGCCGGAACTGCTGGATCTGCAGGTAGGAGTCGGCGATCGCCGCCTGCACGAGCTGCTTGCCGGCCAGCACCCCGTCGTGGGTGGCCCGCGACAGCGCCCGCTCGCACATCATGTCGAAGGCCCGCTTGACCGCCGCGACCGTGCGCATCGCGTGGTGCACCCGGCCGCCGCCCAGCCGGGCCTGCGCCACCGCGAACGCCCCGCCCTCCTCGCCGAGCAGCGCGTCCGCGCCCACCCGTACGCCGGTGTAACGCAGGTGCGCGTGGTGGCCGGAGCGGTCGCCCATCGTGCCGATGTTGCGCACGATCTCCACGCCCGGCGTGTCCGACGGCACCAGGAACATCGACATCCGCTTGTAGGGGTGCGCCTCGGGGTCGGTCACCGCCATCACGATGAAGAAGGCGGCGTTGTGGGCGTTGGAGGTGAAGTACTTCTCACCGTCCAGGACCCACTCCTCGCCGTCCCTGGCCGCGCTCATCGTGAACAGCCTCGGGTCCGATCCGCCCTGCGGCTCGGTCATCGAGTACGCGGAGAACACCTCGCCGTCCAGCAGAGGACGCAGGTAGCGCTCCTTCTGGGCGGCGGTGCCGTACATGGCGATGATCTCGGCGTTGCCGGTGTCGGGCGCCTGGCAGCCGAAGATGACCGGGGCCCAGGTGGAGCGGCCGATCAGCTCGTTCATCAGGGCCAGCCTGAGCTGGCCGAAGCCCTGGCCGCCGAGTTCGGCGCCGAGGTGGCAGGCCCACAGGCCCTGTGCCCTGACCTGCTCCTTGAGCGGGTCCACGATCTTGCGCAGCCGCTCGTCCGGCGTGCCGTACGCCTGGCCGGGGAAGACCAGGTCGAGCGGCTCCACCTCCTCGCGGATGAACGTGTCCATCCAGTCGAGCTTGGCCTGGAACTCCGGCTCTACCGCGAAATCCATGTCTGTGCCCTCGCAAACAGGTCCAGGGTGGTCTGGTGGAGGAGGTCCCCGATGTCCTTGGGCGCCTTCCCGGCGCAGGCGCGGGCGTGGCTGCCTTCGAGCACGATGCCGAGCTTGAAGCAGGCCATGACCGCGTACCAGTCGATCGCCGACATGTCCCGGTCGGTCAGCGCGGCGTAGCAGGCGACGATCTCGTCCTCGGACGGCAGTCCCGGCACGTGCCCGGCGTTCGACGGCCAGGTGGCCAGCAGCCAGCCGAGGTCGAGCAGCGGGTCGCCGACCGTGCACATCTCCCAGTCCACGATGGCCGCCACGCGCGGGCCGTCGTGGGCGAACATCAGGTTCGCGAAGTGGTAGTCGCCGTGCATCACCCCCGGCGTGAACGACGCCGGCCGGTGGCGCTCCAGCCACGTGGCGGTCTCGCGCAGCAGCGGGATCTCGGGGCCCGGGTAGCCGTCGAGCCTGCCGTAGGACTCCAGCTCGGCCGTCCAGCGCGGCACCTGCCGTTCCAGGAAGCCCTCCGGCCGTCCGAACCCCGGCAGCCGCCCGGGATCCACCCGCCCGAGCTCGGCCAGCGCGACCGCGGCCTCCAGCCCCATCCGGTGCCGGATCGCCGCGTCGGAGGCGTGCGGCTCCGGCAGCCCGGTCGAGGGGTTGAAGCCGTCGACCGGCTCCATCAGGTAGTAGACCGGCTCGTCCGCGGTCTGCGCGGCGATCAGCCGCGGCGCGGGCACCGCGGTGTCGCGCAGCACCGCGAGCACCCTCGCCTCACGCCGCAGCACCTCGTTGCTCTTGCGCCGCGGCCGCAGCGGGGGCCTTCTCAGGATGTACGGCCGGCCGCCCCGCGAGAAGCGCACCATCACGTTCTGCGTGCCGCCGAGCACCGGCGCGACGTCCCCGATGGGCCCGCCGGGCAGGCCCTGCCCGTCCATCCAGGCCCCGAGCGCGTCGAAGTCGATCGTGCTGACGTCGATGTGCGTGGAGGTCATGGCACCCTTCGGACCCGGATCAGAATCAAATTCTAGTCGTGAATCTACGGCCGCCCTTCGCCGAAGGTCAACCCAGCGAGACCATCAGCGGCAGGAACCGGCGCGCGTGGTCGCCCGGCAGCTCGCCGCCCCGCACCATCACCGTGTTCGGGAACGGCGAGCCGAGCCCGCGCTCCACCGCCCACGCGACCAGGCCGGGACGGCTCATGTCGAGGTCGAGCCTGACCGGCAGGTCCCAGCCGGCGGCCAGGTCGCCGATGAGCGCCGTGGCCTGCTCGGCGTCCTGGGCGACGAGGGGGCCGATGACGATCTGGGTGTCGTTGCGCCAGGCGCCGCCGTACCCCTCGATCCTGCCGCCCGCCTCCAGCACCCTGACCCGCTCGTGGAAGGCGGGCATGCGGCGCAGCAGGTCCGAGCGGTCGGCGCCGAAGACCTTCGCGTCCAGCGCGAGAATGTCGTCCAGGTCGCGCTCGGTGGCGGGGCGGCTCGCGCCGGACGGCGCGCCCGTGAACGGGCCGCGGTGGGACTCGACGCGGCCCACGGCGCGGAATCCGAGGCGCTCGTAGACGGGGCGGCCGTTGGCGGTGGAGTAGAGCCAGACCGTGCGCTCGCCCGCGACGTCGAGGAGGTGGCGGACGACACGGCCGGCCAGGCCCTGGCGCTCGTGTCCCGCCGCGGTCAGGACCATGCTGACCGCGGCGGCGTCCGGCCCGTAGGGGACCAGGAGCGCGGTGGAGGCCAGGCCCCCGCCCGGGGCGTCGATGCCGTAGACCTCGCCGACGTCGAACAGGAAGCGCCACTTGTGCTCCTCCGCGCCCCACTGGCGGGAGACGGCCAGGCGGGAGCAGGCGGGCAGGTCGTCGTGGGTGAGTCGCCGAACGTGCATCCGGACATGATGCCCTGACCGGGCATGGGCCATGATGCCGGGTCATGGCGTGCGTGGTGGCGGTGGACGTGGGCGGAAGGCAGGCACGCCAGGGCTGGCGGTCAGGTCAGGTAGTCCGCCGGGATGTCGGCCATCTGGGCCCGGAGTTCCTCGCCCAGCGCCTTGGCCTGCGGGTCGAGCCGCGGGCTTGCCGCCACTCCTCGCCCCAGCAGCCCGTGGACGACGAAGTTGACCGCGTTGAGGTTGGGCAGCTCGTACCGGTCGAGGCGGTATCCGGCCAGCCGGGGCAGCAACTCCCGGAGCCGGTCGGCGGTCAGGTAGGCGGCCAGCCAGCCGTACTGGGCGGGCGATCGCACCCACACGCCCAGGTTCGCGTTCCCGCCCTTGTCGCCCGACCGGGCCCCGGCCACCCGGCCCAGCGGCGCCCGCGCGGTGGGCCCGCCGGTGTAGGCGGGCGCCTCGGCCGCCGTCCCGTCGAAACCGCCCGTGTGCTCGGCTCCGGCGGGCACCTCCACCGGTGTCCCGTCCACCGTCACCCGCGCCCGCACCGAGCCGGCGGGCACGAGAACGGGCCAGTACACCCCATAGGGTGAGGCGTTCCCCGGCGGCGTGAGCCCGTAGAAACCCGGATAGCTGGCCAGCCCGGTCTCCACCACCGCCGAGGAGAACGCGCGCCCGGCCACCTTTGCGTCGGCCGACATGACGGTGATCCGCAGCAGCGGCGGATCGACGCTCACGTCCACGTCGTCGAACGCCTCGCGTGGCACCCGGGCCCAGATCGCCTCCTGCGCCACCCGCGCCTTCTCCTCCAGGTCCAGGCCGGTGAGCATCAGCGTCATCGTGTTGCGGTAGCCGCCCAGGTAGTTGACGGCCACCTTCAGCGTGTCCGGCGGCGGCGAGCCGCGTACGCCGCTGACGCGGACCCGGTCGGGCGCCTCCTGCTCCAGCGTGACGGTGTCGAAGTGGGCGGTGACGTCGGGGCCGAGGTAGCGGGGGCCGCCGATCTCGTACAGGAGCTGGGCGGTCACGGTGCCGACCGTGACGGCGCCGCCGGTGCCCGGGTGCTTGGTGATCACCGAGGAGCCGTCGGACTCCAGTTCGGCGATCGGGAAGCCGCAGTGCGTCAGGCCGGGGATCTCGGTGAAGAACGCGTAGTTGCCGCCGGTGGCCTGGCAGCCGCACTCGATGACGTGCCCGGCGGCCACCGAACCGGCGAGCGCGTCGTAGTCGGTGGGGCGCCAGCCGTACCGCCAGATGCCGGGGCCCGTGACCAGGGCGGCGTCGGTGACGCGGCCGGTCACCACCACGTCGGCGCCGGCCGTGAGGGCGGCGGCGATGGGGCGCCCGCCGAGGTAGGCGTTGGCGGTCAGCGGGGTGGCGTCGAGCTTCTCGCCGGTGTCGGCGTTCGTGAGGTCGAGGTCGCGGCCGGTCAGGTCGTCGCCGCTGACGGCCGCCACGGAGGCGCTCAGCCCCAGGCGGGCGGCCAGGTCGGTGACGGCGGCCGCGCAGCCCTCAGGGTCGAGCCCGCCCGCGTTCGAGACGATCTTGATGCCTCGCTCCAGGCAGGTGCCCAGCACCTCCTCCACCTGCTTGAGGAAGGTGGGGGCGTAACCGGGGCGGCCCTTCAGGCGGTTGCCGGCCAGGATGAGCATGGTCAGCTCGGCCAGCCAGTCGCCGGTCAGCACGTCGATCGGGCCGCCCTCGACCATCTCGCGGGCCGCGGACAGGCGGTCGCCGTAGAAGCCGCTGCAGTTGGCCACGCGCAGGGTCATGGCACCCACTTCGGCGGGCGCTTGTCCACGAAGGCGGCGATGCCCTCCTGGCCCTCCTCCGAGGTGAAGCGCTGCGCGGACAACGCGGTCATCTGCCGCAGGCCCTCCTCGAACGACACCTGCGGGATGTCGCGGACCATCCGCTTGGTGATCGCGAGCGCCTCGGGGCCGCCCTTGAGGAGCATCTCGGCGTAGCGCGCCACCTCGGCGTCCAGCCTGTCCCCGGGTACGGCCCGCGTCAGCAGCCCGATCTCCGCGGCACGGGCGGCGTCGAAGACCTCGCCGGTCAGGAAGTACTCGGCGGCGGCCCGGGGGTCCAGCCTGCGCAGCACCGGCACCGAGATCATCGCGGGTACGACGCCGAGCCGTACCTCCGTGAAGGCGAACGAGGCGGTGTCCGGCGCGATCGCGAAGTCGCACGCGGCGACCAGCCCGAGCCCGCCCGCCCGCGCGGTGCCGTTGAGGCGGCAGATGACCGGTTTGGGACTCTCCCAGATCAGCCCCAGGATCTCCGGGAACGACGCCGTCACCGGCGCGTCCCCCGCCCCCGCGGCCGGTTCGATGCGCTGCTCCTTCAGGTCGGCGCCCGAGCAGAAGACCGGGCCGGTGCCGGTCAGCACGATCAGGCGTACCTCCGGCTCGGCCAGCGCCCAGTTGAGCCTGGCCTCAAGGTCGCCGAGCAGGCGCACCGACAGGGCGTTGCGGTTCGGCGGAGAGTCCAGCGTGATCGTGGCGATGCCGCCGTCGAGCTCCTTGTGGACCAGACTGCTCACTCGTCCCCCTCCTGGATGATCGCCAGCACGCTGCCCGCCTCCACCTGCTGCCCCTTTTCCACGCGCAGGCCGGCGACGACGCCGTCGGCGGGCGCGGCGATCTGATGCTCCATCTTCATGGCCTCAAGCACCAGCACCACCTGACCCTTGGTCACGCGGTCGCCGGGCTCGACCTCCACGCGCAGCACGCTACCGGGCATGGGCGCGAGCAGTGATCCCGGGGCCACGTGCTCGACCGGCTCGGGCAGCCGGGGCAGCGGCGTCAGGCGGGCGGAGCCGACGTAGACGGCGTCGTCGTAGCGGGCGACGTCGTGGGCGTGCCTGATCCCGTCCCGCTCCAGCACCACACGGTACGGCGTCGCCGCCACGACCGTGACCCCCTCCGGCAAGGGCCGATAGACCACCTCGATCTCGGCGAACCTCGCGCGTTCCTCCTGCGAACGGACATTGCGCCAGCCGGCGGGCAGCGTGGCCAGGACCTTGGCCCCGGCCCGGTTGGCGGCGGCGAGGGCGAGGGCGGCGGCCAGGGCTTCCAGCTCGGTGGGTTCCGGGGTGGCGGTGAGATCGTGCTGGTCGAGGAAGCCGGTGTGGGTGGCGCCCGCGACGTAGTCCGGATTTTTCAGGATATTGAGGAGGAGGTCGCGGTTTGTGGTGAGGCCGTGGAGTTTGGCCTGTTTCAGGGCGCCGGTGAGTTTCCTGATCGCCACGTTCCGGGTGGCTCCGTGGGCGATCACCTTGGCCAGCACGGCGTCGTAGTGGGTGGAGACCACGGAGCCCGACTCGACCCCCGAATCCACCCGGACCGGGCCGTCGATCTCGAACCTGTGCAGGGTGCCGGACTGCGGGACGTAATGGGCGTCCTCCGCGTACAGGCGGACCTCGATCGCGTGGCCCGCCGGTTCCGGGGGCGCCTCCGGCAGGGCGGCGCCCTCCGCGACCTCAAGCTGGAGCCTGACCAGGTCGACGCCGTAGACCAGTTCGGTGACCGGGTGCTCCACCTGAAGGCGGGTGTTCATCTCCAGGAATGCCACGGTGTCGTCCTTGACCAGGAACTCCACGGTGCCGGCGCCGGTGTAGCCGATGGCGCGGGCGGCGCTGACGGCGGCCCGCTGGAGCCTGTCCCTCATCTCGCCGGAGATCGCGGGGGACGGGCACTCCTCCAGCACCTTCTGGTGCCGCCGCTGGACGCTGCACTCACGCTCGCCCAGGGCCCAGACGGTGCCGTGGGTGTCGGCCAGGATCTGTACCTCGATGTGCCGGGCACCCTCCAGCAACGGCTCCACGAACACCGTGCCGTCACCGAAGGCCGCCTCCGCCTCCCGCCGCGCCGAGGCCACCTCCCGCTCAAGCTCACCGGCCGACCGCACCACCCGCATCCCCCGCCCACCACCCCCGGCAGAAGCCTTGACCAACAGCGGATAAGCCACCCCACCCACGCCCTCCACGCCGACGCCCCCCGCGCCCATGCCCGCCTCGGACCCAACGCCCCCTGCGCCCGGGGCCGCCCCCTCCACCCCATGGCCCCCAGGCCGCAGGGTCGCCGCGTTCGCGCCAAGGCCCTCCGCCGTGGCGGCCGTGACCGCGTCCGCCACGCCCACGTGCACATCCGTCCGCATGTCCGCGCCAAGGGCCCCGTTGTCCGGGGCGGCCCGGTCCGCCTTGGCCGTGTCGGTGTTGGTCGGGCCATCCGTCGGGCCGGGCGTCGCCTCCGTTGTGTCGACGGTGTGCCCGACGGGTGGGCCGAGGGGCGTCGCGTTGGGGGTGGTCGTCTCGGTGGTCTGTTCTTCTGGGGTGCCGGGGGGTGTCGGGGCGGTGAGGGGTAGGGACGGCAGGACGGGGACGCCTGCCTCGGTCATCAGGCGTTTGGCCTCGACCTTGGAGCCCATGGCGGCGATCGACCCGGGGGAGGGGCCCACCCAGGTCAGGCCCGCGTCCAGGACCGCCTGGGCGAAGGCGGCGTTCTCCGACAGGAAGCCGTAGCCGGGGTGGATGGCGTCGGCTCCGGACATCCGGGCTGCCTCGATGATTCGGGAAATATCGAGATAGGTGGCGCTGGGGGTGACGCCGCTCAGCCGTACCGCGTGATCGGCTTCTGCCACGTGCGGCGCGTCCGCGTCGGCGTCGGAGAAGACGGCGACGGTCTCGATGCCGAGCTCGCGGCAGGTGCGGAAGACGCGGCGGGCGATCTCACCGCGGTTGGCGACGAGCAGGCGCGTGATCACGGTCATGGACGGAACACCCCATATCTCTGCGGTTCCGGCTCCGGCGCGTTGTTGATCGCCGACAGGCACAGTCCCAGCACGGTCCTGGTGTCGCGGGGGTCGATGACGCCGTCGTCGTAGAGGCGGCCCGACAGGAAGAACGGCAGTGACTCCGCCTCGATCTGCGCCTCGACCATGGCGCGCATGGCCGCGTCCTGTTCCTCGTCGTACGGCAGGCCGCGCGCCGTCGCCGAGGCCCGCCCCACGATGGACAACACCCCGGCGAGCTGGGCCGGTCCCATGACCGCCGACTTGGCGCTCGGCCAGGTGAACAGGAAGCGCGGGTCGTAGGCGCGGCCGCACATGCCGTAGTTTCCGGCGCCGTAGGAGGCGCCCATGGTGACGGTCAGATGCGGCACGCTGGAGTTCGACACCGCGTTGATCATCATGGCGCCGTGTTTGATGATGCCGCCCTGCTCGTACTCCTTGCCGACCATGTAGCCGGTGGTGTTCTGGAGGAAGAGGAGCGGGGTGCGCGACTGGTCGGCGAGCTGGATGAACTGCGTCGCCTTCTGCGACTCCTCGCTGAACAGGACGCCGCGGGCGTTGGCGAGGATGCCGATCGGGTATCCGTGGAGGGTGGCCCAGCCGGTGACGAGGGAGGGGCCGTAGAGGGGCTTGAACTCCTCGAAGGCGCTGCCGTCCACGATCCTGGCGATGACCTCGCGGGGGTCGAACGGGATCTTGAGGTCCTCGGGGACGATGCCGAGAAGCTCGTCGGCCGGATATTTCGGGTCATGGGTGGTTCCGGGGGTGGTGCCGAGTTTGCGCCAGCGCAGCGATTTCACGATATTTCGGCCTATGCGGAGGGCGTCATGCTCGTCCACCGCGAGATGGTCGGCCAGGCCGCTCGTGCGCGCGTGCATCTCCGCCCCGCCCAGCGACTCGTCGTCGGACTCCTCGCCGGTCGCCATCTTGACCAGCGGCGGACCACCGAGGAAGACCTTCGCGCGCTCCTTCACCATCACCACGTGGTCGCTCATCCCGGGCACATAGGCGCCGCCCGCCGTGGAGTTGCCGAACACCAGCGCGATCGTCGGGATGCCCGCCGCGCTCAGCCGCGTCAGCTCCCTGAAGATCTGCCCGCCCGGGATGAAGATCTCCTTCTGTGTCGGGAGGTCCGCTCCGCCCGACTCCACCAGATTCACGTACGGCAGGCGGTTGCGGAGAGCGATCTCCGACGCGCGCAACGTCTTCTTCAGCGTCCACGGGTTCGACGCCCCGCCCCGGACCGTCGGATCGCTGGCCGTGATCACGCACTCGACGCCCTCGATCACCCCGATCCCGGTCACCACGCTCGCCCCCACCGGGAAGTCGCTGCCCCAGGCGGCCAGCGGTGACAGCTCCAGGAACGGCGAGTCGGGGTCGACGAGGAGCTCGATGCGTTCCCTGGCGAGGAGCTTGCCGCGTTTGCGGTGCCGGTCGACGTACTTCTCACCCCCGCCCGCGACGGCCTTGGCGTGCTCGGCGTCCAGGTCGGCCAGCTTGGCGAGCATCGCCGCGCGCCGCTCCCGGTACTCCGCGCCGCCCGTGTCCAGCCTGCTCGTGATCATCGGGGCGGCTCCAGAAGGTCTGCGCCGGGAGGCGGAAGTGGCTCGGTGGACACGCCGGGGTGGAGCGGCGGTGAAGTTGACGTCGGCGTCAAGCCGATGGCGCGGGCCCAGAGCTTGGTCAGCAGGTCCACGGCGGCCGCCTCGTCGGCGTGCTCGCCCAGGTCCAGCCATACGTGGGCGAAGTGCTCCACCATGCCGCCCAGCATGATCGCGGTCAGCCTGGGGTCGAGCGTGGGGTCGGCCAGGCCCTGGTCCTGGAGGCGGCGCAGGCCCTCGGCGCCCCGCCGGACGAACACCTCGCGCAGCTCCAGCAGCAGGCCGGCGAAGCTCTCGTCGGTGGTGGCGGCCTGTTCGAGCATCCTGACCAGGCGGGAGTTGGCCGCCCAGGCGCGCAGGTAGAGGCGGTTGGCCGCCTCTATCCGCTCATACGGCGCGCCGGAGGCCGCCGGGCCGACGACGCTGGCGGTGAACATCTCGCCCACCACCACCCCGGCGACCTCCCTGAACAGGGCTTCCTTGGAGTCGAAGTACGTGTAGAAGGTGCCGTGGGAGACGCCGGCGCGGGCGCACACGTCGTCGATGCGGACGGCGTCGAGCGGCTGGGCCGCGAACGCCTCCCGGCCGGCATCGACCAGAGCGGCCCTGGTCCTGCGGCCGCGGGCGGTCAGCACCTCAGACTTGACGATCACGTCAACTACCCTACGACCGCCGTCCCGGCCAACGGAAGACCCAACCGGATGCGCGCCGTACCCCATGGGCGGAAATGACGGCGGCGCCGCCCCCGAAGAGGGGAGCGGCGCCGCCGGGAGGGGGTCTAACCGCAGTGGCTCCAGCCGGACTTCCAGGACAGGTTGCCCCAGGAACCGCCCCAGATGACGCACTTCTTGAGTGCGGCCAGGCGGACCGGGCCGGCGTAGGCGGTGAACGAGCCCGGGTTCGAGCCGGAGCCGCCGCCCTTGACCTGGAGGATCGCGTTCATCGGCATCTTGGCCGGGTACATCAGGCGCGACATCGTGACGACGCAGTTCTTGCCCTGTGCCGAGTTGTACATCAGGTAGATGGTCGCCTTGTCGCCCAGCGCGTGGGAGTTGACCGTCTTGAAGCCGGAGCCGCAGACCTGGCCGACCGTGTACGGGTTCGGCTTGGTGCTGGGCTTCGGAGTCGGCTTGGGGGTCGGCTTGATCGTCGGCTTCGGGGTCGGCTTGGGCTTGGATGTCGGTTTGGCCGTCGGTTTGGTCGGCGGCTTCGTGGTGGGCTTCGTCGTCGGCTTGGGCTGGTCGGACGGCGGGTCGGTGGTCTCGCCGCCGGGGTCCACCTGGTTCTCGGACTTGCTGGGCGTGGTGGTGGGCTTCTTCGAGGAGGGCTTGTCCGACGGGCGCGTCTCGTGCTTGGGCGGGTTCGTCGGGTTGGGTTGCTGGTTCCTGGACTGCACCGGTTCCGGCAGCGTCTCCAGCGACGGCTCCTCGAACGTCGGGTCCTCGCTCGGGAGCAATTCGGTGGGCTCGCCCTGCGTGGGCTCATTCGAGGGTACGGCGGGCAGATCCGTCACCACCGGCGGCTGCTGCCCGGCATCGCCGGAACCGTCGCCCGCCGGGGTCGGCGACTCGTCGGAACCGAGGGCGTTGACCAGTGTGACCGGCGTCTGGCCGTTCTGCGCGGCGATGACGACACCGCCGACGACGAGCAGCGCCACCGCGGCCACGCCGGACAGCGCGTAGGTCAGCGTCCGGCGGCTGCGGGTGGCGGGGTCGGCCTTGCCGCCGTTGCCTCCCTGCTGCCCGGCGACCGCGGCCGCCATGGGCCCGCCTGGCCCGCCTTGGGTGGGTACACCGGGTCCGGGCCCCCCACGCTGTCCTGGTGCGGTGGGGTGACCCTGCTGCGGCCCGAACATCCCCGGCCGGCCTTGAGGATGCGCCTGTCCAGGACCTTGCGGCCCGGATGGACCCTGAGGCCCGGAGGGAGCGTGGGGTCCGGAGGGACGCGCTCCTGGTGCGTTCGGCCCAGGTGCCGCGCCGGACGCCGCCTGCGCACCGGCGACCGCGCCAGGCACGGCCTGAGGGCCGGAAGGAGCGCTCGGGGCGGAAGTGGGCATACCGGCCACGGGCTGCTGGGAGGGGCCGTTCGGACCGGGAGCGGGCATACCGGCCACGGGCTGAGAGGGGCCATGCGGACCGGAAGCCGGCTGCGGGCCGGGGACGGCCTGAGCCCCGGTGACAGGTACGGGGTTGTCCGGGATCGGACGGACCTGGGCCGTGGGTCCGGTGACGGGCTCGACCGCGGCGCGGGGGACCGGCTGGCCGGTGAGGCGGACGATGATCTGGTCCGCGGTCGGCCGGACGGCGGGGTCCTTGGAGAGACACGCGGCCACCAGTTCGGCCATCGTCCCGTCCAGGCCGACGATCTCGGGCTCCTGGTGGAGGATCCGGTTCATGACCACGGGGATCGAGTCCGACCCGAACGCGGGCCGCCCGGACGCGGCGAACACCATCGTGACGCCCCACGCGAACACGTCCGCCGCCTCGGACACCGGAGCGCCGCTCAACTGCTCGGGAGCCAGGTACGACGGCGTCCCCATCGCCATCCCCGTAGCCGTGGCGCCGGGGGAGTCCAGAGCACGCGCGATACCGAAGTCGATCACGACAGGACCCTCGGGCCCCATGAGGACGTTCGCGGGCTTGAAGTCCCGGTGCAGGATCCCGGCGCGGTGGATGGCCGCGAGCGCGGTGGCCGTACTGATGGCGAGCCGTTCGAGCGCGGCACCGCGGCGCGGCCCCTCCTGGTCGACGAGCTGACGCAACGACGGCCCGGCCACGAACTCACTCACGATGTACGGCCGGCTGCCCTCCAGATCGGCATGAAGCACCGGAGCGGTACAGAACCGGGCCACCCGCTGCGCGACCGCGACCTCCCGGAGGAACCGGTCACGAGCGGTCGGATCGGCGGCCAGCGCATGATGCAGCAGCTTGACCGCGACCTGCTCACCGGAGTCAGATTTGCCCAGGTAAACAATGCCTTGGCCACCCTCGCCGAGCCGGGCGACGATGTCGTACGCACCCAGCCGTCGCGGGTCGTCCGCCGCCAACGGCTGGTACTGATTCACGTCGGACCCCCATAAGTCATCAATAGATGGGGCAAAACGCTACCAGTGTGCTACTTGGTGCGTCTGCCGACCTGAGAGATCTTTCACGTTTTAACCCGGTGCTAACGCAACCCACCCGCCAGTCAAGAAGGTGTTTACCCGATCGCTCCGGCGCGCGAATCCGGGGGCCGACCAGGCGTTGCCGTACCGGAAAAGGGGTCAGATGGCCTTGCCGGGGTTGAGGATGCCCAGCGGGTCGAAAACCGCCTTGATGCCGTGATGGATCTCCTCCACGACCTCGCCCGTCTCCAACGCCAGCCACCGCTTCTTCAGCAGCCCCACCCCGTGCTCACCGGTCAGCGTGCCGCCGAGCGCGAGCGCGCGGGTGAACACCTCGTCGGCCGCCGCCCACACCTCGGGCGGGGGCTCCGCGGCGCCGCGGTCGAAGATGAAGACCGGGTGCAGGTTGCCGTCCCCCGCGTGGGCGACGGTGCAGATCTTCACGCCATGCCGTACGGCTGCCGCCTCGATCGCGCCGATCATGTCGGGCAGGACCGAGCGCGGCACGCACACGTCCTCCACGAGGCAGGCGCCCAGGCGCTCCTTGGCGTGGTAGGCCATGCGGCGCACGCCGATCAGCTCCTCGGCCTCGGCCGGAGACGACGAGACCGCCACGAAGGCCGCGCCGTGCGCCTCGCAGACCTCCTGCATGCGCGCGACGGCCGCCGCCGAGTCAGTGGCGTCGGACTGGCCGATCAGCATCGCCATCGTCCCCGCCTCCAGCCCGATGCTGCGCATGTCGTCGATGGCCTCCAGCGTGGCGCGGTCGAGCAGTTCCAGCAGGGACGGCTGGCAACCGGCCGCCATGATGGCCGACACCGCGGCGCCCGCCTCGCGCAGCGAGCCGAACTCGGCCGCGAACGTCGCCGGCGGCGCCTCCGGAGCCCTGCGCAGGCGTACGGTCGCCGCGGTGATCACCCCGAGCGTTCCCTCGGAGCCGACGAACAGGCCGGTCAGGTCGTAGCCGGTGACGCCCTTCATCGTGCGGCGGCCGGTGTTCAGCACCCGGCCGTCGGCCAGCACGACTTCCAGGCCGAGCGCGGAGTCGCGGGTCACGCCGTACTTGACGCAGCGCAGCCCGCCGGCGTTCGTGGCCAGGTTGCCGCCGATGGTGGAGATCTCGTAGGAGGAGGGATCGGGCGCGTACATGAGGCCGTGCGCACGCGCCGCCCGGTCCAGATCGGCGGTGATCACCCCCGGCTCGACCACGGCGATCTCGTCGGCCGGCGACAGTTCGCGGATGGCCGTCATCCTGGCCAGGGAGAGCACGATCGAACCGTCGCCCGCCGTCGCCGCCCCGGCCAGCCCCGTCCCCGCACCGCGCGGCACCACGGGCACCCGGTGCTCACTGGCCCACCGAAGCGTGGTCACCACGTCCTCACGCGACCCGGCGAGAACCACGCCGAGAGCCTTGCCCGGCTCACAGAACGTCTTGTCACGGGCGTAGGAGTCGATCACATCAGGGTCGGTAAGTACGCGTCCGTCCGGAAGGCGGTCGATCAAGGTATCAATCACGCTCACAGGAGAACCTTACGGTTTGCGCTGGCCACGGCTTCCGGCCAGACTGCACCAGGTGGATGTGACGTGCCCGGTGTGTTCCCAGGCTGATCAGGTGGCCTCGGTGCCGGGGGTCGTCGCCGCCGGCACGACGTACAAAATCGGCCGCGTACGTCTGCCCGGTGACAAACAGGTCCATGACCTGCCCACCGCACCCGCCCTGGGCGTCTCCAAGCGCGCGATGAGCCGAACCCAGCTCGCGGTCTGGCTCTCCTTCCCCAGCCGCCACTACACGCCATGGGCCCGCAACCAGGGCTACCTGATGCTGCTGGGCGCCGCACTGGTGCACCTGGTGGTCGCGCTGGTCATCGCGATGGGCGGAAACGCGTCCTGGGGCGAGGTACTGCTGGCGCCGTTCTGCCTGACCGGCCTCTTCTGGATCTTCGGCACGTTCTTCGTGGTCGGCTCGTACGGCGCCCGCAAACGCGACGACGCCGAAACCCCGGCCAGGGAACGCGCGATAGAGGTCTGGCACGGCCTGTACTACTGCACCCGCGACAACGCCGCCTTCGAACCCGGAGTGGGCGTGTCCTTCCACCCCAGCGAAACCCGCGAGTACATCTTCGGCTTCCGCCGCTGACCCACCCCACCCCACCCGCCCCGGGACCAGGGCCAGGACAGGGGAGAAGGGACCGGGCTGGAGGCGGGAGGAGGGCCGGCACGAGGGGCGTGGCGAGGGCCGGGGGCGGGGTGTGTGCGGAGCGTTAGGTCGGTGCGGGCATGCCCGTGCTTGTCGCTCTTCCGCGCCGAGACGGCGGGAAGTCCGGCGGTGGTGTTCGGCGCGCCGGTACGGCGGCCCGTGCGGGGCACGGAACCCGGCCGGCGAACCGCCGTAACGGCGAGCACCACGTCAGACTGCCGGCCGACCCCGCACGGATGCGAGCCCACGACGGCGGGAGGCGCCCACTGGGCTGCGCCGTAACGGATAAGAGCGCAGCAAACAGCGGCCGAAAGCAATCAGAATCGCGCGATCAGAATCGCGCGATCACTGCGCGGCCAGGCGGATGCAGGTGACGAGGCCCTGCATGGCTTGTTCGACTTCGTCCAGGCTGGGGAAGGTAGGGGCGATCCGGATGAAGCGGTCGGACGGGTCGTGGCCATAGGGATGGGTGGCGCCTGCGGGCGTCAGGGCGATGCCCGCGTTCTTGGCCAGCTCGACCACCCGTCCGGCATGGGGCACCTCGAGAGTGATGAAGTACCCGCCCTTCGCGCTGGTCCAGGAGGCGAGGTCGTCCAGTTCCTTCGACAGGATCTGGTCCACGATCGCGAACTTCGGCCCGATCAGCTCGGCGTGCTTGCGCATGTGCGCCGCCACCCCGGCGCCGTCGCGCAGAAACTCCACGTGCCGCAGCTGGTTGATCTTGTCGGGCCCGATCGACTGCTTGGCCGTGTTGGCCAGGAACCACGCGACGTTCGCCGGCGACGAGCCGAAGAACGACACCCCGCTCCCCGCCATCGTCACCTTCGACGTCGAGCCGTAGACGAACACCCGGTCGGCGTTGCCGTGCGCGGCGCTCAGGGCCGGCAGGTCGGCGATCTCGGCGTGGTCCTCGGTCAGATGGTGCACCGCATAGGCGTTGTCCCAAAAAATCCGGAAATCGGGGGCGGCGGTGCGCATCGACGCCAGCCTCCGCACCGTCTCGTCGCCGTACACGATCCCCGAGGGGTTGCTGTACTTCGGCACGCACCACATGCCCTTGACGCTCGCGTCCTCGGCCACGAGCCGCTCGACGACGTCCATGTCCGGCCCGTCGGCGTTCATGGGCACCGCGACCATCTTGATCCCGAGTCGCTCACAGATCGTGAAATGCCGGTCATATCCGGGAACGGGGCAGAGGAAGGTGATCTCGCCGGCCTCCACCCACCGCACCGGCGCGCCCGGCACCGGGCTCAGCAGCGCGTGCACCACCGTGTCGTGCATCATCGTGAGGCTGGAGTTGCCGCCCACCACCAGCTGCTCCGCCGGGACCTGCAGCAACGGCCCGAACAACTCCCGCAACTCGGCCAGCCCCTGCAGGTTGCCGTAGTTGCGCCCGTCCATGCCGTCCCTGGCGACATAGGACGTGGGCAGCGTCAGCATCGCGTCGGCGAGATCGAGCTGGCGCGGCGACGGCTTCCCCCTGGTGAGGTCAAGCTTGAGGCCCCGGCTGACCAGGGCGTCGTAGTCGCGCTGTGCGTTCACGTGATCTCCTCCGATCGAGTCGCTACGAAGGATAGAAGACGCAGGGGTCAGCAGCCGCCGATCGCGCACAACTTGGCCGCCATCCGCCTGGCGTCCCGCTCGTGCCGTGCCATCGTGCGCAGCGGCTTGGCGGCGTTGGCCAGGTCCCAGTAGAGGGCCACGGCCGCGCCCCGCCGTACCGCCACGAACTGCTGTGTCTGCGGGACCTTGCCCTTGATCTTCAGCACCCCGCCCACGGCCTCCTCGCCGATCCGCGGCGCGCTCGCCCTGATCTGCGCGCAGCCCTTCATCAGCTTGCGCATCCCGGCCATCATCGCCCGCGCCCCGCTCGCCTTGGTGAAGACGAACACCTGCTCGCCGCGGATCGCGTTGGTCTTCTCGCCGCCGCCGATCTCGGTGTCGTAGGTGAGGTCACGCCGCGCCGACCAGCCCTTGAGGGTCGCGGGGCGGCACTGCGCGTTCCAGACGTCCTCGTGCTTGGCGCCCTCGACGAGGATCCAGTGCTCGCCGCCCGCGTCGGCGCGCGCCTGCTTCTCATAAAGGAGGAAATTTCTCGGGATGGACGGCTTCGCCTGCGCCGCCTGCCCCGTGAACAACCCCGCCACCACGACCCCGGCGCACACCAGCGCGACCCTCTTCATCCTCTGCCCTTCCGTAAGCCTGATCTTCGCCAGGGTAATTGCGCCGATGCTGCGGTTGGCGTGGAATGGGGTCATCGGGGGCACCGCGTCGGAGGGAGCTGCCGTGACGACCGTCCGCGAGACCTCTATCGAGCGCGTACGGCGCCGCCGTACGGGCACCGTGATCGTCTCCTGGATGTCGACCACCGACCACAAGGTCATCGGGTACCTGTACCTGATCACCTCGTTCGTGTTCTTCCTCGTGGCCGGGCTCATGGCCATGGTGATGCGGGCCGAGCTGGCCCAGCCGGGCATGCAACTGGTCAGCCAGCAGCAGTACAACCAGCTGTTCACCATCCACGGCACGGTCATGCTGCTGCTGTTCGCGACGCCGCTGTTCGCCGGGTTCGCCAACGTGGTGATGCCGTTGCAGATCGGGGCTCCCGACGTGGCGTTCCCGCGGCTGAACGCGGTGGCGTACTGGCTGTTCCTGTTCGGCGGGATCATGGTGCTGGCCGGGTTCGTCTCGCCGGGTGGCGCGGCCGACTTCGGCTGGTTCGCCTACACGCCGCTGTCGACCGCCACGTACTCGCCGGGGCTCGGCGGCGACCTGTGGATCATGGGTCTCGCGCTCTCGGGGCTCGGGACGATCCTCGGCGCGGTCAACTTCATCACCACGATCATCGGCATGCGGGCGCCGGGCATGACCATGTTCCGGATGCCGCTGTTCACCTGGAACACGCTGCTGACCAGCATGCTCGTGCTGATGGCCTTCCCGGTGCTGGCGGCGGCGCTGCTGGTGCTGGAGTCGGACCGCAAGCTCGGCACCCAGGTGTTCGCGCCGGAGAACGGCGGGGCGATGCTCTGGCAGCACCTGTTCTGGTTCTTCGGCCATCCCGAGGTCTACATCATCGCGCTGCCGTTCTTCGGCATCATCACCGAGGTCATCCCGGTCTTCAGCCGCAAGCCGATCTTCGGCTACATGGGGCTGGTCGGGGCGACGATCGCGATCGCCGGGCTGTCGATGACCGTGTGGGCGCACCACATGTTCCCGACCGGGCAGGTGCTGCTGCCGTTCTTCGCCTTCATGACCTTCCTCATCGCGGTGCCGACGGGCGTGAAGTTCTTCAACTGGATCGGCACGATGTGGCGGGGCCATCTCAGCTTCGAGACGCCGATGCTGTTCGCCGTCGGGTTCCTGGTGACGTTCCTGCTGGGCGGGCTGACCGGCGTCATCCTGGCTGCGCCGCCGCTGGACTTCCACATCTCCGACACCTACTTCGTCGTGGCCCACTTCCACTACGTGGTCTTCGGCACCGTGGTGTTCGCGATGTTCTCCGGCTTCTACTTCTGGTGGCCGAAGATGACCGGCCGGATGCTCGACGACCGGCTCGGCAAGGTGCACTTCTGGACGCTCTTCGTCGGCTTCCACACGACGTTCCTGATCCAGCACTGGCTGGGGACGCTCGGGATGCCGCGCCGCTACGCCGACTTCGGCGCCGCCGACGGCTTCACCACGCTCAACGAGATCTCCTCGGTGGGCGCCTTCCTGCTCGGCGCCTCGACGCTGCCGTTCCTCTACAACGTCTGGAAGACCGCCAGGCACGGGGCGAAGGTCACCCTGGACGACCCGTGGGGCTACTGCAACTCGCTGGAGTGGGCGACGTCCTGCCCGCCGCCGCGCCACAACTTCGTCAGCATCCCGCCGATCCGCTCCGAGCGTCCCGCCTTCGACCTGCACTATCCCCGCGAGCCGGCGCCGGCCCAGCCCCCGCCCGTGGAGCAGCCGCAAACCGGGAGAGACATCTGACCTATTCAGGAGGTCCTCGTGGTGCTTGTGTGGAGATGACATTTCGCCTTTCTAGGGAGATCGGCGATGACAGGCACCAAAATCCCCTTCACCCCCGAACAGGCCCCCTGCGGGAAACGATCCGGCGGTGAGCGCCTCGTCGACGACGACGGCTACGGCCTGGTCATCAGGGATCAGTTCTTCGAGTGCGGCTGCCGCAGGATCCGCCACGAGTACCACGACGGCAGCATCCATCTGTCCGCCATCCGGCACGACGGCAAGCGGGTGAAGGACCCCATCGAACCCGACCACGGGAAGTGACGCCCATGATCGATGTGCTCATCGTCGGAGGGGGCGGCGCCGGGCTCCGCGCGGCCATCGCGGTCGCCGAGGCCGACCCGGAGCTGAGCGTGGCGGTCGTGTCGAAGGTCTACCCGATGCGCAGCCACACGGTCTCGGCCGAGGGCGGCGCCGCCGCAGTGATCGCGGCGGGGGACTCCCTGGACGAGCACTGCTACGACACCGTCTCCGGCGGCGACTGGCTCTGCGACCAGGACGCCGTCGAGGCCTTCGTGGCCGAGGCGCCCCGGGAGCTGATCCAGCTGGAGCACTGGGGCTGCCCGTGGAGCCGGGAGGGCGACGGGCGGGTGGCGGTGCGGCCGTTCGGCGGGATGAAGCGCGAGCGCACCTGGTACGCCGCCGACAAGACCGGCTTCCACCTGCTCCACACCCTGTTCCAGACCACCATGAAATACGGCGAGATCTGGCGCTACGACGAGTGGTTCGTCACCAAGCTGATCGTCGACGACGGCCGCGTCCACGGCGTCGTGGCCGTCGAGATCAGGACCGGGCGCATCGAGACCATCGCCGCCCGCACCGTCATCCTGGCCACCGGCGGCTGCGGCCGGGTCTTCCCCTTCACCACCAACGCCGCCATCAAGACCGGCGACGGCATGGCCCTGGCCTACCGGGCCGGGGCGCCGCTGAAGGACATGGAGTTCATCCAGTACCACCCGACGGGCCTGCCGTTCACCGGCATCCTCATCACCGAGGCGGCCCGCGCCGAGGGCGGCTGGCTGATCAACAAGGACGGCTACCGCTACCTCCAGGACTACGACCTGGGCAAGCCGACGGAGAAGCCCAAGCTGCGCAGCATGGAGCTGGGCCCGCGCGACCGCCTCTCGCAGGCGTTCGTGCACGAGCAGCGGCGCGGCCGCACCGTCGAGACGCCCTACGGCCCCGTCGTCTACCTGGACCTGCGCCACCTGGGCGAAGGCAAGATCGACGCCAGGATCCCGTTCGTGCGCGAGCTGTGCCGCAGCTACCAGAACCTCGACCCGGCCACCGACCTCATCCCGGTCCGCCCGGTCGTGCACTACGTGATGGGCGGCGTCCACACCGACCTGGACGGCGCCACTCCCATCGCCGGCCTGTACGCGGCGGGCGAGACCGCCTGCGTCAGTATCAACGGCGCCAACCGGCTCGGCTCCAACTCGCTGCCCGAGATCCTCGTCTTCGGCCGCAGAGCCGGTACGGCCGCCGCCGCCTTCGCCCGTGCGCACCGGCGGGCGGAGCCGCCCGCCGTGCGCGCGCAGGGGGAGGACGAGCGACGGCGGCTGGAGCGCGCGCGGGAGGGCCACCACGGCGGCGACCGCATCGCGGACCTGCGCGAGCGGATGCAGCACACGCTGGAGGGCGCGGCCGGGATCTACCGCACCGGCGCCGAGCTGGCCAAGGCCGTGGACACGCTGGCCGAGCTGCGCGAGCGGGCGGACGGCGCGCGGATGGACGACACCAGCGCCACCTTCAACACCGAGCTGATCAACCTGCAGGAACTGCACACGATGCTGGACGTGGCCCAGACGATCGCCGCCTGCGCGCTCAACCGGCGCGAGTCGCGCGGCGCGCACCAGCGCACCGACTACGAGGCGCGCGACGACACGGAGTTCCTGGCGCACTCGCTCGTCTACCGCGCGCCCGACGGCGCGCCGTCCGTCGGGCTGCTGCCCGTGACGATCACCCGCTGGCCTCCCGGCGAAAGGGTTTATGGCCGTGACTGAGGCGAAACACCACGAGGCACGCCAGGCCACCACGCGCACCATCACCCTCGAAGTCACCCGATACCGGCCGGGCCAGGACAGCGTGCCCGTGCTGGAGAGCTTCGACGTGCCGCTCATGGACGACTGGGCGGTGCTCGACGGGCTCAACTACATCAAGGACCAGCTCGACGGGACGCTGTCGTTCCGCTGGTCGTGCCGGATGGGCATCTGCGGCTCGTGCGGCATGAACGTCAACGGCGAGCCCCGGCTGACCTGCGGCACGTTCTTCACCGAGTTCGGCGACGGGCCGATCAGGATCGAGCCGCTCAAGGGCTTCCCGATCATCCGCGACCTGGTGGTGGAGGTCGACGACTTCCTCGACAAGCTGCGGCACGTGAAGCCGTGGCTGATCAGGGAGGGCGAGGAACTGCCGCTGACGACCGAGCACGCGCAGACCCCGGCGCAGCTTGAGGCGTACAAGCAGTACTCGATGTGCATCAACTGCATGCTCTGCTACTCGGCCTGCCCGGTCTACGTGCTCGACCCCGACTTCCTCGGCCCGGCCGCGATCGCGCTGGCCCAGCGCTACGAGCTCGACTCGCGCGACATGGGCGACCGCTTCGACATGCTCAACCTGGACGAGGCGGTGTGGGGGTGCACGTTCGTCGGCGAATGCACCCGGGTCTGCCCCAAGCACGTCGATCCGGCCGAGGCGATCCAGCGCTACAAGGTCACGGCCGCGATGCGGTCCATCCTCCCTTGGAGCAGGCGATGACGACGGCGTACCGGCCGCCGCGCGACCACGCGTGGTTCCTGCGCAACCGGAACTACACGGTGTTCGTGGCGCGCGAGCTGACCAGCGTGTTCGTGGCGTGGGCGATCGTCTTCCTGATGATCGTCATCGACGCCGTGCTGAACGGCGGCGACCCGGCCGCCTTCGCCGGGCAGCCGTGGGTGATCGTGCTCAACGTGGTCGCGCTGGCCGCCACGACCTTCCACGCGGTGACGTTCCTGAACCTGGCCCCCAAGGCGACCGTCGTCCGGCTGGACGGCTACCGCCTGCCCGCCTGGATGATCCAGGGCGGCAACCACTCCGCCTGGCTGCTGATCTCGGCGGTCATCGCCTACTTCGTGCTGAGGACGCCATGAGCCGGCGGCGCACGGCCGAGCCGTACCTGTGGCTGTTGTTCAGCGGCGGGGGAGTAGTGGCCGCGCTCCTGCTGCCCGTGCTGGTGCTGCTGTTCGGGGTGCTCATGCCGCTCGGCGTGCTCGACTGGCCGTCCACGCCGCATCTGACCGCGCTTCTTGACCCGGTTCCGGTACGGCTGGCCCTGGTGGCCGTCATCGTCCTGTGCCTGTTTCACGCGGCGCACCGGATCCGGCACACCAGTGAGGAACTTCTGAGCGTGGCCAGATTCGACCTGTTCATCGCGCTGCTCTGTTATGGCGGCGCTATTGCGGGCGGCACTCTGGCCGTGCTTCTGCTGTTCTGAAATTCCCCACTGATACATCACATTTCCCGAAAGGGCTTTACGATCACTTGACCTTGGGCTTAGCGTCCGCTTTGTGCCAAGCAGACGCTACTTAGCCACAGTCCCCGCGCTCACCCTCATCGCCACGGGACTCGCCGTCGCACCCGCGGACGCCTCTATCGCGAGGTACGTCCCCAGCGCGGCAGACGCCTACATCAACTACGCACCGCCCCGGGTGGAGAAGACCCTCGCGGATCCGCCGGCGCCGGGCTCGCCCGCCGCCCGCAGCCTCTCCCCGGCGCAGAAGTTCGACCAGAAGTTCACCAGCGGCAACCCGGTCGCCGGCCGCGTCCTGGCCGCCCGGGAGAACGAGGCCATCAGAACCGGCCGCAACCCCGCCGACTGGATCTTCAAGAAGTCGAAGCAGACCAAGACGGCCAAGCTGCTGACCCTGCTCGTGGAGTTCAACGAGAACGCCAACGACGACTTCTCCGGCTACAACCGCCTGCGCACGCCCGACAGCGCGCCCGACGACTGCGTCGTGGAGCCGCCGGGCACCAAGATGAACGGCCCGCTCCACAACAACATCCCCGACCCGGCGAGCCTGCCCCAGAAGGACAACAACTCCTTCTGGGTTCCCGACTTCAGCCCCGCGCACTTCAACAAGATGCTCTACACCGACAAGGGCATCACCGAGCGCGTGCGCAAGGACCTCAAGGACCCGCGCGACGGCCGCCCCGGCATCGACATCTCCGGCCACACCATGAAGAAGATGTACGAGGAGATGTCCAAGGGCGCCTACTCCGTCACCGGCTCCGCCGTCGGCTGGATCAAGGCCCCGCACTCCGAGGCGTGGTACGGCGCGGCCGCCTGCGGTGGCGCACCCCAGGACATGTCCGGCCACCCGGACAACCCGCTGGGCGCCGGCCAGCTCGCCATCGACGCGGTCAACGTCCTGGCGCAGACGCAGCCCGGCTTCAACTGGGCCGAGTACGACCAGGAGGACACCTCCGACGCCGACGGCGACGGCAACTTCGCCGAGCCCGACGGCGTGATCGACCACCTGGTGCTCGTCCACGCCGGCAAGGACAAGTCCTCCGACGGCGGCAAGGAGGGCACCTACGCGATCTGGGCGCACTCCAGCGCGGTCGCCGGCGGCTACCAGGTCCCCGGTACCGACAAGAAGATCTCGAACTACATCGTGCAGCCCGAGGACTCCGGCGTCGGCGTCTTCGCCCACGAGTACGGCCACGACCTCGGCCTGCCCGACCTGTACGACACCAGCGGCGCGGGCAGCTCCTCCGTCGACTTCTGGGACCTGATGTCCAGCGGCTCGCACTCCGGCCCGATCTTCCAGTCGATGCCGACGCACATGGGCCTGTGGGACAAGTGGGTCCTCGGCTGGGCCAACCCCAAGACGCTCAACCCCGGTGACGCCGGCAAGCTGGTCACCGTCGGCCAGTCCTCGCGCACGCCCAAGTTCACCGCCGACGGCATCCGCGTCAACCTGGCCAGCCAGCCGCTGAAGATGATCGACGCCCACAGCGGCGCCAACGCCTGGTGGTCCGGCATGGACCAGGAGTGGGCCAACGTCAAGGTCACCCGCGACGTGCAGGTGCCCGCCGGAAGCGACCTGCGCTTCTGGATGTGGAACAACTACGAGATCGAGGCCGACTGGGACTACGGCTTCGTCGAGGTCTCCACCGACGGCGGCAACACCTGGACCCAGCAGAAGGTCTTCAACGAGGCCGGCCAGGAAGTCACCACCCCGGACGACTACCCGGACCCGAACAAGAACCTCAAGACGTTCGGCAACAAGAAGTACGGCCTCACCGGCAACACCGACGGCTGGCGGCACGACTACGTCAACCTGACCCCGTTCGCCGGCCAGACCGTCAAGCTGCGCCTGGCCTACAACACCGACGCCGCCTCCACCCCGCGCGGCTGGCACGCCGACGACTTCCAGCTCACCAACGGCGGCACCGCCGTGTGGAGCGACGACGTCGAGGGCGGCGAGAACGGCTGGAAGGCCACCGGCGGCACGTTCACCAACACCAGCGGCCAGGGCTGGACCGTGAACAACGGCTCGCGCGAGATCTCCCGCTTCTACCTCGCCGAGTGGCGGAACTTCGACGGCTTCGACAAGGGCCTGCAGTACGCCTACGACACCACCTACTCGCGCGACGGCGCGTGGAACGTGCAGAAGGTCAAGTACAACGCGCCCGGCCTGCTGGTCTGGCTCCGCGACTCGACCTACACCAACAACGTGATCATCCCGAGCCTGGAGCAGCTGCCCAGCATCGGAGCCAAGGGCAGCCTGCTGGTCGTGGACTCCCATTACGAGCCGCTGCGCCGTACCGGGACCGCGGCGGCCAAGGACCCGAGCCGCAACAAGAACCTGGAAGGCCGCTCCCAGACCTCCAACGCCGCGTTCTCCTTCAACAAGACCTACCCGTTCAAGGAGTGCCTGGAGGCGCCGGACGAGCCGTTCAGCGAGTACTGCTCGGACATCGCCGCGCTGAAGGGCGTGCCGAACTTCACCGACGCGAAGACCTGGTACCCGGGCTTCGAGCTGCAGAACGGCTCGCTGTTCTACCGCGACTTCGACGCGTCGGCGGTCGTCCCCGCCAAGGGCGACCAGCAGTACAGCACGCGCGTCGTCAACTTCGACGGCACCCCCGCCCCCGACCTGTACGGGACCGACATGGGCCACGGCCACAAGCTCGGCACCGGCAACCCGGGTGACGAGGGCAAGGCGCTGGGCGTCCAGTTCAAGCTGGTCAGCCCCCTGCCCGGCAACCTCGGAGCCATCGTCCAGGTCGTCGCGCCCAAGAAGTGATCGTAGGGGCCGCTCCGGCGGCCCTACGATGAGGGACCATGACGGACCTTAGGACCAAGGCGGAGCACACCGCGGCCATCCGGCGGGAGCGCCGGGTGGCCGTGGTGATCAACACTCGCTCGCGCCGCGGTCGCCGCCACTATTTCGAGGCGCTCGACCTCATCCACGGTCTGGGCTTCGAACCACTCGCCGAGTTCTCGGTGCTCAAGCCCAAGCGGTTGCGCGAGCATCTCGACAGGGCGCTGGCCACCCAGCCCGACCTGCTGATCGTCGGGGGCGGTGACGGCACCCTGTCGTCGGCCGTGCGCCACATCGCTCACCGCGACGTCGCGCTCGGCGTGCTCCCGCTCGGCACCACCAACAACTTCGCCCGCAGCCTCGGCCTGCCGCTCGACCTGGCCGGCGCGATCAACGTCTTCGCCACCGGCAAGGTCGCCGACATCGACCTCGGCATGGCCGACGACCGCCCGTTCGCGAACCTGGCCAGCTTCGGCGTCTCCGTCGAGGTGGCCGGCAAGGTCAAGCCGTGGCTCAAGCGCATCATCGGGCGCCCCGCCTACCCGCTGACGGCGCTGACGATCCTGCCGGGCCACCGGCCGTTCCGCGCCTTCATCACCGTCGACGGCCAGCGCCACGAGCTCCTCACCCACCAGCTCAACATCGCCAACGGCCGCTTCCACGGCGGCTGGCAGGTGGCCAAGGACATCAGCATCGACAACGGCCAGCTCGTCGCCTACCAGCTCGGCTCCGGCAAGAAGCTGCGGCTGCTCGGCGAGACGCTCGTGCGGGCGGCGTCCGGCCGCTGGCGCAGCATGGCGGGCGGGCCGTTCGTGACCGGCCGCGAGATGCTGCTGGAGACCGAACCGCCGATGGCCGCCGACGTCGACGGTGAGGTGCGCCTACGCACCCCCATCAGGCTGCGCGTGGTGCCCAACGGGGTGCGCGTGATGGTCCCGGAGACCTTCGAGGATCGCTGAGATCCGCTCCAGCGTGAGCGGCCGCGTCAGCATCTCGCGCAGGCGGGCGCGCGAGCGCGCCCGGTTCTCCTCGCCCTCCGCCGGATCGCTCGCCCGCCGCGCGTAGAACTCCAGCAGATGCCCCTGTACGGCCACGCGCATCGAGAAGTCCTCCGGCCGGGTCACCCGCGCCGGACCGCCCGCCGCCACATAGGCGGGGTAGACTCCGGGGTCGCGGGCCACGATCGCGGCCAGCTCCCAGGCGGGCACGGCTGGACCGCAGTTCTCCCAGTCCAGGACGGTGAGCACGCCCTGGGCGGACATGCGCAGGTTCTCCTCGTTGAGGTCGCGATGGCAGGTCGTCACCCGCGCCGGATCCGGCTCGGCGACGATCGCCTCCACCGCGACGAGGTCGTCCAGCCAGGTGCGCAGCGCGTCCTCCCACTCCTGGCGGCGCGAGATCGCGGCGATCCCCGCCCACCCCTCCGCGCCGAGCGGGGCGGCGAACCAGCCGGGCACCGGGCCGCGGGCGGCGTGCCGTACGCGATGGACGCTCGCGGTCGCCGCGCCCAGCTGGGCGGCGGTGATCTCGCCGGCGGCGAGCTCGGCCCACTCATAGACCCTCAGGTCGTACGGCCGCGCCCGCAGGATCACCCGCCCGCCGCGGTCCACGACCGGGGCCGGAAGCACCACGCCGGCCGCGGCGGCGGCACGCTGGAAGGCCACGTCGGCGGCGGCGTCGTGCTCGGCCACGTCGATGAGCGACTCCTTGACCGCCCACGAACCCCGGTCGGTGTCCACCCGCCAGATCAGGCCCAGTTCGCCGCGTGCCGCGTAGACCGGTTCCGCCGTCACCTCGCCCAGCTCGAACTCCCGCGCCACCCGCTCGGCCGTCTCGATCAGCATGCGCCGACGCTACGGCACCCCGCGAATCTTCCACACCAGGAGGGCGCCGGCGATGCCCACCGCGGCCGTGACCGTGTAGAGCGCCGGATAGCCGCCCAGCTGCGTGACCAGCGGCGCGGCCAGCACCGGCGCGAGCACCTGCGGCCCGGCCGAGGCCAGGTTGAGCACGCCGAGGTCCTTGCCCCGGTCGAGGTCGGTGGGCAGCACCTGCGTCAGCAGCGCCTGGTCCACGGCCAGGAACGCGCCGCTGCCCGCCCCGAGTATCACCGCCGCCACGATCACCGTCGGCCAGGACGTGGTGAACGCCAGCAGCACCCCCGCCGAGGCGGTCAGCAGCGCCGCCACGCTGACGATCGGGCGGCGCTTGCCTATCTTGTCCGACAGCCAGCCGGACAGCAGCGTGGGCCCGATGCCGGCCACCGTGGAGACCGCCAGCAGGATGAGCACGCCCTCGTCCACGCCGTGCCCGGGGAACAGCCGCTCGTAGCCGATCGCGTCACGCAGGTAGTAGAGCAGGTAGCCGGTGCCCATCGAGATCGACAGGTTCAGCAGGAAACGCGTCACCCACGCCCACGCGAAGTCGGGGTGGCGGCGCGGGCTCACCCAGAGCGTGCGCCAGTCGAAGCGCGCCTTGGCCGCGTCCGGCACCGGCCCCTCGCCGGTCCCGAGCGCGAACGGCAGCACGGTCACCAGCAGCAGCAACGCCATCGCCAGATAGGACGGCAGCACGCCGGTGACGACCAGCGCCACCACCAGCCCGCCCAGGAGCGGTCCCGCCGCCTGCGCCGCGCCCGCCACCGCCAGCACCCGGCCGCGCTGCCACTCCGGCACCCGGTCCGGCACCACCGCGACCGTCGAGGCGTACGTCGCGTTGAACGTGAGCTGCACCAGGCTCCAGCCGATCGTCATGCCCAGCACCGTCCGCTGGGTGCCGAGCAGCACCAGGGCCGCGGCGCCGGTCAGCGCGCCGAACATGATCCACGGGCGGCGCCGGCCGAAGCGGCCGCGCGTGCGGTCCGACAGCGCGCCGAACGCCACGTTCGACACCATCGACACCGCCGCCCCCACGGCGAACACCACCGCCAGCGACGCCTCCTTGTGGGCGTTGTCCACCTCCACCATGTGCTGGGGAAGCACGATCTGGATGAGCGTGAACCAGCCCATCATCAGCCCGAGCTGGGCCAGGGAGAGCCGTGCCGTCCAACCGCCGGAGACCTTTGCCGTTAACGCGGGTGAGCTCACGAGGAGTCCTCTCCGGTTCGGGGCGAGAGGGCCCTCATATTAGGTCTCGCCGGCGGGTGCCTCAAGATCTGCGGCCATGCCGATATAAGCCGGTCCGAGCTGGTGCGCCAGCCCCTCCGGCGGCGGGAACAACCGCAGCAGCAGATCGGGCGCGCCCGCCGCCCGCCGCTCCGGCCGCCCCAGGCTCGCGCCCGCCGCGTAGAAGTCGGCCAGCCGGTCGGCGAACGGCACGTCCGCCACCGCCAGCGGGTCGCCGCCCGCCCCGCCGTCATCGGCCAGCGACCCCAGCAACTGCTCTTTGGTACGGCCCCGCCACGCCAGCACCAGAAACGGGTCGTCGTCGAACGACTCGGCCAGCAGGTAGAGCACCGCCGACAGGTGCTTGCACGGAAACCCCCAGTCCGGGCACGAGCACTCCATGTCCAGATCGTGCGGGAACAGGTCGACGCCCATCGCGGCGAAGACCTCCTCGATCTCCGCCGGCATCTCCCCGGCCAGCAGCTTGGCCCGGTGCACCGCCTGCCCGGCGATCGCCGCCTCCAGCTCGGCCCACAGCGCCTCCGCGTACACCTCGACCCTGACCGCCACCTCGTACGGGTCCGGGCGCGAGCCCTGCACCCTGGCGCTCACCAGGCCCGCGGCCAGCTCCAGCGAGAGCACCTGGCCCTTGCGCGCGTAGGTGCGCCCGCGCGCCAGCCGCCCCTTGTCGCACACCCGCTCCAGGATGTCGACGAACCTGCGCGACCACCACGAGGCGCCGATCGTGCCGCGCTGGGTGCGCGCCTTGAGCCCGCCCTCGACCGTGATCGGCCGGCCGCCGTCGTACCATCCGTCCCTGCCGACCGGCATGCTCAGCTCACCGCCTCGGCGCCCAGGCGGAAGACCTCGCGCAGCTCCTGGGAGGACAGGTCGGTGAGCCAGTCCTCGCCGGTGCCGACCACCCGCTCCGCCAGCGCCTTCTTGCGCTCGATCATCTCGTCAACGCGCTCTTCGAGGGTGCCCGCGCAGATCAGCTTGCGCACCTGGACGTTCTTGCGCTGCCCGATGCGGAACGCCCGGTCGGTGGCCTGGTTCTCGACGGCCGGGTTCCACCAGCGGTCCACGTGGATGACGTGGCTTGCCGCGGTCAGGTTGAGGCCGACGCCCGCGGCCTTCAGCGAGAGCAGGAACACCATCGGCTCCGGGTCGTTCTGGAACCGGTCGACGAGCCGGTCACGCGCCTTCTTCGCCAGGCCGCCGTGCAGCCAGAGCACCGGGCGGTCCAGCCGGGCGGCCAGGTACGGCTGCAGCATCGTGCCGAACTCCGCGTACTGCGTGAAGACCAGCGCCTTCTCGCCCTCCGCCACGATCTCCTCGGTCAGCTCCTCCAGCCGGGCCAGCTTGCCCGAACGGCCCGTCAGCCGCGAACCGTCCTTCAGCAGGTGCGCCGGGTGGTTGCAGACCTGCTTGAGCTTGGCCATCGCGGCCAGCACCAGCCCGCGCCGCTCGATGCCCTCGCTGCCGTCGATCTTGCCCATCATGTCGTCGACCACCGCCTGGTACAGGGAGGCCTGCTCGGGGGTGAGCGAGCACCACTCCTTGACCTCCAGCTTCTCCGGCAGGTCGGTGATGATGGACCGGTCGGTCTTGAGTCGGCGCAGCACGAACGGCCCGGTGGCGCGTTTGAGCGCGAGCGTGGCCTGCTCGTCCTGGCGGGCCTCGATCGGCTCCTGGTAGCGGGACCTGAACCTGGAACGCGAGCCCAGCATCCCGGGATTGCAGAACTCCATGATCGACCAGAGCTCGGCCAGGTGGTTCTCCACCGGGGTGCCGGTCAGGGCGAGGCGGGTGCGGGTGGGGATCGCCCGTACGGCGCGGGCCTGCAGGGTGCCGCTGTTCTTGATCGCCTGGGCTTCGTCGCAGACGACGCGTTGCCAGGTGAAGCCCTTCAGGGTCTCCAGGTCGCGCTGGGCGGTGCCGTACGTGGTGATCACCAGATCGGCGCCCTCTGCCTGGGCGGCGTCACGTCCGCTGCCGTGGTGCACGTAGACCTTCAGGCCGGGCGCGAACCTGGCCGCCTCCCGCTGCCAGTTCCCGACCAGCGACATCGGGCACACGAGCAACGTCGGCGACGCCGGTACGGCCTGAGCCCTCTCGTGGGCCAGCAGCGCCAGCGTGGTGATCGTCTTGCCCAGGCCCATGTCGTCGGCCAGGACGCCGCCCAGCCCCAGCTCCGACAGGAAGCTCAGCCAGGCCAGCCCGCGCTCCTGGTAGGGCCGCAGGGTGGCGTCGATCCCGGCCGGGGTGGCCAGCGGGGTCAGCCGCCGCTCGGCCTGCCCCGACAGCAGATCGCCGAGGACACCGTCGGCGTCGATCTCCAGCAGGGGCAGCTCGTCGTCCTCGCCCTGAACGACGTTCCGCAGGATCTCGGCCGCGCTCAGCTCGCCGTCCCTGCGCCCCTCGACCGCCCGCAGGGCCGCCTTGAGCTGGCGCTCGTCCAGCTCCACCCACTGCCCGCGCACACGCACCAGCGGCACCTTGAGCCGGGCCAGCTCCGCCAGCTCCTCCTCACTGACGCTCTCGTCACCGACGGCCAGATCGATACGGAAGTCGACCAGCTCCCGCAACCCGAACCCCTGGCCGGTGGCCGCCTGCTGGCTCTTGGTCCGGGTGGTCAGCTTGAGCCCCAGCTTGGCCCGCCCGGCCCAGCGGGGCAGCTGCACCCCGAACCCGGCCGCCTGCAGCAGCGGCGCCGCCTGCCGCAGGAAGGTGAACGCGCCCGCGGTGTCGAGGACCAGCTCCCGCGGCTCGGCCACCCGGAGAGCGGGGTCGAGATCGGGATAGAGGCGTACCGCCCTGCCCAGCCCGGTCAGGAGCTCCCGCTCGGGCCGCGAAGGCAACCCCGGCAGCGGCTCACCCCGCCAGATCCGGTCGGCGGGGACGTACAGGCTCGGATCGTCCACGGCCTGCAACGCCAGCTCCACCCGCCACCCGTCGTCACTCCCGGACCCCGCACTCCCGGACCCCGCACTCCCGGACCCCGCACTCCCGGACCCCGCACTCCCGGACCCCGCACTCCCGGACCCCGCGTCACCGGCATCGGCGTCCGCCGAGGGCTCGACCAGGCGGAAGCTGACGCGCGCCGAACTGTCGGCCGCCGCCACCGCGTCATACCACCCGGTCAGCGCCTCCCGCAGCTCCGGCACGTCCGGGCAGGAGGCGCCGGGCCCGGTGAGCGCGGCCAGCCAGCGGTCCCTGAGCGTGCGGGGCCGCGCCACCAGCGGCTCGTGGACCTTGGCCCTGACGTGGGCGTCGGCGAAGTGGTCGAGCGCCGCGCGCAGCACCCCGGCCGAGGCCCGCTCCACGTCTCCGGTACGGCAGGCGGGCGGCATCGCCAGGGCCAGCTCCCGGAACCGCGCGGCGTCCTGCCCGGTCAGCACCACCCGCCACCGAGCCAGCGCCGTGTCCTGCGGGACGGCCCACATGGCCAGCCCCTCGTCCGCGTCCGCCTCAACCGCGTCCCCCCCATCCGCGGATCCCGGGTGCTCGGCGGACGGCAGGAGCTGGGGCAGGACACGGCCGCGCCGTACGAGATCGCGGGCGAGCTCCGCCACGACGCCCCAGAACCGCACCGTCGCCCCGCCGGAGCCGAGCAGGTCGAGGCAGCGTCCGGCCTCCGGCACCACGACCGGTACCCGCCAGACGCGCGCCCGCGCTCGCACCCCGTCGCCCAGAAGCCCGGTCTCCGGCGACGGCACCGGGGCGGCGGCCGAGCCCGGCAGCACCATCTCCATCACGCGGTGCCCGCCGCCGGACAGCCCGAGATGGGCGGCCAGCTCCTCATGCCCGGCGGCGAACGGATGAGGCCGCGGCCAGGCACCACGCGACACGGCTCCGACCGCCTCGGTGTCCTCCGCCCAGAAGGCGAGCCCGCCACCCGCCCACACTCCATGCACCACCAGCACCCCGGCAGGCTACCGCCGGACACCGACAGCACGCCGCCGTTGGGGTGACGCTTACCGGATGGAGGCTCGCGGCGGCGGCGGGGCCCGACGTACGCTGACGGTATGACCGGATCCTGGTGCGAACGCCCCAAACCGCCGGCGCCGCCGTGCGAACTGCCCTCGCCGTTCGCCGCGCCGGACAAGCCGGGTGGCTGGTGTGAGGTGCCCAAGTCGTCCGACGCCGTGGCGGTGGTCGGGTTCCTGCTGAGGCTCGCCCGGCGCTGACCACATCGTGGCCGGGGCTTTGCCGTTGATCTCGACCCGTGCGGTTAGAACCACGGGTGAGAGCACGGGAAGGCAGGGCCGATGGAGGAGCACGAGGAATACGTCGAGGGAGTGACCGCAGGTTACGTCGGCGCGCACGAGGCCGTCGTGGGCACGCCCGTGGACCCGACCTCGATCAACGTGCCGCAGACCCGGGCGGGTGCGGCGGAGAACGCCGAGGCCGCCGAAGCGGCGCGCAAGGCGCGCGGCGTGTTCGTCGCGGCCGACAACACGCACGGGGACGTCACGGACGTGCGCGCGGAGGAAGAGCTCGCCGCGATCCGTGAGCACGCCGAGGAGAAGGACCCGCTTCTCGCCGCCCGCGACGCCATGCGCGAGGACCTGCGCGGGGAACAGCCGTGATAGAGCGCCTCCCGGCTGGGTAGGCGCCTTTCTCGTCGGAGGAGGCGGCGGCACACGCCGCGGGCGCCTTCCATCCGTGCCGACGTGGTGAAGGAGGGGCCCGGAGATGACCGAGGCAGATCCCGGGATGGACCGGGACCGCAGCGCGGGAGACGTGGGCGCGCACCGGGCCACGGTGGGTACCCCGGCCGGTGCGAAGCCCGATGAGACGACCGGAACGAGAGACAAGGCAGGCGACGCGATGGCGACGGCTAAGGATAAAGCAGGCGACATGGCCGACACGGCCAAGGAGAAGGCGGGCGAGGTCGCCGCGACGGCCAAGGACACGGCCGCGACGGCCAAGGACAAGGCGGGCGAGCTGGCAGCCACGGCGAAGGACAAGGCGGGCGAGATGGCGGTGGCCGCCAAGGACACGGCCGCGGCCGCGACGGACAAGGCCGGGGAGGTGGCCGACGCCGCCGCCACGGAGGCGAAGAAGCGCCCCATCCTGGTGATGGCCGCCGTGGGCACCATCGTCGCCCTCGTCGTGCGCCGCCTGCTCAAGCGCAGGCGCTGAACGCGCCGCCGTACCCCCGGGGAGGGAACGATACGCTGCGGCAGGTGAAGAGGACATGGGCCGCGGCGGTCCTGCTGGCCGTCGCGGCGGCGGGATGCGGCGCGGGTTCGGCGGTCAGCGACTACGGCACCGTCGTGAAGGGCGCCAAGGGCCGGACGACCCCGGTCGAGGTGAGCCAGGGCGATCGTTTCTCGCTGGTCGTCGCCGACAACCCGTCGGTCGGCGACAACTGGTCGCTGGTCGAGGTGCCGGACGCGACGGTGGCCTCGTTCATCAGCGAGGAGCATGAGAGCGACGGCGACGCCCCGGGCAGCGGCGGCACCGGCTACTTCGTCTTCAACGCCAAGCGGCCGGGCACGACGGAGGTCAAGCTGTACAACTGCTGGCGCTGCGGGGCGGAGAAGACGCCGACGGCCCCGGACAGCGTCAGGGAGTCCGGAACCGCGATCTTCACCATCACCGTCAAGTGATCACGACAGAGTGTCTTGAAACCTGACGCGCGGTCGTAGAGGCTTCACCCCATGGATTTCCTTCGGGTGCGCGCCTCGACCGACGGCGCCGAGACGATCTCGTGGTGGACCGGCGACGTGTACGGCTGGCAGGACGACGACGGCCCGCACCACCTGTTCGGGTTCGAAGGCCTCAACGTGGCGCGCGTGGCCGAGGCCGACGGCGCCTGGCAGCTCCTGACCCGCGAGGCCGCCGCCTATCTCGACCCGAAGTCCCGCGAGATCCTCCAGACCTGGGACAACCCGTTCACCGGCCGGAAGGTCGAGGTCCAGCACGTCTTCAACGACCCGGTCAACCAGCGCCTGGGCGCGTACCCGGTCCCGCGGACAAGGATCGGCGACCAGGTCATCTTCAATGTGGACATCCGTCTCGCCTACCCCTCGCCCCTCAAAGTCGCGGAATTTCCGGAAAATTCGGCAAACGATACCTATCGTGCCCTCGAGCTCTTCCAGTTCTTCGCGAAGGCCGAGGACGTGGAGAGCGACATCCAGAACGTGCCCAGCTTCTTCTCCTGGAGCCGCGTCTCGCCGTGGCTGCCCTGGATGGCGATGGGTCAGCGCCCCGGCGGCCTCGTCTACCACGTCAGGGGCGGCAAGGTCGCCGAGGCCCCCGAGCGGCTGGCCGCGCACGTCGGCGAGCACTTCCTGCACGCGCCCCAGGAGTGGGGCGGCCCCAACGTGAGCAGCTGGTCGGCGTTCGCGGCTAAAGTCGGCGGGTGAGCACCGACCTGTTCTGCGAGATCATCGCGGGGGAACGGCCCGCCTTCACGGTCTTCTCCGACGAGGTGGCCGTCGGCTTCCTCGACACGAGGCCGGTCTTCAAGGGCCATGTCCTGCTGGTGCCGCGCCGTCACGTGGAGACGCTGGCCGACCTCACCGGCGTCGGCCCGTTCTTCGAACGCGTCCAGGCAGCCGCCCGCGCGGTGGAGGAGGGCCTGCGGGCGGCGGGCACGTTCGTCGCGATGAACAACCGGATCAGCCAGAGCGTCGCCCACCTGCACGTGCACATCGTGCCGCGCCAGAAGAAGGACGGGCTGCGCGGCTTCTTCTGGCCGCGCACCAAGTACGCCGACGACGCCGAGGCCGAGTCCTACGCCGAGCTGATCAGGAAGTCATGGAACTCGCCGTCGGCCTGATCCTGGCGGTGGTGCTGGTCGGCGTCCCGGCCGTGGTGCTGTGGCGGGTCCTGCGCGGCCGGCGCGAGCTGGGGACCGGGCCGGCCGAGCGGGCCACGTTCGAGACGCTGCACACCGCCTCGCTGGCCGCGCCGCCGCTGCGCGCCGGGCTGACCGCCGAGGGCGCGCAGAAGGCCTCGCGCCACCTGCGCGAGCTGCTCGGCTCGCCGGCGCTGGCGATCACGGACGGCGAGCGGCTGCTGGTGTACGACGGCATCGGCGACCACCACGCCGCCGACGCCCTGGACCACGCGGCGGCGACCCTGCGCGACGGCCGTACCCAGGTGCTGTCGATCCCGTGCGAGCTGCTCGAATGCCCGATCAGGCACGCGGTCGTGGTGCCGCTGACCACCGACGACCGCATCGTCGGCTCGCTGGCCGCCTACGGCCCAACCGCCTCCGCCGGGCTGGTGCGCGCGGCCCAGGAGACGGCCGGCTGGGTCGACTCCCAGCTGGAACTGGCCGAGCTCGACCGCTCCCGCACCCGCCTGATGGAGGCCGAGGTACGGGCGCTGCGCGCGCAGATCTCCCCCCACTTCATCTACAACTCGCTGACCACGATCGCCTCGTTCGTCCGCACCGACCCGGAGCGCGCCCGCGAGCTGCTGCTGGAGTTCGCCGACTTCACCCGCTACTCCTTCCGCCGCCACGGCGACTTCACCACGCTGGCCGAGGAACTGCGCTCCATCGACCGCTACCTGATCCTGGAACGCGCCCGCTTCGGCGACCAGCTCCAGGTCACGCTCAGGATCGCGCCGGAGGTGCTGCCGGTCGCGGTGCCGTTCCTCTGCCTGCAGCCGCTCGTGGAGAACGCGGTACGGCACGGCCTGGAGAGCAAGAACGGCGTCGGCCGGATCACCATCGTCGCCGAGGACGCCGGGGCCGAGTGCCGCATCAGCGTCGAGGACGACGGTCTCGGCATGGACCCCGACCGGCTCCGGCTCATCCTGGCCGGAGAGGTGGTCAGCGCGGGCGGCGTGGGCCTGGCCAACGTCGACGAGCGCCTGCGCCAGGTCTACGGTGATGAGTACGGCCTGGTCGTGGAGACCGGCAAGGGCGCCGGGACCAAGGTCAACGTGCGCGTGCCGAAGTACCACCCGGGGGTCTCGGCCCGCTAGTGACCTGTGACCTGCGCGTGACGGGCTTGACGCCTCTTGTCGCTTTTATCACTGTCAAGGGATCGGAAGGAGTGTTGCGTGGCTGGCTTGCGCGTCCTGGCGGTCGACGATGAACTTCCGGCTCTGGAGGACCTGTCCTACCTGCTGCGCGCCGACCCGCGGATCGACGAGGTGCTGACCGCCCGCGACGGCGCCGCGGCGCTGCGGCAGCTCGACCGCGGCATCGCCGAGGGCCGCCCGGTCGACGCGGTCTTCCTCGACATCAGGATGCGCGGGCTCGACGGCGTGGTGCTGGGCCGCCTGCTGGCGCAGTTCGCCAACCCGCCCCGGGTGGTGTTCGTGACCGCCTACGAGGAGCACGCGGTCGACGCGTTCGAGATCAAGGCCGAGGACTACCTGCTCAAGCCGGTACGCCCGGAACGCCTGGCCGAGGCGATCCGCAGGGTGGCCCTGTCCTCCGACGTGGCGCCGGACGGCGAGGACGCCGACACGATCCCGGTCGAGCTGGGCGGGGTGACGCGCTTCGTCTCCTCCGCCGATGTCGTGTACGTGGAGGCGCAGGGCGACTACGCTCGCCTGCACACCCAGACGGGCACCCACCTGGTCCGCATCCCCCTCAACACGCTGGAGGAACGCTGGGCCGCCGCCGGGTTCGTCCGGGTCCACCGCAGCCACCTGGTCGCGGTCAAGCACATCGAGGAGCTGCACATCGACTCGGGCAGGTGCACGGTGACCGTGGGCAGCACCGAGATCCCGGTCAGCCGCCGCCACACCCGCGAGCTGCGCGACCTCCTCGTCAGAAGAGCCAAACGATGAGCAACCGCCGCGTCGCCGTCACCAGCCCCCGCACCGCCGCCGCCCGCCGCCGCCGCTACCCGGCCACGCGCGAGATCGACGAGCAGACCGTGGTCGGCGAGGTCTACATGCGCTCCCTGCTGCGCACCCAGTTCCGCCTGGCGTTGTTCGTCTGCACCGTGCTGGCCTGCGTGATCGGCGGGCTGCCGCTGCTGTTCCTGCTCCTGCCGGACGTGCGCGGCCTGCACCTGCTCGGCGTGCCACTGCCGTGGGCGGTGCTCGCCTGCCTCATCTATCCCGCCTTCGTGGTGGGAGCCTGGCTCTACGTACGGCAGGCCGAACGCAACGAACGCCACTTCGCCGACCTGGTCGAGCGCAAATGAGTTTGACCGCGGTCGTGGTCGTCGTGGTGGCCGCGGTGCTCATCGGCGCGTTCGGCATCCGGTTCTCCCGCACCACCTCCGACTTCTACGTCGCCTCCCGCACGGTCAGCCCGCTCTGGAACGCCTCGGCCATCGGCGGCGAGTACCTGTCGGCCGCCTCCTTCCTCGGCATCGCCGGCCTCATCCTCACCTACGGCATCGACATGCTCTGGCTGCCGGTCGGCTGGACCGGCGGCTACCTGGTGCTGCTCGTGCTCGTCTCGGCCCCGCTGCGGCGCTCCGGCGCGTACACGCTGCCCGACTTCGCCGAGGCCAGGCTGGAGTCGATGGCCGTGCGCCGTACGGCCAGCGTGCTCGTGGTGCTGATCGGCTGGCTCTACCTGATGCCGCAGTTCCAGAGCGCCGGGCTGGTGCTGCGCACGATCACCGGGGCGCCGATCTGGGTCGGCGGGCTGCTGGTGGCGGTCGTGGTGGCGGTCAACGTGTTGTCGGGCGGGATGCGCTCGATCACGTTCGTGCAGGCCTTCCAGTACTGGCTGAAGCTGACCGCGCTGGCGGTGCCGCTGGTGTTCCTGCTGCTGGCCTGGAAGCGTGACGGCGCGCCCGGCCTGAGCGCGGCCGACGCGGCCACCTGGCAGATGCCGCTGAGCAGCGGCAAGGAGTACGGGCTGTACTCCACGTACTCGCTGATCCTGGCGACGTTCCTGGGCACGATGGGGCTGCCGCACGTGCTGGTGCGCTTCTACACCAATCCGGACGGGCGGGCGGCGCGCCGTACGACGCTCGTGGTGCTGACGCTGCTCGGCGCCTTCTACCTGCTGCCCGCCGCCTACGGCTGGCTGGGCCGGCTCTACACCCCCGACCTGGCCCGCACCGACGCGGTCGTGCTCACGCTGCCCGGCACGATGGTCGGCGGCACGCTCGGGGACCTGCTGACCGCGCTGGTGACGGCGGGGGCGTTCGCGGCGTTCCTGTCCACCTCGTCGGGGCTGACCGTGTCGGTGGCCGGGGTGATCGCGCAGGATCTGCTGGGCGGCGGCGTGCGCTCGTTCAGGATCGCCACGCTGATGGCCGTGGCGGTGCCGCTGGCGCTGGCGTTGTGGGCGCGCTCGCTGCCCGTGGCCGACGTGGTGGGGCTGGCCTTCGCGGTGGCGGCCTCCTCGTTCTGCCCGCTGCTCGTGCTCGGCATCTGGTGGCGGCGCCTGACCACGACGGGCGCGCTCGCCGGGCTGTTCGCCGGGGGCGGGCTGGCCTGCTGCGCGGTGCTGGCCACGATCATCGGCGGGCCGTACGACGGGGTCGTCAACGCGCTGCTGGCGCAGCCGGCGGCGTGGACGGTGCCGATCGCGTTCACCGTGATGGTGGCGGTGTCGTTCCTGACCCCGCACCGGGTGCCGCCGGGCGTGGCCAGGACGATGGTACGCCTGCACACGCCCGAGGACCTCGACCTGGACCGCGGCGACTGGCGGCCCAAAGGCTAGGGGGCGCGCTCGCCGGATCCGCGGACGACCAGCTCCACCGGTACGGTCACCCGGCGCGGCCGTCCGGACGGGTCCAGCAGGAGGCCGACCGCGCTGCGGGCGATGCGGTCGATGTCGTAGCGGACCACGCTCACGCCGGGGTTGAACACCTCCGCCAGCGCGAAGTCATCGAAACCCACGTAGGCGGGGCGTTCCGGGCGCTCGCGCAGGGCCTGCAGGATGCCGATCGCGGCCCGGTTGTTGGTGGCGAAGAACGCGGTGGGCGGGTCGGCCAGGTCGAGCAGCCGGGCGACCTCCTGCGAGACGCGCCACGGGTCGAAGACGCCGTGCACGACGAGGCGCTCGTCCGGCGCGCCGAGCGCCTCCCGGTAGCCGGTTGCCCGGTCGCGCACCGAGCTCAGCCGTACGTCGTCGGAGATCAGCGCGATCCTTCGATGGCCGTGCGCGAGCAGGTGCCCGGTGGCCAGGCGGCCGCCCCTCAGGTCGTCGAGCAGGACCACGTCGCTGTCCTGGCCGGGCGGCAGCCGGTCCACGAAGACCGTGGTCAGGCCGGTGTGCCTGGCCAGCCACGCGTGGTCGCCCGACGACGGGACGACGATGAGGGAGTCGACGCCGCGGGCGTACATGGACTCGACCAGCATGCGCTCGCGCTCGGGCCGCTCCTCGTAGGAGCCGAACACGACCAGCGCCTCGTGCTCGGCGGCGGCCGCCTCGACCGCCTTGGCCAGGCGCGAGTAGAACTCGTTGGAGATGTTCTCCATCACCAGCCCGATGGTCAGCATCGTGGCGCCCCTGGCCAGCCGGGCCGCCGCCTCGTTGCGGCGGAAGCCGAGCGCGCTGATCGCGGCGCCCACTTTTAGCTGGACCTCGGTGCTGACGTGCGGCTCCCGGTTGACCACCCGGGAGACCGTTTTCAGGCTGACCCCCGCGTACCTGGCCACGTCGGCCATGGTCGGCTTGCGCGCTGTCATACTCTGCCCCCATGGATGATGAATGGATCTGCGGACGCCTCGGCGAGGACGAGCCGTGGCTGCTCGGCGCGGTCAACCCGCCGGTGTTCGAGAACTCCCTGTTCACCTTCCGCACGGCCGGCGAGCTGGGCGAGGCGATCAAGGACGAGGACGAGCGCTACGTCTACTGGCGCGGCACCAACCCGACCGTCGACCTGGCCCAGCGCAAGCTCGCCGCGCTGGAGCGGGCGGAGCGGGCCAAGTGCTTCGCCTCCGGCATGGGCGCGATCTCGGCCACGATCTCGTCGCTGGTGTCGGCGGGCGACCACGTGCTGGTGCTGGGCGCCGTCTACGGGCCGACGACCCAGTTTCTGCGCTATCTGGAGAAATTCGGCGTCACGCATACGCACGTCAGCGATCTCGCGGGGTGTGACAGCGCTATCAGGTCGAGCACGCGCCTACTCTACTTCGAGTCGCCGTCCTACATGCGCTACGAGGTCTTCGACATCGCGGCCGTCACCGGCTGGGCCAGGGAGCGCGGCCTCGTCACGGCCATGGACAACACCTGGTCCACCCCCATCTTCCAGAAGCCGCTGACGCTCGGGGTCGACCTGGTGCTGCACTCGCTGTCGAAGTACGTGGGCGGGCACAGCGACCTGGTCGGCGGCGTGGTGGCCGGCCCGTCGCGGCTGATCAGGCCGCTCGCGCTGACCGAGTATCAGCTGTACGGCGCCGCCATGTCACCCCACGACGCCGCCAAGGTGATCAAGGGCCTGCGCACGCTGCCGGTGCGGATGGCCGCGCACCAGGAGCGCGGCCTGGCCGTCGCCGCCTTCCTGGACGAGCACCCGGCCGTCCGGGTGGTCAACCACCCCGGCCTGCCCTCCCACCCGGGCCATGTGCGGGCGAAGGCCCAGATGTCCGGCTTCTCCAGCCTGTTCAGCATCGAGCTGGACACCGAGTCGCGTGAGGAGGCGGCCGAGTTCCTGGACCGGCTGCGGCACTTCCGCATCGGCGTCTCGTGGGGCGGCTTCGAGTCGCTGGTCAACGTGCCGGCGCTGTCGGTCGAGGAGAGCGTACGGGCGACCATGGGCATCCCCGTCGGGCTGGTGCGGCTGTCGGTCGGCCTTGAGTCCGCGGACACATTGATCAAGGACCTCGGTCTAGCGCTGGAGGGGGTCGGTCGCCTAGCGTGACTGACAGCGCTGTCACATCTATGGAGGCGTCGTGAAATCCTTCCTGGCCCTTGCCGCCCTCACCGTGCTGCTCGCGGGCTGCGGGTCGTCCACCGGCTCCGGCCCCGGCGAGGTACGGCTGCGCATGGTCGAGAGCCTGACCAGCCCGGAGCGCACCAAGCTGCTCAAGTCACTGCTCGCCGACTTCGAGAAGGCCAACCCGGGCGTCAAGGTGGAGCTCATCTCGCCGCCGCTGGACAGCGCCGACCAGAAGATCACCCAGATCCTGCAGACGAAGAAGGGCCTGGACGTGCTGGAGGTCCGCGACCACACGGCCAAGTCCTTCTCCAACAACGGCTGGCTCGGCGAACTGCCCACGACCGAGTGGAGCGGCTGGGCCGGCCTGACCGAACTGACCCAGAAGAAGGCGGTCGAGGTGGGCGGCAAGCCGTACCTCATCCCCTATGGCTTCTACCAGCGCACGCTCTTCTACCGCACCGACTGGGGCATGGCCGCGCCGCCGAAGACGTGGCAGGAGCTGTACGAGGCGGGCAAGAAGATGACCGGCGGCGAGCGGTTCGGCTACTCCTTCCGCGGGGGCAAGGGCGGCGCCGACTACGCCGTCATGATGATCAGCGCCTACAACGGCGAGGCGCTCAACCCGGACAAGTCCTTCTACCTGACGGACAAGCGCACGATCTTCGCCACTCCCGAGGCCGCGCAGGCGCTCGACCTGTTCGTCAAGATCTTCAAGGAGGCCTCGCCGCCGGACTCGGTCTCGTGGGCCTACCCGGAGATGGTGCAGGGCTTCACCTCGGGCGTCACCGGCATGCTCATCCAGGACCCCGAAGTGATCAAGACGGTCGAGGAGAGCGGGGTCAAGGCGTGGTCCACGGCGCCGATCCCGAAGGGCCCGAGCGGATACGCCTACCAGCCCGTCGGCTACGCCGGATGGGGCGTCACCTCCTTCACCAAGCATCGGGACCAGGCGGTCAAGCTGGTGCAGTTCCTGTCGGAGTCGCAGCAGAGCATCCGCTTCGCCAAGGGCAACTCGCTCATCCCGATCTCCAAGCAGGCGCAGAGCGACCCGCAGTTCTCCCAGGGCGCCTGGAAGGCCTACCTGGAGGCGCAGCAGGACCCCAAGCAGGTGATCACGATCCGGCCCGTGGACTACCCGGGATGGAGCCAGTTCCTCGTCGACTCCGACCGTGACGTGCAGGCGCTGCTGACCGGCAAGAAGAGCACCGCCGACGTGCTGAAGGCCTGGGACGCCTTCTGGACCGACCAGGCGAAGAAGGTCTCGTGACCAAGAGGGCGTTCACCGGGCGCAGGGCGGCGTTCATCACGCTGTGCCTGCTGCCCGGGATCGTGTTCGTCGTCCTGTTCACCTACTGGCCGATGGTGCGCGGCAGCGTCATGGCCTTCCAGCGCTACAACCTGTTCGACCTGACGCAGACGCCCTTCGTCGGCCTGGAGAACTTCGCCGCGGTGCTGGCCGAGGAGCGGTTCTGGACCTCGCTGCGCAACACCGGCACGTGGGTCGTGGTCTCGCTGTTCTTCCAGTTCGTGCTGGGTTTCGGGCTGGCGTTGCTGCTCAGGAGGCACTTCAGGGGCCGCGGGCTCTACCAGGCGTGGGTGTTCTTCCCGTGGGCCATGTCCGGGTTCCTGATCGGGCTGCTGTGGCGGTGGATGTTCAACGGGCAGTTCGGCGTGATCAACGACCTGCTGCTCAAGACCGGGATCATCGACCAGCGCATCGGCTTCCTGTCCACGCCCGGCTGGGCGATGACCTCGGTCATCGTGGCCAACGTCTGGTACGGCACGACGTTCTTCGCCATCATGATCATGGCCGCGCTGCAGTCGGTCCCCAAGGAGCTCTACGAGGCGGCGGGCGTGGACGGCGCCTCCCGGCTGCGCCAGTTCTGGCACGTCACCCTGCCGCACATCCGGCCCACGCTGGCGCTGATCGTGCTGCTGCGGATCATCTGGATCCTCAACTTCCCCGACCTGATCTACTCCATGACCGGCGGCGGACCCGCCGGCAGCACCGACATCGTCACCACCTTCCTCATCCAGCAGGTCATGGGCGGCGACTACGGCCGGGCCGGCGCCGTCGGGCTGCTGGTCCTTGCGTTGCTGCTGGCCTTCAGCATCTTCTACCTGAACGTGACGAGGTCCGCCGATGGTGAAAAGGCTCGCTAAGGGGACGGTGCTGGGCGCCTGGCTGCTCATCACCGTCTTCCCGCTCTACTGGATCGTCGTCACCTCGCTCAAGCCCAAGGCCGAGATCTTCTCGATGCCGCTGAAGTACTGGCCGGCCAACCTCACCTTCGAGCACTACGCCGAACTGTTCGAGTTCGCCGACTTCGGCCGCTACCTCGCCAACAGCCTGATGGTCTCGCTGGTCGCGGCGGCCGCGGTCACCGTGATCGGCGTCCTCGGCGGCTACACCCTGGCCCGCTTCACCTTCCCCGGCAGGGGAGCGCTGATGCTGGCCTTCCTGGTGACCCAGATGATCCCGCTGTTCATCGCCCTGGGCCCGCTCTACCTGCTGATGTCCGACCTCGACCTGCTCAACCGGCTGGCCGGCCTCATGGTGGTCTATGTCGCCATGCTGGTGCCGTTCTCCACGATCATCATGCGCGGCTTCTACGAACGGGTGCCGGTCGCGCTGGAGGAGGCCGCCCAGGTGGACGGGGCCTCGCGGCTGTCGGCGCTGGTGCGCGTGGTCATCCCGGTGATGCTGCCGGGGATCGCGGCGACGTTCATCTTCGCGTTCGTGCAGTGCTGGAACGAGCTGTTCCTGGCCATCACCTTCATCGACAGCGAGGACGCCAAGACGGTGCCGGTCGCCATGAACTCCTTCATCACCCAGTACGACATCGACTGGGGCTCGATGGCCGCCGCCACCGTGGTCTCGGTCATCCCCACCCTCATCCTGTTCGCCGCGATCCGCCGCTACATCGTCGAGGGCCTGACCGCCGGAGCCGTCAAGGGCTGAGCCCTCCCTGCTTGATTACGCTGAGTAGTTGTGTGTATACACATCAAGCGGCCATTCATCTCGAATGCCCGGACTTATCCCGTGAAACGACGACGGTTACCGCTTATCGCGTGAAACGGACCTTTCACCGCAGGCCATGCCCAACTAAACGCCACGCGGCGGCGGCTCGCCGAACGACGGGACTGTGGACCTCCACGGAGGGTAGTTTGCGCTCTTACCTTGTGCGTGATCCCCATCACACTAAGCGGGAGGCATGGTGACAACACAAGAACACGACGCGTCGGTCTATGAACGGGTTCAGCAGAGCAGTGAATTCCAGGAGTTGAAGCGCCGGTTCCGCGCTTGGACCTTCCCGATGACGGTCGCGTTCCTCGTCTGGTACCTCCTGTATGTCGTGCTGTCCGGGTGGGCGCGGGACTTCATGGGCATTCAGGTGCTCGGCAACATCAACGTCGGATTGATCCTGGGCCTGCTGCAGTTCGTCTCCACCTTCTGGATCGCCTGGGCCTACTCCAGGCACGCGGAGAAGAAGCTGGACCCGCTGGCCGACAAGCTCCGGCACGAAGTCGAGGAGCAGACCAAGTGAGTTCGTCCACACTTTCCACGATCCTGTTCCTGACGTTCGTGGCCGCCACGCTCGGCATCACCTTCTGGGCGAGCCGCAACACCAAGACCGCCGCCGACTACTACGCCGGCGGGCGGTCCTTCACCGGCGTCCAGAACGGCCTCGCCATCGGCGGCGACTACATGTCGGCCGCGTCGTTCCTCGGCATCGCCGGCATGATCGCGCTGTCCGGCTACGACGGCTTCCTGTACTCCATCGGCTTCCTCGTGGCCTGGCTGGTGGCGTTGCTGCTGGTCGCCGAGCTCATGCGTAACTCGGGCAAGTTCACGATGGCCGACGTGCTGGCCTTCCGGATGAGCCCGCGCCCGGTCCGTACCGCCGCCGGCGTCTCCACCATCGTCGTCAGCATCTTCTACCTGCTGGCCCAGATGGTCGGCGCGGGCGCGCTGGTCGGGCTGCTGCTCGGCATCACCAGCGCCGAGGCCAAGAACTGGACGATCGTCGCCGTCGGCGCGCTGATGATCGTCTACGTGGTGTTCGGCGGCATGAAGGGCACCACCTGGGTCCAGATCGTCAAGGCCGTCCTGCTCATGGGCGGCGCGGCGCTGATCACCGTGCTGGTGCTGGCCAAGTACAACTTCAACCTCTCGGCGCTGCTCGGCGCCGCCACCGAGGCCAGCGGCAAGGGCGCGGCGTTCCTCGAACCCGGCCTCAAGTACGGCACCGAGGCCCAGGGCCTCATGGGCAAGATCGACCTGATCAGCCTCGGACTCGCGCTCGTCCTCGGCACCGCCGGCCTGCCGCACATCCTCATCCGCTTCTACACCGTGCCCACCGCCAAGGACGCCCGCAAGTCCGTCCTGTGGGGCATCGGCATCATCGGCACGTTCTACCTGCTGACGCTGGTGCTCGGCTTCGGCGCCGCGGCGCTGGTCAAGATCCCGGCCTCGGACACCGCGGGCAACACCGCGGCGCCCCAGCTCGCGGCGGCCATCGGCGAGAACTTCTTCGGCACCGTCGGCGGCACCGTCCTGCTGGCGCTCATCGGCGCCGTCGCCTTCGCCACGATCCTGGCCGTGGTCGCCGGGCTCACGCTGGCCTCCTCGTCCAGCTTCGCCCACGACCTGTACGCCCACGTGTTCAAGAAGGGCAACGCCACCGAGCGCGAAGAGGTCGTCGTGGCCCGGGTCTCCGCCTTCGTCATCGGCGCGGCGGCCATCGGACTCGGCATCCTCGCCCAGGGCCAGAACGTGGCGTTCCTCGTCGCGCTGGCCTTCGCGGTCGCCGCGTCGGGCAACCTGCCGGCGATCCTGTACAGCCTGTTCTGGAAGCGGTTCAACACCGCCGGAGCCGTCGCCGCCATCTACGGCGGCCTGATCTCCTGCCTGATCCTCGTGATCTTCTCGCCGGTGGTCTCCGGCTCGAAGACCGCGCTGATCAAGGGCGCCGACTTCCACATCTGGAACCTGTCCAACCCCGGCATCATCTCGATCCCGCTCGGCTTCTTCTTCGGCTGGCTCGGCACCGTGCTCAGCAAGGAGTACAACGCCGCCAAGTACGCCGAGATCGAGGTCCGCTCGCTCACCGGCGTGGGCGCGGAGAAGGCCGCCGAGCACTGACCGCGTGGGGCGCCCGGACCCGGGCGCCCCACCCTCGAGGCCGAGCTCGGACGATAGAGTCTTGTCATGGAAGACCAGGCCGCCGCGCTGCTCGCCACCTGTTCACCGGAGATCCGCACCCTGGCCGGAGCCGCCCGAAACTTCCTGCGCCGGCTGCTGCCCGACGCGCAGGAGGAGGTCGACGAACCGGCCCGCCTGATCGCCTACACCTACCAGCCCGGCACGTACAAGGGGCTGATCGTGGCGATCGCCCTGCATCAGGCGCACATCAACCTGATGTTCGCCCGCGGTGCCGACCTGCTCACCCAGGACCCGACCGCGCTGCTGGAGGGGACCGGCAAAAAGGCCCGCCACGTCAAGATCGCCACCGAGTCCCACCTCGCCGACCCCGACCTCGCCACCCTCGTTGCCGCCGCCCGCTCGCTGACTTCTCGCTGATCTCTTTGCGCCTTCATTGGGGACGCCTCCCGCCTTTTGCGGCCTTTAGGGTTTTTTGTGGCCTTTAGGGTTACGGCAAGCCAGCGGACGCCTCCCGCCGCCAGGGGTGGCGCGTCCGTGCGAGGTGCCCGGCAGTCTGACGTGGTCCTCGCCGTCACAACGCACGTTTGCCCAGCCGCCGTGCCTTCCGCCGGCCGCCGCGACAACGCGCCGAAGCCCACCGCCCACCTTCCCGCCGCCTCGGCGCGCACAACCCGATGGGCACCGCTGCGGACAACCACCCCGCCCCGGCCCCGCCCCGCCCCGGCCCCGCCCGCCTCCGGCCCTCCTTCGGCTCTCTGGCCCCTCCGGCCCCTCCCGCTCTCCGGCCTCTTGCCCCCTTCGGCCTCCCGGCCTCCCGGCCTCCCGGCCCTCGGACCCGAACCTGGCTTTAGGGCTCCACCCTCCCCGCCTCTTGGCCGTCCGGGCCCGGCTCGTGGACTTCCACCCCTCGGCCCCTCGGTCTCCCGGCCCCGCGCCCCGTGGCCCCTCGGCCCCGTGGCCCCTCGGCTTCTCGGCCCTCGGGGTTCGGGGTCTCTGGTCAGGGTTTGTCTTTTCTTTCTGGGTCTGTCTGGTCTTTCGGGTTTGGGGGTTCGGGGGTGGGGGGTGGTTGGTGGGTGGGGTGGAGGGCTATGGCGGTGGCCAGTGTGGCCAGGAGGCCGCCTGTGCCGGCGATGATGAAGGCCGTTGCCGCTGACGTGGCGTCCAGGAGGACGCCTCCGGCCACGTAGGAGAGGGCGGCGGCCACGCCTATGGCGCCGTACAGGGTGGCGAAGGTGCGGCCCATCACGTCCGGTGCAACATTGCGCTGGATCAGGGTGGTCGAGGCCACGTCCATGGCCGCGATCCCCAGGCCGCGGATCGTCTGGATCGCCAGCGCCGCCCCCACCGCCCACGCGAACCCGGTCAGCAGGTTGCCCGCGCTGCTCACCGCGAACCCGGCCACCAGCAACGCGCCCATCTGCAGCGGGACACGGCGGGCCAGCAGGATGTAGCCCGCCAGCAGACCGATTCCGGGGCCGGCCAGCAGCAAACCGGCGGACGCCGGGTCGCCCAGGTCGGTGGCCAGGAAGACCAGGGCCACGTCGTCGATGCCGTTGAAGGCCACGACGGCGAAGAAGCCCAGGCCGACGGCTCTGATCAGGCGGTGGCTCAGGATGTAGCGCAGGCCTTCGCGGGTGTCGGACAGCAGGGAGCCTCGGGTGTGCGGTTCCTCGGGGGCTTTGCCGTACCGGATGGCCTTGGTGAGGACGAGGCCGGAGGCCAGGAAGGTGGCGGCGTCGATCAGCAGGACGGCGCGGATGTCGATCACCGACAGCAGCGCCCACGCGGCGAGCGGGCCGAGGGCTTCGCCGCCGTTGGTGCCGAGGCCGACCGCGGTGTTCGCGCGCTCGAGGTCGCGGTCGGGCACCAGCGACGGCACCACGGAGCGCGAGGCGGCCTGGAACAACTGGCCGATCACCGCGCGCAGGCCCACCAAGGCCAGCAGGACGGGGAGCGGGGGTAGCCACAGGGCGATCAGCACGACCAGCGCGCCCTGCGCGAACTCGCAGGTGATCATGACGCGGCGGTGGCCGTAGCGGTCGCTGATCGCGCCGGTCAGCGGGGCGAACAGGGCGGGGGCGAAGTCCCCGGCGAGCAGCAGCAGGGACACCGCCAGCGCTTCGCCGGTGGAGGAGGCGACGTAGACCATGAGGGCGACCAGGCTGAGCGAGTCACCGGCGAAGGAGACGGAGCGCGATACCCATAACCATCGGAAGGGGGCGTTGCCCCGCAGGAGTTGCCACACGGGCTCGATGGTAGAAGGGGGAGTTGTGACGATGGACAGATTCAAAGCGGTATTCGAGGTACTCGACGAGCGGTTCGCCTTCGACGGCGGCGACGAGTACGTCGAGGTGCTGCACCGCGGCAGCCGCAAGACCGAAGGGCCCGCCTACTTCGCCGCCGGGCGCTACCTGGTGTGGAGCGACATCCCCAACGACCGGCTATTGCGCTGGGACGAGACGACCGGCGCCGTCGGCGTCTTCCGGCACGGCTCGGGCAACGCCAACGGCAACACGGTCGATCTCGAAGGCAGGCTGGTCACCTGCGAGCAGGGCGCCCGCCGGGTGACCAGGACCGAGCACGACGGCACGATCACCGTGCTCGCCGACAACTTCGAGGGCAAGCGCCTGAACAGCCCGAACGACGTCGTGGTCCGCTCGGACGGGACGATCTGGTTCACCGACCCGCGCTACGGCATCACCGGCTACTACGAGGGCAGCCCCGCCGAGAGCGAGATCGGCGGCGACCACGTCTACCGCCTCGACCCCGCCACGGGCGAGCTGCGGATCGCCGCCGCCGGCTTCGTGCGGCCCAACGGGCTGGCCTTCTCGGCTGACGAGTCTCTCCTGTACGTCGTGGACACCCGCGAGCGCCACCTCCGCGTCTTCGACGTGGCCGGGGACGGCGCCCTGTCGGGCGGGAAGGTGTTCGCGGAGAGCTGGTTCGACGGCATCCGCGTGGACTGCCACGACCGGGTGTGGGCCGCCGCCCTCGACGGCGTACGCTGCTACGCCACCGACGGCACGCTGATCGGCAGGCTGCTGCTGCCCGAGTCCGCCTCGAACCTCGTCTTCGGCGGACCCAAGCGCAACAACCTGTTCGTCACCAACTCGGCCGGCGACCTGTACTCCATCCGCCTCACGGTCGCCGGCGCCCGGCGTCCGGGCTCAGGCGGCTGAGGCCTCGGCCAGGGTGGCGAGCTCCTCGGCGCCCAGGGCCAGGCGCGCTCCGGCCATCAGCGGCTTGAGCTGCGCCGGGGTGCGGGCGCTGGCGATCGGGGCGGTGATCGTGGGCTGGGCGGCCAGCCAGGCGACGGCGATGGCGGCCGGCTCCACGTCGCGGACCGCGGCGATCTTGGCGAGGGCGTCCAGGACACGCAGGCCGCGCTCGGTCTTGAGGTACTCGGCCGCCCGGCCCGCCCTGGGGCTGTCCACGGTGACGCCGGGGGCGTACTTGCCGGTCAGGAAGCCGCGGGCGAGCGCGTGGTACGGCGTCGTGGACAGCCCCTCGCGCTCCACGACGTCGCGCAGCGGCCCCTCGAAGCCGCGTTCCATCAGGTTGTACGCCGGCTGCAGCGCCACATACCTGGCCAGGCCCTCGTCGTCGGAGACCTTCAGCGCCTGCGCCAGGCGTGGGGCGGTGTGGTTGGAGGCGCCGATGTAGCGGACCTTGCCCTCCCGCACCAGCGCGTCGAACGCGGCCAGCGTGTCGGCCAGCGGGGTGCCCTCGTCGTCGACGTGCGCCCAGTAGAGGTCGATCCGGTCGGTACGCAGGCGGCGCAGGCTGTTCTCCACCGCGGTCCTGATGGTCCTGGGCGCCAGGCCGGTCCATCCGGACAGCATGCCGACCTTCGTGGCCAGGACGATGGAGTCGCGGTTGCCGCGCTCGATCATCCAGTCACCGATGATCCGCTCGGCGGTGGACTCCCCGGTCGCCCACGCGGGGTAGACGTCGGCGGTGTCGAGGAAGTTGCCGCCGTCCTCGACGTAGGCGTCCAGGACGGCGTAGGACGCCTCGCGGTCGGCGGTCCAGCCGAAGACGTTGGTGCCGAGGCAAAGAGGGAACACGGACAGGGCCGTGGTGCCGATCGATCTCACCTCGCTATTATCCGCGCATCCAACAGCGGTTCCGCCGTCAGGGCCCGGGTGCCGCGTGAGGAGGGCCGATGCGAGCCCGGATGCGTGGCTGCCTGATCGGGGCGATCCTCGCGGGCGCGCTGTTCGTGCTGGTCGTGATCGTCCTCAGGGCCAACTGGCAGCCTCAAGTAGTGAAAAATCCGGAAAAATCACCGGAGCCCGCGATCGAGGTGCTGGAGGAGAAGCGGCTGGACGAGCGCCGCCTCGAACTCACCCTCCGCTCGCCCGCCCTCGACGCCACCACCAAGGTCCGCCTCCTGCTCCCGAACGGCTGGGCCGGCCGCGCGCGCTGGCCCGCGCTGTGGCTCCTGCACGGCGGCCTGGACGACCACACATCCTGGACCGCCAAGACCGACGTCGACGACCTCACCCGCGACGACGGCCTCATGGTCGTCATGCCCGACGGCGGCCGCTGCGGCAGCTACTCCGACTGGTGGAACGGAGGCGAAGGCGGCCCCCCGAAATGGCAGACCTACCACCTGAAGGAGCTCCTGCCGCTCCTGGAGTCCCGCTACCGCGCCGGTCCCGCCCGGGTGATCGCGGGCTACTCCATGGGCGGCCAGGGCGCCATGCTGTACGCCGCCAAGGGCGGTTTCAAGGCCGCCGCCTCCTTCAGCGGCGCCGTGCACCTCCTCGGCGACGGCGTCCCCCAGGCGGTGATGGCCGGAACCACGCTCGGCTGCCTCGGCACCGACTGGAAGCGCATCTGGGGCGACCCGAGCCGCCAGCGCGCCAACTGGCAGGCGCACAACCCCTACGACCAGGCGGAAAAGCTCAGGGGAGTGCGCCTGTACGTGGCCGCGGGCGCCGGCGACCTGGTCGAGGACCTGGCCGGCCGGGCCGCCAGAGCCTTCGCCGGCCGCCTGCGCGAGCTGGACATCCCGGTCACCACCCACTTCTACCGGGGCGGGCACAACCACGCCTTCTGGCAGCGGGAACTGCGCCGGGCGTACCCGATGCTGAAGCGCGCGCTTCAGTGATGGGCCGCGCCGATGTCGAGCGTGCGCGGCGTCAGCCTCCACACGACCACCGCCGCCAGAAGCATCAGCGCCGCGCCCACCGCTCCCGTCACCGCGATCGAGTCGCCGAAGGCCGCCTTGGCCTGCTCGGCCAGCCGTACGCCCCGCTCGCCGAGCGTGGCGGCCACGTCGAGCGCGCCGCCGATCGACTCGCGCACGACCTCGGCCTGGGCTCCGGTGTACGGCAGCGCCGTACGGTAGACCGCCGCCGCGACGCTGCCCAGGACGGCCACCCCGAGCACCCCGCCCACCTCGTAGCTGGTCTCCTCGATGGCCGCGGCGCTGCCCGCCTTCTCCAGCGGCGCGCCCGACATGATCACGGCAGAGGCGATGGCCAGCGAACCCATGCCCGCGCCGATGAGCAGCAGCGCGAGCGCGACCCAGCCGTAGACCAGCGGTGCCGCGAACAGCACCAGGAACCCGAGCCCCGCCACGACCAGCCCACCGGCCAGCACGGTACGCGCCCCGATCCGCTCCGCCATCGCGGGCGCCAGCGGTGACAGGATCAGCGCGGTGACGGCCGTCGGCAGGAGGCGTACCCCGGTCTCCAGCGGCGTGTAGCCCTGGACGAGCTGCATCCACTGGGCCATGAGCAGCATCATCGCGGCCATGGCGATCGAGGTGGTGAGCGCGGCCAGCACGCCGGAGGTGAACGGGCCGCTGCGGAACAGCCTGACCTCCAGCAGCGGGTCGGGGCGGCGCAGGCTGCGCAGGACGAACCAGGTCAGCGCGAGCGCGCCGGCGGCCAGCGACACCAGCGCGGTCGGGTCGGTCAGGCCGTCCTTGGCGAAGTGCTTGATCGAGTAGACGAGCCCGGCCATGCCGACGATCGACAGCACGGTGCCGAGCGCGTCCCAGCGGCCGGGGCTCGGGTTGCGCGACTCGGGCAGCAGGAACAGGCCGGCGAGCACGGCGACGGCCATGACCGGCACGTTCACGAGGAACGCCGCGTGCCAGCTGAAGTGCTCCACCAGGAAGCCGCCGAGGATCGGGCCGAGCGCGCCGCCGACCGCCGCCATGGCCGCCCAGACGCCCAGCGCGGTGGCGCGCTCGCGCGAGTCGGTGAACAGCGCGCGGATCATCGACAGCGTGGACGGCATGATCATGGCGCCGCCCACGCCGAGCAGGGCGCGCACCGCGATCACGGCGCCGGGGCTCTCGGCCCACATCACCAGGACGGAGGCGAGACCGAACACGCCGAACCCGGTGAGCAGCATCCTCTTGCGCCCCCACCGGTCGCCGAGGGCGCTCACCGTGACCAGCAGGCCGGCCAGGACCAGCGAGTAGACGTCGACCATCCACAGCAGCTGGATGGCGTCCGGGCGCAGGCTGGCCGAGATCGCCGGCAGGGCCACGTTGAGGATGGTCATGTCCATGACGACCAGCAAGAGGCTGGCCGAAAGGACGGCGAGTCCGGCCCATCTGCGCTTGTGCGCGACGGGCGCGGTGCTGAGCGTCATGTAGTCCCCCGATAGAACGTTTCAAGGAAGATCCTGGGCAGGTCCCTGCGCGCGACGTCCCCCCGCCGCATGCTCTCCCTCACGGCCACGAGCAGGCCGTACACGAGATTGCTTACCCAGCGCGGCGGCAGGTCCGCGCGCAGGACGCCGGCCCGCTGCGCGGCGGTGAACAGGGCGATCTCCCTCTCCTCCAGCTCCTGCGCGCGGCGCACCAGGTCCGCGTGGCGGTCCGCGGTGTGGTCGGTGAGCGCGAAGCCGTGCTCGTCCCCGTGGGCGACGGTGACCGTCAGCAGCTCGTCGAGCACCCGTTTGATCCCGGCGGCGTCGAGGTCGGCGCTCAGGGCCTCGTCGAGGCCGACGGCCGCCTGCGTCTTCGCCCAGGCGTCCATGGCCCGGGAGCTGAGCTCGTACTGCAGCTCGGCGCGGGTGCTGAAGTGCCGGTGCAGCGTGGCGCGGCTGATCCCGGCGGCCTGCGCGATCTCCGCCATCGACGCGTTCGGCGCCTGGTTGAGGTGGTGGATCGCCACGGCGACGATCTCGTCACGACTGGCAGCCATCGCACATCCTCGTCTCGTTTGCGACACCAATGTCGCAAATACTACATCACTGTACGACGGAGTATGTACGGTGATCTCTCCTGGACGGCATGGCCAGCGTGTCAGCCGTGGCGATATCGTTCGGCTGTGGTGATCGGTGACGCGCGCACGCGCATCCTGGACGCGGCCGAGGAGTTGTTCGCGGGCGGTGGCTACGAGGCCACCCCTACCGCGGTCATCGCCAAGCTGGCGCGGGTGCCCAAAGGACTGGTCTTCCACTACTTCCCGCGCAAGATCGACGTGCTGGTGGCGCTGATCGACGAGCGCACCCTCGTGGAGGAGACGAAGGAAGTCGACGCCATGCCGGGCGATCCGGCGGGCACGCTGTCCAAGCTGGCCCGCAGGCTGCCGCTGCGTGCCTCACCGGCGATGCGGCGCATCCTGTTCCGCGAGGCCGACACCCACCGCTCGGTCAAGGACCGCCTCGGACGGCTCAACGGCGAGCTGATCAGGCGCTCCAGGTTCGCGCTCGAACTCGCCCTGCCCGGCCGGCGCGGCGAGAGCGCGCGGCTGGAGGTGGCGGCGGCCACGTTCGCCGCCGTCCTGCTCTACCAGGAGAACCTCTGCCAGCTAACCGGACACCAGATCGACCCCGACGCCGTCGCCGAGCTCATCGCCCACTCGCTCATCTAGCAGCTCGTCCAGCGCGGCGCGCAGGTGGCGCTGCAGCGACCAGACGTCGTCCAGCCGCTCCGGGCAGGCCACGACGCCGAAGTCGAGCATGCCGTCGTAGGAGAAGCAGGTGATGTTCACCCCGCCGCTCAGGTCGGTCAGCACCGAGATCGGGTAGTACGACAGCACCCTCGCCCCGCACAGATACAGCGGGAACTGCGGGCCCGGCACGTTGCTGATGATCAGGTTGATCGGCGGGCAGGCCACCGCCGCCAGCCGGAAGATCGCCGGGGAGGCCAGCCGGGTCACCGGCGGCGGCAGCAGCGAGCACAGCTCGTGCAGCCAGCTCGACGAGGCCGCGGCGAAGCGCCGCTTGGCCGTGCGCATCATGGAACGGGTCGCGTGCAGCCGCGCGTGCCGGTCGGCCACGTTCGTCGCCAGCGGCGTGACCATGGCCGAGATGTGGTTGCCGACCAGTTGCCGGGCGCCCGCCGTCCGCACCGCCACGGGGACCGCCGCGATCAGCGGCTCCTCCGGCAGCGCGTCCCGATCCCGCAGCCAGGTCCGCAGCGCGCCCGCGCACAGCGCCATGACCACGTCGTTCACGCTCATGCCGTGCCGCTTGGCGACGTCCTTGACGTCCTTGAGCGGCACCGAGCCGAACGACAGCCGCCGCTCGGCGCTGATCGGCCCGTTGAACGGCGTGCGCGGCGCGGTCAGGCCGGGCAGTTCCGGCCGCGGGCGGTGGTCGCCGGCGACGAGCCTGGCCGCCCGCGCGATCCGCCGCGCGCCGGGCAGCCCCGCCGCCAGCGGGATCGCGTCCAGCTCGCCTGCCGCTCTGGCCAGCGAGCCGAGGGCGCGCGCGGGGTGTGTGGCCGTGCGTACGGCGGCGCCGTACAGCATGCCCGCCAGGCTCGGAGCCCGCTCGGCCGGCGGCGGCGTGACGTCGATCACCCGTGGCTCCGGCGAGAGGTCGAGCAGGGCGGCGAGCGTCTCCGCGCCCGAGACGCCGTCGATGGCGGCGTGGTGAACCTTCGTGTAGACCGCGACTCTGCCCCCGGTCAGGCCGCGCAGCAGGTGCATCTCCCAGAGCGGCCGGGTGCGGTCGAGCTGGCCGGCGTGGATGCGGGCGACCGCGTCCGCCAGCTGGTACTCGCCTCCGGGCGCGGCCACCTCCGTCTCGAACAGGTGGTTGGCCAGGTCGAACGCGGGGTCGGGTTCCCAGTAGGGGTGGTCGAGGCCGAACGGCACCTCGCTCAGCCGCAGGCCCAGCGCGGGCGACAGGTGCATGCGCTCGCGCAGAAGCGCGGCGAGCGTCTCGCGGTCGAGGACGCCGCCGAGCGGGTCGAGGATGGCCAGCCCCGCCACGTGGGCGGAGGTCGTCGCGGACTCGGCGTTGAGGAACTGCGCGTCGAGTGCGGTCAGCTGGCGCATCGGCTCTTCTCCCGGGTGTTCGATTCGAGGTCAGCTTCACATCGCGGGATTTCCGGGACGTTTCCGCGAGAGTCTTACAGATGAATTCGGATGCTCCGCGCGGACCCGCAGCTCAGCGACTCGGTGACAATTGTCTATCCATGGATAACGGTAATCGGGTGCCTTACCGCGGCGTCGAAGTGATACCCGAACTCGTGCCGCGGCCTTTTCAGCTGCTGCGTGGCGCCGCTCGCGTCGGTCGCCCTGACGAGGATCGACCGCTCGCCCAGGCGCCTCGGCACCCAGGTGATGTGCCAGGGCAACCAGGCGCTGACCAGGTGTGGGCCGCGGTGTTCCGCCCGGCGCCAGGTCCGGCCGTCGTCGAAGCTCACCTCGACCTTGACCACTCGGCCGCGCCCCGACCACGAACGGCCGCGCAGCAGTTGCGGGCGGCCGAACGGCACCCGCGCGTTCCAGCCGAGTTCCAGCGCGCTTTTCACCGGATTCACCGTGACGTCGCGGTAGAACTCCGTGTTCCACGGGGTGAACAATTCACGCGTGGCCACTTCGATGTCTCCGAGCCATTTGATGGACGCTATTCCCACCCATCCCGGCACCACCAGGCGTACCGGGAATCCGTGGTCGGGCGGGAGAGGGTGGCCGTTCATCTCGTAGGCGACCAGGACGTCGTCCATGGCCTTGTCGACGGGCAGAGGGCGGCGTACGTGGCCGTGGTGTTCGAAGGGGGCGTCGAGGCCGGTCGGCAGCACGTCCACGGCTCTGGCGGTGATGTCGGAGCGCTCCAGCAGGTACCGCAGGGGCACACCGCGCCAGCGCGCCACCCCGATCGCGCCGAGCGCCCACTGGGTGCCGGGGGCGGGCTCGCCCTGCTGGGTGCCGTAGAAGCGGCGGCCGTTGCCCGCGCACTCGATCGCCGCGTCCAGGGTGCGGGCGGGCATGGCGCGCAACTGGTCATAGGTGTACGCGCCCGGACATCGCACACCGTCGCCGTGGATGGCCAGTTGCCAGGTGGCGGGGTCGATGGACGGGGTGACGGTGTGGTTGCGGACGAAGAAGCGGTCGGTGGGGGTGTGGAAACCTTGGCCCGCCATGGCGTCCCAGCGCATCTCCGCGCTCGCGCCGTGCGTCCTGAAGAGCTCTGGGGGGAGCGGCTTGACGATGGTCGCGGTGGCGTACATAACTCACCTATTCCCTACCAGTTAACTAGCCAATCTCATCCTATGGTGTGACCTGCATGATCGCCCACTCTCACCTTGGATACGTGCCCCCGTGTGTCTCTCCCGAAAACGTGTGCCTGGCTCGTAACTGGGTCTGTGGGGGGTGGGGTTGCGCGTGCATAATCGGCGCAAGCGCTTGTCAGCCGCCAGCGGAGCGAGGCCGCCATGCCCCCCACCCCAGACCCCAGCACCCCCGCCCAGCCCTCCTCAAACCCCCCACCCGCCCCGGACCCGCCGTTACCGGAGCCGCGAGAGAAGACGGCGCCATCCACCGACCCGGCACCACCACCCGAGGACGTGCAGAACGCCCCGGACACCCAGCCGGAGACGTCCGGTGGTGCGGCGGCTTCCCTGGGTGGGCAGCCGGAGCCACCCGCCGGTCCGGCGAGCTTCGCAGGCACACAACCTTCGCGGACCGCGTCCGTGGGCCCGAACGCGGCGGAGGGCGTCGTGTCTTCACAGGGTCGGGAGCCATCCGGTGGTGCGGCGTCTGCTGGGGACGGGCAGCCGGAGCCATCCGAAGAGGTGACGGCATCCGTAGGGACGCAAGGCTCGCGTGCCGCCTCTGGGGGTGTGGAGTCCTCGCTGCCCGGGGCTGGGTTGCGGGTGCCGGGGAATCTGGTGGTGCTCGCGGTGTTGTCGGCCGGGGCGGGGGCCGTGCATTTCGCGGCCATGGGGGAGCACTTCGCCATGGACTGGCGGCACGGGGCGTTCTTCGCCGTGGCCGGATGGGCGCAGGTGCTCTGGGCCGCGGTGGTACTGCTCCGCCCGGCGCGGCCCGTGCTGCTGGCCGGGATCGTGGGCAACGCCGCCATCGTGGCCCTGTGGGGAGTCAGCCGCACCCTCGGCGTGCCCTTCGGCCCCGGTGCGGGCCGGCCGGAGCCCGTGGGCGCCCCGGACGTGCTCGCCACCGCCCTGGAGATCGTCCTGGTCTGCTGTGCTCTCACCCTGCTGGACAGGACCGCGCGCCCGGCCGTTCCCAGCCGGTCGAGGCGGATCGGGGCGGGGGTGGTGGCCGGGCTGGTGGTGGTCGCGGTCGGTACGGTCTTCCTGCCCGTCTTCGGCACCCACGGCCACGCCGTACCCGCGAATCAGGCGGGCACCACGGCGGCGGACGGCCACCAGCACGGCACCGGCCAGAGCCAGAACACCGGCACCGACCCGGGCGCGGGCGCGGGCGAGGATCAGCAGGGTGGGCACAAGCATGGCGACCAGGGGCCGGTGGCGCCGCCGAGTGAGGGCGAGCGGGCGGCCGCGGACCTGGCCGTGGCGGCGGCCAAGCGGGAGCTGCCCAAGCGGTGGCCCACGTTGGCGGCGGCCACGAAGGACGGGTTCGCCGAGTCGATCGACACCGGCGGCGTCGTTCACCTCACCAAGATGGCGTGGATCATGGACGACCGGGTGCTCGACCCGACCCGCCCCGAAGCCCTGGTGTACTACCGCAAGCCGAGCGGCGGCAGCATCCTGCTGGGCGCGATGTACATCATGCCTCCGGGCGCCCAGGGCCCGAGGATCGGCGGCTCCCTCACGCACTGGCACGCCCACGACGACCTCTGCGGGCTGCCCGGCGGCGGCGTGGCCGTCCTGAACCCGGATGGCACCTGCCCCAAGGGCACCACGAAGCTCCCCTCCACCCCCGAAATGCTCCACGTCTGGGTCGTCGACTACCCCGAGGGCCCCTTCGGCGACGCGACCGCCCCAGCCCTCCGCACCGCCATCACCACCCTCCTGTCCCAGGGCGCGTGACCCCCGGTCCGGAGGACCGAGCGGGGGGTCGAGAGCGTTGTCGAGGCGCCAGGATGCGCGTGTACCGCGGGATCCGCGCGGATCGCCCGGTCGGCGAGGTCACGGGCGATCCGGCCGGCCGGGCTCGCTGTAGCTCGTCGGTCACCCATTCCGGCCTGCGCAGGTGAAGCCACGGACGGGGCTGAGGAAGCGGGTCAGGACTGGGGGTCCAGGGGTGGGGCGGGGGTGCCGGGATTGGTGGACGCGGGCTGGTCGGCGAAGGTGATGATGAGGTAGCGGCCGTTGGAGTAGCTGACCACGCGCTGGCCGAGCATGTCGCTCACCCGGCGGGCCACGTTCTGGAACAGCTCCACCAGGTCCGGGTTGTCGGCCGCCACCCGGAAATGGCCGTTGGAGATGAGCTGCTGGGCGACGAAGGGGGAGAAGTTGGCCTCGCTTCTGGCCATCTCCTCCGCGGTGAACGGGGACTGCCGGAATGCGGGCTCGGTGCCGAAGGACTGGGTCATCGCGTGCCTTTCCTCTGATGGGGTTGTCAGCGGGCCGCCGTGGTGAACGGCTCGCCGGCGTTGAGCTTGCCGATCAGGCGCAGGACTCCGTCCCGGCCGTCATGGGCCATGAGCCAGCGGCTGACCTGGCAGGCCGCCTTCGCGTACGTCTGCCGATCGGCGGAGGCCGCACGCAGCCACTCCTCCAGCGTCACCGGCAGCGCCCCCGACGGCTCCACCAGGCAGCGGTCGCCGGTGGAGCCGAGGTAGCGCGCGTCGCCGGAGATCACCACCGCCAAGCCCTCGTCGAACCACTGCGGCACCTCCCCGGACAGTCGCGCGTGCAGCTCCACGTGCGCCATCTCGTGGGAGGCGATCACCGGATCGAGGCCGCCCGGCGACAGCATCACCGCGCGGTTCAGGACCGCCACGCCCTTCTCCTTGCCGCCGCCTATGCCCGTGTAGCAGGGCGCGGTGCCGCACACGAGGACTCTCGGCGTGCTCACCCGCCCGCCGTAGAAGTCGCCGACCACCCGCCGGGCGGCGGCCACGGTCGCCAGGACCGGCGCGGCCGGCACGCCTTCCTCCACGTAGACGTCGTCACCGGCGGAGCTCAGCCCGTAGCAGCCAGGACAGGCGGTGGCGGCCACCGACGGGTAGGCCCAGGCCACCCCGCCGACGGCCAGCACCAGCACGGTGACCACCGCGATGATGGTGATTCTCATGGGGGCAAGCCTGCCGGGTGGGCGGCGGGATTACATCAGCCCGGGGTATGTCATCCTCAGGTATGCGGCCACCCGCCGCTTGCCCCCGTACTCCGCCCAGCCCAGCGGCGTCGAGTCGTGGTCGTCGTCCTCCGCCGACGGGTCGGCCCCGAGTTCCAGCAGCGCCGTGACGGTGTCCACGTCGTCGTTCCAGGCCGCCAGGTGCAGGGGAGTGCTCCGCTCCCGGTGCCCGACGTCGAAGCCGAGCCCCGCCAGCAGCCGCACCACGTCCGGCCGCCCGTGCTCGGCCGCCCGGTTCATCAGGCCGGGCGTCTCGGCCAGCGCCCGCGCGAGCACCTCGGGCCCGAGGGCGGCGACCGCATCGGCGTCGCCGCTCATGCACGCCGCCGCGAACGCCTCCAGCTCGTCGAGCTCCGGCCGCCGCGCCCCCGCCGCCGCCAGCAGCCCGGCCACCTCGCGGTGGCCGTGGACAAGCGCCAGCTCGTACGGCGTCCGCCCGCCGAACCCCGGATGCCCACCCGGCCGATCGACCGGCACGCCGTACTCCAGCAGGAGCCTGACCCGGCGCGGACCGCCACGCAGCGCGGCCGTCGCCAGCTCCTCACTGAGTAGCTCGGCGGGCGAGGCCAGCTCGTGCCCGAGCCGCTCGCGCCACGGCCCGCCGTCGCCGCGGCCGAGCCCGTACTCCAGCAGCAGCTCCAGATGCGCGGTGTCGTCGGACCAGGAGCCGGCGAGGCCGAGGTTGTAGACGGTCTGGGCGTCGTTGGCGTCGGCGCCGGCCGCCAGCAGCACGCGGGCCAGCTCCAGCCCGCTCTGGTGGGGCGGCTGGTCGCCCTCCCCGCCGCCGAACGCGCCGGTCAGGGCGGTGAACGGCGACGGCAGCCCGTCCCACAGGAACCCGGCGTCCGGGTCTGCGCCGTGGTCGAGCAGGACGCGGGCGGCCTCCACGTACCGGCCGGGACGCTTGAGCCGCGCGTAGGCCAGGTAGAGCAGCGGCTCCCACCCGAACGGGCCGCCCTGCGCGGTGGCGAGCGAGGGGTCGGCGGCCAGCGCGGCGCGCAACGCGGCCGCCGAGCCGGTGGCGGCCATCGTGAAGACGTTCGCCGTGGCCAGGGCGGGGTCGGCGGCGAGCAGCTCGTCGGCCTCGCGCAGGCGGCCGGGGTAGTCGTCGCCGTAGGTGAGGCAGGCCACGCGCAGAAACTCGGCGGCCGGATCGGCGGCGGCGGGCACCTCGTGCGGCGAACGGGTGTAGCGTCCGACGGTCTCCAGGTGCTTCATCAGCCGTCCCCAGCTGGGGAAGCCGTGGCGGCGGGCGGTCACGAGCTGGGCGTCGGCCAGCTTGGGCGCGTTCGGGCGCCGGGGATGGAACTCCTCGACCATGGCCAGCGCCTCCGGCACGCCGGCGCGTACGTAGCGCAGCAGCGTCTTGGCCTGCTTGCGCAGCGCCTCGGCGCTCGGATGGTCGGGAAGACGAGAGATGGGCACGATGGCCTCCCTTCCGTATACGTCTGACGTCCGCATGATCAGACCGGAAAAGAGGTCAGGCCTAAAAACACACCGTGACCAGGTGGGCTTCGCCCTTCCCGCGGACCGGATGCGCCCTGACGCGCCCGGCCAGCATACATCTGGACAGTTCGATGGCCGTGATCTGTAATGGCGAACCATGGCCACTCTTTACGAGCACGCCGGCGGCGACGAGGCACTGCATCGCGTCGAAGCCTCCTTCTACGACAAGGTCCTGGCCGACCCGGTGCTGAAGACCCTGTTCACCGAGCGTCGCCCGCACCACGTGGACCACCTGACCTGGTTCACCGCCGAGTCCTTCGGCGGCCCAGGCCACTTCACCGAGGAACTCGGCTTCGACCACGTCATCCGTGTCCACCGCGACCTCGAGATCACCGACGAGCAGCGCGAACGGTTCGTCACGCTCTACATGGAGGCCTTCGAGGAGGCCGGGCTCCTCGCCGACGAGCGCTTCCGCGCCGCCGTGCGATCGCACGCCGACTTCGGCGCCCGCGTGGCCCAGCAGAACTCCCACGCCAAGACCGACGCCGACCTGCACCCGATCAGGGAGGTGCCGCTCTGGACCTGGGAGTAGGGTGCGCGGATGACGTCCTCCCTGTACGACCGCCTGATCGCCGACCTCGACGCCGCCGGGGCCGGATACCGCTTGATCGAGCACGCCCCGGAAGGGCGTACCGAGCTGGTCAGCGAGCTGCGCGGCAACGAGGTCAGCCACGCGGCCAAATGCCTGATCGTCATGGTGAAGATCGGCAAGAAGGAGAAGCGTTTCGTGCTGGCCGTCGTCCCGGGTGACGCCAAGCTCGATCTCCAGGCGGTCAAGGCGCTGTACGGGGGCACGTACGCGGCCTTCGCCGACAAGGACCGGGCCGAGGAACTGGCCGGGAGCGTGAGCGGCACCGTGCTGCCCTTCTCCTACCATCCGGACCTGGAGCTGGTCGTGGATCCGGCGCTGCTGGCCGTACCGGAGATCTATTTCAACGCCGCGCGGCTGGATCGCTCGATGGCGCTGTGCACGAAGGACTATGTCCTCGTCGCCGCGCCCAGAACCGAGCGCATCACTTAATACTGGGAAACATGCGCCACTCCGACTGGGGTACGGTCAGCGCCCGCTGGGCGGGTATTCGCAGCGAGACGGTCGACGTCCAGGGCGCCGCCGTCCACTATCTCCGGGCCGGATCCGAGCGCGACGGCCCCGCGCACCTGCTGGTCCATCCGCTGGGCGGCAGCGCGACGCTGTGGATGGACCTCATTCCCCACCTGGCCGCCTTCGGCCCCGTCTACGTGCCGGACCTGCCCGGAACCCTGTTCGGCCACACCGAGCTGCCGCATCCGCGCGCGGCCAGGCTGGCGCCGAACGTCCGCTTCCTACGCGCCTTCACCGGCACGCTCGGCCTGGAGAAGGCGACCGTCCACGGCTGGTCGATGGGCGGGCTGGTGGCGGCGATGTTCGCCGGCCTCGCGCCGGACCGGGCCGGCCGCCTGGTGCTCGCCACCCCGGCCCTGCCCGCCCGGCTGCCGGAGGAGGAGGCCCGGTGGTGGCGCACGATCGGCCGCGTGTGCCTGTCGGCCGCGCAGCCGCTGGCCCGCACGGTCCTGCGCGCCGGCGCGCGTCCCCTCCTGGAGATGAAGATCAGGACGTACGCCGACCGCGACACGCTGACCGGCGGCGAGAAGCTGGTCGGCGGTGACCTGACCCGACTGTCGCCCGAGATGACCGCGCTGATCGGCGAGGAACTGCGCACGGCGGACCCGGCCAGGCTGGGCGACACCGTCACCGCGGTGACCTCGATCATGCGGGCGATCTTCGTCGATCCCGAGCCCGTCCGCGCGGCCCTCTCCCGGGTGAGCGCCCCCACCCTGGTCCTGTGGGGCGAGACGGACAACATCGTCATCGACGGCGCCCGCGAGGACCTGACCGCCCGCCGCCCCGACTGGACGCAGCACACCCTCCCGGACACCGGTCACGTGTTCCCGCTGGAGGTACCCGGCGTATACGCGGAAACCGTCGCGCGCTGGGCGGGGTACACCTCGTAGTCTGTGCCGGATGCAGCACGTTCTGACCACCGACCGGCTCGAACTCCGGCCGGTCGCCGCAGCCGACCTCGCCGACCTGCTGGCGCACTGGACCGACCCGGACGTGCGGCGCTTCCTGTTCGACGGCGAGGTCCTCACCGCCGAGCGGGTGGCCGAGGCGATCGCCGACAGCGAGCGCGACTCCGTCTGCGGTCTGTGGCTGATCCGTGAGCGCGCCACCGGCGTCCTCGCCGGCACCGCGGGGCTCCGGCCGCTGGAGGACCTCGGCGTCGAGGTTACCTACAGCCTGTCGCCGCCCTTCTGGGGGTACGGCTACGCCACGGAGGCGGCCCGCGCGGTGGTCGAGCACGCCCTGGGCCCGGCCGGCCTGCCCGAGGTCCTGGCCGAGGTGGACGAGGGCAACACCGCCTCCATCGCCGTGGTGGAACGCCTGGGGATGACGCCGTTCGAGACGGTTGCCGGCCTGCTGGGGCCGATGATCCGCTACCGGAGGACCGCGCGTGGTTGACCGGGACCGGGAACGCCGGACGGGCTCCGAGATCACACCGGTGCGCGTGGACGTGGAGGTGCGGCAGGTGACGGCCGAGCACGTCACCTTCACCCAAGACCTACACCAGCCCGGGATGGGAGCGCCCCGAGGTGAGCTGGAGCACCCTGCGCTTCCTGGCGGAGGCGGGCTGGAGATCGAGGCCCAGTACGGCGACTGGAACCGCGGGCCCTTGACCGGCGCCGCCCCGGAGATCATCACGTTCGCCGCCGGGTAGTGCCTCACCGGAGCGCGCCGGCGGACAGAATCGGAGTATGCGCTACCGCATCCTGGGCACGACCGAGGTGGCCGGCGAGCAGGTCAACGGGGACGGCCTGCGGGCGCTGCTCGCGGCGCTGCTGCTGGAAGCCGGGCGGCCGGTCTCCGCGGAGCGCCTGCGCGAGGTCGTCTACGGCGGCGAGGGGGCCGCGCCCAACGCCCTGCAGTCGCAGATCTCCCGCCTGCGGAAGTTCGTCCCGGTCGAGCGGGTCGGGCCCGGCTACCGGGTCAGCGTGGACCCCGACGACGTGGACGCCCACCGCTTCGCCCGCCTGGTCGCCGAAGGGCGGCGGGCCGGCCGTACACAGGAGGCGGTGCGGTTGCTGGGCGAGGCGCTCGCGCTGTGGCGCGGCGAGGCGCTGGCCGGGCTGCCGGGCCTGGACGGCCACCGCGAGCGGCTGGCGAGCCTGCGCGCGGAGGCGCTGGAGAACCGGATCGAGGCCGAGCTCGCGCTGAAGGCCGAGCCCGCCCGCCTGATCGGGGAACTGCGCACCCTGGTCGCCGCCGACCCGCTGCGCGAGCGCCCGCGCGAGCTGCTGATCCGCACGCTGGCCGCGACCGGCAGGCAGGTCGAGGCGCTGGAGTGCTACGAGGACCACCGCCGCCTGCTGGCCGAGCAGCTCGGCACCAGCCCGTCGCCGGAGCTCAGAACCCTGCACGTCGCGGTGCTGCGCGGCGAGCACACCCAGCGCCCGCTGATGGCCATGCCGGGGCCGCGCCGCCAGATGAGCAGCTTCGTCGGCCGCGAACGCGAGCTCGCCGACCTGCGCGTCCTGCTGCGCGAGCACCGGCTGGTGACGCTCGTCGGCCCCGGCGGCTCGGGCAAGACCCGGCTGGCCGCGGAGGCGGTGAGCGGGCCGATCGGGGAGCGCGTCTGCTTCGTCGAACTCGCCCCGGCGGCAGGGGTACGGCAGGCCGTACTCGGCGCCCTGGGCGGCGCGTTCACGCCCGGCGGCGACCCGGTCGCCATCCTGGCGGGAGAGGTGCTCCTGCTCGTGCTGGACAACTGCGAGCACCTGATCGAGGAGGCCGCCGCCCTGGCCGACCGGCTGCTGGCCGGGGCGCCCGGCATACGGGTGCTGGCCACCAGCCGCGAGCCGCTCGGCCTCGACGGCGAGGTCAGCCTGCCGCTGCGCCCGCTCGCGCTGCCCGCCGAGGGCGCAGCCCTGGCCGAGGCGCTGGACAGCCCGGCGGTGAGCCTGCTCGTGGACCGCGCGCGGGCCGCCGACCCGCGCTTCGCCGCCACCGACGCGGTCGTGCGGATCTGCCGCGCCCTCGACGGACTGCCGCTGGCGATCGAGCTGGCCGCCGCCCGGCTGCGCGCGCTGTCGGCCGAGGACCTGGCCGAGCGGCTGGAGGAGCGGCTCGGCGACCGCCTCGACCTGCTCGGCTCCGGGCCGCGCGGCGGCCAGGCCCGCCACCGGACGCTGCGGGCCGTCGTGGCGTGGAGCTGGGAGCTGCTGTCGGCCGACGAGCAGCGGCTGGCCGCACGGCTGTCCGCCTTCCCCTCGGGGGCCTCGCTCAAGGCCGCGGAGCGGGTCTGCGGCGCCACGCCCGGCCTGCTCGCGGCTCTGGTGGACAAGTCACTCGTCCAAGCCGACCACGGGCGCTACCGGATGCTGGAGACCGTGCGCGCCTTCTGCGCCGAGCATCTGGGGGAGGACGACGCCGACGCCGTACGCCTGGCCCATGCCGGGTACTTCGCCGACATGGCCGTCCGGGCGGAGCCGTACCTGCGCAATCATCGGCAGGCGGGCACGATGGCCGAGCTCGCGGCCGAGCACGACAACCTGCACGCGGCGCTGCGCTGGGCGATCGCGGCCGGGCGGCCCGCGACGGCGCTGCGGATCACCGCGGGGCTGTGGCTCTACTGGTGGCAGCGGGGGCTCGGGCAGGAGGCCGCCCAGCTCACCGTCGCCGCGCTCGCCCTGCCGGGAGCGGAGGAGTGCGGCGCCCACTACGTGATGTCCGTGCTGCAGGTGGCGTCGGCGGCCAGCCCGCGCGCCCAGATCCGCCCGCTGCTGGAGCGGGCCGAGCGGCTGGCCGAGCACCTGGGTCCGGTGCCCGAGTACCCGCTGATCCAGATGGTGCGCCCCTATCTCGCCGTCGCCCAGAGCGACTACGGCGCGATCGTGCCCTCGCTCCTGACGGCCACCACGAGCTCGCAGCCGTGGTCGCGCGGCTTCGCCCACCTGCTCCTGGCGCAGGTACGGCTGGGCGGCGGCAACCAGGTGAACCAGGCCTCCGAGCACCTGAGCAGCGCGCTCACCGCCTTCCGGCTGGCCGGCGACGGCTGGGGCGCGGCGCAGGCCCTGCTGCAGATGGCCGAGATCGCCGGCTGGCGGGGCGAGCACGCGCGCGAGCTGGCCCTGACCGAGGAGGCCATGGCGCTGACCTCGGTCTTCGGCGACGCGCAGGACACCGTGTTCGTGCTGGCCCAGAGGGGCTCGGTCAAGGCCAGGGCGGGCGACCTCGACGGCGCCAAGGCCGACCTGGAGCGGGCCGTCGGGCTGGCCAGGTCGAGGAAGGGGCCGGAGGAGATGGCCGCGGCCACGTACGTGCGGGCCGAGGTCGCCAGGCTCGAAGGCGACGGCGGACGGGCCGCGGAGCTCTACCGCGAGGCGCTGGCCGGTTGCGGGCACACGCTCTGGGTGGGGGAGGAGGAGCTGCGCGCCCGCGTCCTCATCGGGCTGGGACAGGTCGCCGGTGACGAGGGGCTCTTCCGCGAGGCGTTCGACATCCTCCTGCGCACGCTCGACGTGCCCGCCGCCGCCGGGGCGGTCGAGGGCATGGCCGGGCTGGCGCTGGCCGCCGGCGCCGCCGGGCGGGCCGCGACGCTGCTCGGGGCGGCCGGTACGCTGCGCGGGCTACCGGGTACCGAAGCCGCCGGCGTCGAGGCGGAGACCAGGCGCGTGCTCGGCGACGCCGCGTTCTCGCTGGCCTACCGGCGGGGCGCCGGGATGGACCGCGAGGAGATCGTCGGGCTCATGTCAGCGCCGGGTGCGGGCGCCGTCAGCCCCGCCGCCCACCGTTGAGGCATGAGACAGATTCCGATGACGCGCTCCTGTCCGTTCAGCCCGCCGGACGGGGCCACCGACGAGGCTTTCGGCAAGGTGCGGCTCAACACCGGCGACGAGATCTGGTACGCCACCAGCCACGACCTGGTCCGCCGGCTGTTCGGCGACACCCGCTTCAGCTCCGAGGTGGAGGGCGGCCAGCAGGGCGTGCCGCTGTACCAGGCCGCGCCGCCGCCGGGGATGTTCGTCCAGATGGACCCGCCCCAGCACACCCGGATCCGCCGCATGCTCACCGGCCGCTTCACCCTCCAGCGCATGAACCGGCTGCGGCCCAGGATCGAGCAGATCATCGCCGACCAGCTCGACCACGTGGAGAGGCAGCCGCGGCCGGTGGACCTGGTCGAGCACTTCGCGCTGCCGGTGCCGACGCTGGTGATCTGCGAGCTGCTCGGCGTGCCGTACGCCGACCGCGAGACCTTCCAGATCGCCAGCGTCCGGCTGCTCGACACGAACCTCGACATCGAGACGGCCACGGCGGCGCTGGAGGACTTCGGGGTCTTCCTCACCGAGCTCGTCGCGGCCAAGCGGGCCAGGCCGGGAGAGGGGCTGCTGGACGACCTGCTCACCGGCACCGACCTGACCGACGAGGAGGTGGCCGGGATCGCCGTGCTGCTGCTGATCGCCGGCCACGAGACCAGCGCCAGCGTGCTGGGCGTCGGCACGCTGCTGCTGCTCCAGCGGCCCGACCAGCTCGCGCTGCTGCGCGACGAGCCCGAGGTCGCCAAGACCGCGGCGGACGAGATGCTGCGCTACCTGTCGGTCGTCGACACCCTCATGTTCCGGCGGGCCTCGCAGGACCTCGAACTGGACGGGGTGACGATCCCGGAGGGCGACTTCCTCACGGTCTCGCTGGCCGCGGCCAACCGGGACCCGTCCCTGTGCGAGAACCCCGACGTGCTGGACCTCACCCGGCCGCGTACCCACCACCTGGCCTTCGGCTTCGGCCCGCATCAGTGCCTCGGGCAGAACCTCGCCAGGATGGAGCTGGAGATCGCCTTCCCCGCGTTGCTGCGCCGCCTGCCCGGGTTGCGGCTGGCCGTACCGCTGGAGGAGGTGCCCAAGCGCGTGGGGATGCTCGTGTACGGCGTGGACCGGCTGGAGGTGACGTGGTGATCGTCGTGGACAGGGAGCGGTGCGCCGCCGCCGGGCAGTGCGCGGCGTGGGCGCCCGAGGTCTTCGACCAGGATCCCGACGACGGCCGGATCGTCCTGCTCGCTCAGGCCGACGGCCCGCAGGTACGGCGCGCGGTCTCCGGCTGCCCCACGGGGGCGATCACGCTCATGCCGTCGAGCAGGTAGCCGAGGCCGCGGGCGAAGGTCGCCGCCCAGTCGTGGGCCAGGCCGTGCGCGGCCAGCGTGGGATAGGGACGCAGGTGCTCGGTGAGGTCGGCGGCGCCGTCGTGGGACTGCAGGGTGACCGAGCCGATCACGAACGTGGACAGGCTGTGCGCGGCCGCCCGCACGTCGGGCAGCCCGGCCTCCTCCAGCGTGCGGTAGAGGAAGTCGGTACGGCCGAGCGCGTTCGGCCCCATCATGGGCCGGTCGAGCAGCGTGATCGACCACGGGTGGCGCAGCATCGCCGCCCGCCAGGCCGAGCACAGCCGCTCGGCCCGCGCCCGCCAGTCGCCGCCAGAGGGCAGCTCGGCCTCGCCGAACACCGCGTCGAGCGCCAGGTCGAGCACGTCGTCCTTGGTCTTCACGTGCCAGTACAGCGTGGTGGACCCGGTGCCGAGCCGCTCGGCCAGCCGCCGCATGGTCAGCCGGTCGATGCCCTCCTCGTCGAGCAGGGCGAGCGCCTCGGCCACGATCCGCTCGATGGTCAGCACCTGACGGGCGGGTTTGCGGGGCCGTAGCCACACGTTCTCGTCGCTCACCCGGCCGATAATACGCTGTACGCCGACTGGATCGATGGTCTAGTAATAGAACGGTGAGCCATATCGAGGTCGACGACCTGACCTATGTGCTGCCCGACGGCCGCCTGCTGCTCAACGAGGTGTCGTTCAAGGTCGGCGAGGGCGCCAAAGCCGCCCTGGCCGGGCCCAACGGCGGCGGGAAGACCACGCTGCTGCGCCTGATCGGCGGTGAGCTGCGGCCCACCGCCGGGCGGGTGCGCGCCGTGGGCGGGATCGGGGTGATGCGGCAGTTCCTCGACGCGGGGAGCGTCGGGGACCTGCTGCTGTCGGTCGCGCCCCCGCCGGTCCGCGCCGCCGTCGCTTCGGTACGCGGGACCGAGGCCGCCCTCGGCGACGACGAGACGAGCCAGCTCGCCTACGCCCAGGCGCTCAGCGACTACGCCGACGCCGGAGGGTACGAGCTGGAGGTCGTCTGGGACGTGTGCACGACGGCCGCGTTCGGCCTGCCGTACCTGTCGGCGCGGGAGCGGGACGTGCGCACGCTGTCCGGCGGCGAGCAGAAGCGCCTCATGCTGCACGCGCTGCTGCGCGGCCCCGACGGCGTCCTGCTCCTGGACGAACCCGACAACTACCTCGACCTGCCCGGCAAGCAGTGGCTGGAGGGCGAACTGCGCGCCTCGGCCAAGACCGTGCTGCTCGTCTCGCACGACCGCAGGCTGCTGGCCGAGGTCGCCGACCGGATCGTCACCGTCGAGGCGCGCGGCGTGTGGGTGCACGGCGGCGGCTACACCGGCTACCCCCAGGCCCGCCGCGACCGCGCCGCCCGCCTCGACGAGCGCCGCCGCCGCTGGGAGGAGGAACGCGCCAGGCTACGCGGCGCCGTCCACACGCTGCGCCAGCGCGCCACTCGCAACGACGCGCTGTCCGGGGCCTACCAGTCCGCCGTGACCCGGCTCGCCCGCTACGAGGAGGCCGGCCCGCCGGAGCGCCCGCCGAAGGAGCAGAACATCCGCATGCGCCTGCGCGGCGGCCGCACCGGCAAACGCGCGCTCACCGTGCGCGACCTCGCCCTGCCCGGCCTCGTGCGCGCCTTCAGCACCGAGATCTGGTACGGCGAGCGGATCGCCGTCCTCGGATTCAACGGGACCGGCAAGTCGCACTTCCTGCGGTTGCTGGCCGGGGAGCCGATCGCCCACACCGGGGCTTTCACTCTGGGCGCCCGGGTGCGGCCCGGCTGGTTCGCGCAGACCCACCTGCGGCCCGACCTGCACGGCCGCCCGATCGCCGAGCTGATCATGGCCACGTACGGCCTGGAGCGAAACGACGCGATGGCCGCGCTGGCCCGCTACGAGCTGGCTCCGGCGGGCGGCCAGCACTTCGAGACGCTCTCCGGCGGGCAGCAGGCGCGCCTGCAGATCCTGCTGCTGGAGCTGTCCGGCGCGACGTTGCTGCTGCTGGACGAGCCCACGGACAACCTCGACCTGGCCAGCGCGGAGGCGTTGCAGCGGGGGCTGTCGGCCTACGAGGGCACCGTGCTGGCCGTCACCCACGACCGCTGGTTCGCCGCCGACTTCGACCGCTCCCTCACCTTCACCGCCACCGGCCACGTCCACGACACCCCCAACCCCAACCCCACCACCTAGCCCCACACCCGCCACCTCCGCCACGGGCTCCATGTCCGCGACATCGCGCGACATCCTGCGCTGCCCGCGCTGCCTCGGCCCACATCCCGATACCTCCGGTGCCCAGGTCACGACATCCCGTGATGCTGCCGTGCGGGTCTTCACCCCTTGAGCTGGCGCCTTCCCGCTCGCGTGGTCGTGGCGCTTCCGGGTGCGGACCAGGCGCGGGGTCGGTGAGGGGTGGGCTGGCATGCTGGGATGGCGTGTAACAGCGGTAGTTTTACCCGGCGGACAACGTGAAGCGGAGCGGTGGATGGAAGCGGAGCGGCCCAGCGCGATCGGGCAGGCGCTGCTGGCGGTCAGCGACCAGTGGACGATGCTCATCCTGCAACGCGCCTTCCTGCTGCGCCTGCGCCGCTTCGCCGACTGGCGCGACGAGCTCGGCATGTCGGAGTCGGTGCTGTCCAACCGGCTCAAGGAGATGGTGGCGGGCGACCTGCTCAGGCCGGTGCCCTACCGGGAGCAGGGGCGGACGCGGACCGAGTATCTGCTGACCGAGCGGGCGATCGAGCTGTGGCCGGTGCTGGTGGAGATCTGGTCGTGGGAGCGGCGGTGGGTGCCCAGGCGGCATGGGCTGCCGGAGCTGGCGCATGATGTGTGCGGGAGCCGCACCGACGTCGAGCTGGGGTGTCTGGGGTGCGGGGCGGCGCCCGTCGGCGCGCGCGACACCGAGACGTCGCGGGGGGCGGCCACGTTCGCGCAGGTGACTGTGCCGCGGCATCATCGGAGGATCGTGCGTGCGGGGGAGGATGACCCGCTGTCGTATTTGCCGGAGACGTTCGAGCTGCTCGGGGATCGGTGGAGCACGGTGGTTCTGGCCGCCGCCTTTCTGGGGGTGCGGCGGTTCGCGGACTTTCAGGCCGAGCTGGGGGTGGCGCCGTCGGTGCTGGCCAGCAGGTTGCGGCGCTTCACCGAGCTGGGCGTGCTGGACGTGGAGGAGCCGGGGGCGCGGCCTCGCTATCGGCTCACCGGCAAGGGGCTGGGCTTCTTCGGGATCTTCGCGTTTCTGGTCGAGTGGGCGCAGAAGTGGTACGAGGGGCCGGCGGACACCGATCTGCGGTTCATTCATCGGGCCTGTGGGCGGGCTTTTCTACCCTGTTTGCGGTGCGGGTCGTGCGGGGTGGCGCTGAGCCGTACCGAGGTGCACTTCGTGATCCCCGAGCGGCGGCTGCCGCTGGCCGGGACCGCCTGAGGTTCGCGGCGGGCTGTGGCATCATGTGCGGGTGCATGTCGGCCGGCCCGTTCTGCGCGCTTTGCGCGCCACCGTGTTCGCGGTGGCCTGCGTGCTGGCCTCGCTCACTCTGCACATGCTGGCCGGAGGCGCACAGATCCGGCCCGTCACCCTCGGTCTCGCGCTCGCGCTGACCTGGGCCGGCGCCTACCTGCTCGGCCGCCTGCAGCGTGGCAGGGAACTTCTGCTGGCCACGAGCTTCGCCGCCCAGTACGGCATGCACCACTTGTTCACCGCCGGCGCCGTGCCCGTGGCCGCCCCGGTGGCCGCGCATGGGCACGGCGGCGGGCTCGGCAACGGCCTGGGCATGTTCCTCGTGCACGCCGTCGTCGCCCTGATCTCCGCCTGGTGGCTTGAGCGCGGCGAGTGCGCGCTGGCCCTGCTGGCTCATCTGGCCGTCGCCTCCGTCGGCGGCCTGTGGGCCCGGCTGTTCGTCCTGCTGACCGCCACGCCGGAGACCGGTTCCACCGGGCTGGCACCGGTCGAGGACGAGGGCACGCTCGCCCCTCGTGCGCCCTTCGTCACGATCGTCTCCCGGCGCGGACCGCCGCTCGTTCTCTCCGTTCTCTGATCCCGGGCATCCCCGCCCGGGTGCTCCCGGGCGTCCGCGCCCGGGCGTAAGGCCGTGCGCTCCGGCAGCCGCGGCCTCCGCGCGTGTCCTCCTCGATCAGGGCCGCGTCCGAACCCCCTGACCGGATCGCGCGTACCTCGCTGTGCGCGCCACCGGCCGAACGGAGAAACCACCATGAGCTCCTCCACCGACGTCATCGAGCGGACCGAGAGCGCCGATCCACCCCCCGGGCGGTCGGCGAGCTGGCCGGCGCTGCGCCCCCTCGTCCTGCGCCTGCACTTCTACGCCGGGCTCCTCATCGCCCCGTTCCTCCTGGTCGCGGCCACCACCGGCCTGCTGTACGCGGCGTCGTACCAGATCGAGAAGATCGTCTATGCGCACGAGCTGACCGCGCCGCCCGGCGGCCGGAGCCTGCCCCTGGAACGGCAGATCGCCGCCGCCCGCGCCGCACACCCGCGGGCCCCGATCACCGCGGTACGGCCCGCCGCCGAGCCCGGCCAGACCACCCGCGTCCTGCTGGACGTGCCCGGCCTGCCCGATAGCACCCAGCTCGCGGTCTTCGTGGACCCGTCCACCGCCCAGGTACGCGGCGCGCTGGAGAGCTACGGCAGCTCCGGTGCGCTGCCGGTGCGCGCCTGGATCTCCCACCTTCACCGCAACCTGCACCTGGGCGAGCCCGGCCGCCTCTACAGCGAGCTGGCGGCAAGCTGGCTCTGGGTGGTCGCGCTCGGCGGCCTGCTCCTGTGGATCGGCCGCAAGCGGCGCAAGGGCACCCGCCTGCGCCGCCTGACCACGCCGGAACGCGGCGTCACCGGCCGCCGGCGGGTCCTGTCCTGGCACGGCTCGATCGGCCTGTGGGCGGTGGTGGGCCTGGTGTTCCTGTCGGCCACGGGCCTGACCTGGTCGAAGTACGCCGGTGACAACGTCGACCGGCTCCGCACCACGCTCGGCTGGACCACGCCGTCCATCGCCACCGGCGGCGAGCACGGCGCCCACGCCCCCTCCGCCTCCGGCGGGCACCAGCATGGCGCCGCCGATGTCGGTCCCGACCGGGTCACGGCCGCCGCGGCGAGCCGGGGGCTGTCCGGGCCGCTGGAGATCGTCTGGCCGGCCAAGCCCGGCGAGCCGTACCTGGTCAAGGAGTCCGACAAGACCTGGCCGCAACGGCTGGACCAGGTGGCCGTCGACCCCGCCACCGGCCAGGTGCGCGCCGAACTGCGCTTCGCCGACTTCCCCCTGGCCGCCAAGCTCACCCGCTGGGGCATCGACGGGCACCAGGGCCTGCTGTTCGGCCTGGCCAACCAGATCGTGCTGATGCTGCTCGCCGCGGGCGTCATCACCATGATCGTGCTCGGCTACCGGATGTGGTGGACGCGCCGCCCGAAACTCGGCGGCTACCCGCGCGGCGGCTGGCGCGGCGTGCACTGGGCGGCTCTGATCCCCTTTGCGCTGGTAGTGGTGGGTGTGGGGTACTTCATGCCGCTCCTGGGCATCTCCCTGTGCGCGTTCCTGCTGCTCGACATCGTGCTCGGCCGGGTTCTCGCGGGCAGGCGCGGCTGACACTATGGCGGATGTGTCCCCTCGGGATCCGAGCCTGCGCCTGATCCGCGCCGCCGTCTTCGGCATGGCGTGCGTCGTGGTCTCCGCGGGAGGACACCTTCTGGCCGGAGGCGGCGCCATCGCGTCGTGGGCGCTCGCCCTCGGCGCCGCCGCCTCCCTGTCGCTCGCCCTGCTGCTCGGCGGGCGCGAACGGAGCCGCGAAGGCGTCCTGGCCGCCACCGCCGCGACGCAGACGCTGCTGCACCTGCTGTTCGCGCAGACGTCCGCGCACGTCGTCGTGCCCGATCACGGGCATCCGCGTCCCGGCATGGTGGTGGCCCACTTCACGGTCGCGCTGCTGACCGGGTGGTGGCTGTATCGCGGCGAGAGCGCCGCGTGGACCCTGCTGCGCCTGTGGTCCGCGCCGCCGCCGCGCCTGCCGCGGTTGCTGGCCGCCGCTCCGGTGCGGCTGCCTTTTCCGGTACGGCCGGCCGTACCGGAAGGTGAACCCGAGCCCCGAGGGCGGCGTGAGCTCGCCGCGGTGGTGCACCGGCGCGGACCCCCGGGGCCGTCGCGCGCCGGCTGACGTGCGCCGGCGCCACAGGCGTCCATCCGGTGTCCCCGGCCTTGGCAGGTTCTGCGGGCCGGGTCGTTTCCATGGAGTTTCAGACGATGGCGAAGCTGCCGCGTTCCATCCTGACCGCGATGATCTGCGGTCTTGTACTGATCTTTCTGCCAACCGCCGCTCTTGCCCACGACGCGCTCAAGTCGAGCTCGCCGGGCAAGAACGCCAAGGTGAAGTCGCTCGAGGAGATCGAGCTGGAGTTCACCGCCAGGATTCGCATGCCGGTCGTGGTGCTGCGGGACAGCGGTGACAAGCTCGTTCCCCTGAGCAAGCCCGTCGCCGACGGCAAGACCGTCACCACCGAGGTGCCCGAGGCGCTGGCCGCCGGGCGCTACGTGATCGGCTGGCGGGTGGTCTCCTCCGACGGGCATCCGATCCAGGGGGAGATCCCCTTCACCGTCACCGCCCCGCCCACCCCCTCCTCCGACCCCACCCCCACCGACACGGTCAGCCCTGCCGAGGCCACGTCCGCGGCTCCGGCGCCGCCCGTGGAGAGCGCTTCCACACAGCCCGCCGATCCGGGGCGGGCGGCGGCCGCGACCCAGGAGGGTCAGGGGCTGCCGGGCTGGATCTGGGTGGTGGCCGCCGTGCTGGTGGCGCTGGGTGCGGGCATGTGGTTCGCCGGCTCCCGCCGCCGCACCGCCCCCGCCGGCCCCACACCCGGCAAGCCGGCGGAGGCCGCTCCGGCGTCCGGCAAGCCGACGGACGATGGCCCGTCGTCCGGCGAACCGGCCGAGGACGGCCCGGGAGCCGGCAATCCCACCGACGATGGGCCGGTGTCCGGCAAGCCGGCCGACGACGGTCCGGCGCCTGGAAAGGTGGCGGACGACGGCCCGGAGCCGGGTGGCCCGGCCAGGTGACGCTTCACGACCCGGACGCCCGCAGACCAGGACGGCTTCACGACCCGGACGCCCAGAGGCCGGGACGGCTTCACGAGCCGGACGCCCGGAGTCCGCAGCAGGTTGTGACGGGCGAAGGTTGTGGGTGGTTCAAGGGTCTGGGTTGTGGGGGGCGAGGGTTTTGAGGGTGGTGGTGCCGGCGGGGTCGCGGTCGGTGCCGACCGGCACCAGCGCCACCTCGTCCACCCCCGCCCGCGCGTACGCCGACAGGCGGGCGGCCACCGTGTCCGCGTCGCCGAGCAGTGCCACCGAGGCGACCAGCTCGTCCGGCACCGCGGCCAGCAGTTCGCGCGGGTGCGGGCCGGTGCGCGCGTAGGCGACCACGTCCGCGAACCCGGCCTCGGCGAACATCTCGCCGTAGCCGGGCGCGGGCAGGTAACCGACGACGGCGCGGCGGATGCGGTCCACGGCCTCGCGGTCGGGGTCCACGGCCGCGCTCACCCAGGCGGCCACCGAGACCTCGGGGTTCAGGGCGCGTACCTGGGCGGCCAGCCGGGCGGCCGACGCGGGAGTGATCAGGTTGAGCACCATCCGGTCGGCGCGGGCGGCGGTGCGCACCGCAGACGGCCCGAACGCCGCCACCGTCAGCCGTGAGCGTGGCGCGGGCAGCCGTAGCCGGTAGCCGTTGCTGGCCACCGACTCGCCGGTGTACGCCGACCGTTCACCGTCCAGCAGCGGCCGCAGAGCCTCGACCGACTCCCGCAGCGCGGCGGCCGAGCGGGCGCGGGAACGTCCGTGCCAGCCCTCGACGACGAGCGGGCTCGAGGTGCCCAGGGCGACGTCGACCCGCCTGCCGGTGAGCGCGGCCACGGAGGCGGCGCCCACGGCGATCGTCATCGGGTCCCGTACGGTCACCGCCAGCGGCCCGACCGTCAGCCCGATCCGCCCGGTGGCCAGCCCGATCGCCGTGGCCAGCGCGAACGCGTCATAGGTGGCCATCTCCCCGACCCACAGCGACGGGTACCCGAGGGCGTCGGCCGCCCGCGCGGTCGCCAACGCCTCCTCGGCCGGCCGGTCCTGCCACAACCCGAGCGAGACACTGAGCCTCAACCCGACCGCGCCACTGGACCGCCCAGCGGACTCGCCAGGCCCAAGGGGAGCGCTGTGCTCAAAAGGCTCGTTGTGCGTCATACCCGCTCCAGCAACACGGCCGACCCCGACCCGGCGGCCCCGCTCACCGCGGCCACCCCATACCGCGCACCCCTCCGGTGCAGTTCGGCGACGCAGGCCACCAGCAGCGTCCCGGTGGCGCCGAAGGCGTGGCCCATGGCGATGGTGCCGCCGTTGACGTTGAAGCGGTCGTCGCCGACCTTGAGGTCGCGCTGGAACTTCAGGCACAACGCCGCGAACGCCTCGGCGAACTCGAAGACCTCCACGTCGTCGGCGCTCAGCCCGGCCTGGGCCAGGACCTTCTCGACCGCCGTCTGCCCGGCCGTGAGCATCGTGACCGGGTCGCCGACAGCGGTGGCGCTCCCGGCCACCCTGGCCAGCGGCTCCAGGTCCAGGCCGGTTCCGATGAGCACCAGCCCGGCGGCGTCGCACAGGCTGGGCGAGGTGCCCCGGGTGTGGAGATGGCGGATCCGGCCCAGTCCGGGCAGGTGGGCGAGGGCGACGGCGTCCTGGCCGGGGGTGGCGGCGAAGGCGGGTTCGAGCGCGGACAGGGCGTCCTGGGTGAGGCCGGGCCGTACGTGCTCGTCGTGGCCGAGGTCGTTCACCGGGACCAGGAAACGGTCGTAGCGGCCGCCTGCCCACGCCTCCGCGGCCAGGGTCTGGGTACGCAGGCCGTACCGGTCGAGCTCCTCGCGCGAGAAACCCTCCAGCGTGGCGACCGCGTCGGCCGCGACGCCCATGTGCAAGGACCCGACCGGCAGCGACCACAGCGGCCCGCGGTCGGAGAACATCGGCACCCGCGAGACGGACTCCACCCCGCCCGCGACGACGACCCGGGCGCTTCCCGACGCGACGAGGGCGGCGGCGGTGCGCACGGCGTCGATGCCGGAGGTGCAGTACCGGTTGAGCGTCATACCGGGTGTGTCGAAACCGGTGGTCAGGGCGGCGGTGCGGGCGAGGTTGCCGCCCTGCTCGGCGTTCTGGGTGGCGCAGCCGACGATCAGGTCGTCGGCCCGCGTGATCCCGGTACGCCCGCCGAGCGCGCCGAGCAGCCCTTCGAGCATGGCCAGCGGCGTGACCTCGGCCAGTCCGCCGCCGGGGCGGGCCTTGCCGCGCGGGGTCCTGACGCAGTCGTAGACGTAGACGGTCATCGCAGCTGGTCCGCCCTTACCCAGGTGGCGTGGAAGCCGAGCGGCACCCGTCGCGGCAGCAGTACCCGGGCGATCGGTCCCTCGGAGATGCGCGAGGCGGCGAGGATCCGCACCTCGGAGCGGCCTTCGCGCTCGTCGGTGACGAAGGTGACCAGGTAGCCGTCGTCCTCGCCGGTGGAGCCGTCGCGCGGGGCGAAGGGGGCCTCGCTGCCGTAGACGCCGGGGCCGTAGGTGTGGGTCTCCTTGGCGCCGGTGACGTTGTCGTAGCGGACCAGGCCGTCGAACAGGTTGGTCGCGGCGTCGGCGACCGAGACGTTGTAGGCGTAGCGGCTCGGCAGGCCGGTGGCGCGCGCGTCGATCGAGGGGAACTCGGTGTTGTGGTCGGCGTCCACGTAGTGCTCGGAGGTGGCGCCGGTGCGCAGGTCGAAGCGGTAGCGGTACATGCGCGCGTCGAGTTTGAGGTAGGCGATCATCCGCGACAGCGCGGAGCCGTTCCCGGACGGCGCGGGCCGCGAGACCCGGCAGACGTCCATGACGATCTCCCCGCCTTCCTCCCACGCGTTGACGACGTGGTAGATGTAGCAGGGTTTCGCCTCGAACCACCGGATCTCATGCGCCTGACCCCGGCGCGGGATCACCCCGAAGCGCGAGGGCAGCTCACGGTTGAAGGTGAGCTTGTAGCGGCCCTGCCGGGCGGCGTCGGGGTCCTGGTAGAGCGGCAGGTCCATGAGGATCGCGTGGTTCTGGGTGATGGCCATGTCGTGCGGCAGCCGCGCGCCCGGCAGGTCCAGCTCCACGCAGTGCTCGACCCGTCCCGACGCGCCCACGACCCCATAGCGCAGGTACGGCGGCCGCGGCCCGTAGTCGAACCAGAACAGCTCCCCGGTCCGCTCGTCCACCTTGGGATGCGCCATGAAATCGCCGTTGAGCGTGTCGAGGAAGGTGTCGGCCCCCAGCGTCTCCAGCGACAACGGATCCACACCGTACGGCGAGCCGCACAGATACCAGGAGGCCAGCACCCGCCCCCGGTGGAAGATCACATCGGTGTTGGCCGTGTCCTTGAACGGCAGCCCGCGCGCGTTCCCGAACGGGTTGCCCTTCGGGTTCTCCATCACGCCGGTCCAGAGCGCCCGCCCGGCGGCGGACTCCGCCTCGAAGGCGCGGGTGCGGATCCAGCGGTTGCGGTAGCGGGCGCGGCCGTTCTCGAAATGGACGGCGTGCACCATGCCGTCCCCGTCGAACCAGTGGTAGCGGCCCTTCATCGGGAAGCGGGCGTTGGGCCCGTTGCGCAGGTAGACGCCGTTGAGGTCGGCGGGGATCCGCCCGATCACCGTCAGGTCATCGGTGGTGAGCTCTTCCTGGACCGGCGCGTACAGGCCCAGCAGGTACGGGTTCCGCTCGCCCGACTCGTCCATGATCACGACAGTTTCGGCCATGATTGGAAGCTACGATAGACGAAGTCAGCCGTCAATATCCGGACCGTTGACGACCTGACTTCTGCTTTCGTAGTGTTGCGGCCATCACACCCCTGGGGAGTCGCGATGACGCATTCCGCCGACCGGATCGCCCGCTACGTCGCCGCGGGCTGGTGGACAGACGAGACCATTGACCAGCTCCTCCGCACCCACGTGGCGGCCCGCCCCGGCGTGCTCGCGATCGTGGACCCGCTCGACAAGGCCGCCCATCTCGACGGCCCGGTCAAGCGCCTGACCTGGGCGGAGCTCGGCGCCGAAGTGGACAGGGTCGCCGGCGTCCTGCGCGCCCGCGGCATCGGCCCCGGCGACGTGGTGGCCGTCCGGCTGCCCAACAGCGTCGAGCTGGCGGTGACCTTCCTCGCCGTCGTCCGGCTCGGCGCGAGCGTCACGCCGTTCCCGGTCCAGTACCGCGCGTACGAGCTGGCCCAGCTCCTCCCGCTGTCCGGCGCGTCCCTGCTGGTCACCGGCCGGGACTCGCGCGCGCCCGCCGGCACGCCCACGCTGACGTGGCCCGCGGACCTGGAGGGTGTGAGCGCCGACGCGCCGCCGACGCGCGCCGCCGACCCGGCCGAGCGGGTGACGATCTGCTGGACCTCCGGCACCGAGGCGACGCCCAAGGGCGTGCCGCGCTGCCACTACGACTGGCTCGCCGTCGAGTCCGTCTGTACGGCCGCGCCCGCCCTCACCGCCGCCGACGTGATACTCAACCCGTTCCCCATGGTCAACATGGCCGGCATCGGCGGCGTCTTCCTGCCCTGGCTGCGCTCCGGCGCCGTGCTGATCCAGCACCACCCCTTCGACCTGCCCACCTACCTGGCCCAGATCGCCGCCGAACGCGTCACCTACACCCTCGCCCCGCCCGCGCTGCTCACCCTGCTGCTGCACCAGGAGGCGATCCTGGCCAAGGCCGACATCTCCTCGCTGACCAGGATCGGCTCCGGCTCCGCGCCGCTGCCGCCGCCGATGGTCCGCGGCTGGCAGGAGAAACACGGCATCGCGATCATCAACTTCTTCGGCTCCAACGAGGGTGTCGCGCTGCTGTCCGACCCCGCCCACATGCCCGACCCCGAGACCCGCGCCCGCTACTTCCCCCGCCCCGGCGCGCCCGGGGCGCCCGCCCTGCTGGACCGGGTCAGCACCAAGCTCGTCACCCCCGGCGGCCAGGAGATCACCGAGCCCGGAGTGCCCGGCGAGCTGCGGCTCAGCGGCCCCACCGTCTTCGCCGGCTACCTGCCGGGCACGGCCGTGGCGGAGCCGTTCGACGAGGACGGTTATCTCAGGACCGGCGACCTGTTCGAGATCGCCGGCGAGCACGGCCAGTACCTGCGCTACGTCGACCGGGCCAAGGACATCATCATCCGCGGCGGCATGAACATCGCCCCCGCCGAGCTGGAGGGGCTGCTGGCCGGGCACCCGTCGGTGGCGGAGTCCGCGGTCGCCGGCTACCCCGACGACGTCCTCGGGGAGAAGGTCTGCGCGGTCGTCGTCGCCAAGGGCGAGATCTCGCTGGAGTCCGTCGTGGCGTTCCTGCGCGGCAAGGGCATCGCCTCCTACAAGCTGCCCGAGCGGCTGGAGATCGTCGAGGCGCTGCCCAGAAGCCCGGTCGGCAAGATACTCAAGAGGGAGCTGAAACTGTGATCCGCGTCCTCGGCGGCTACCAGACCGACTTCGCCCGCACCGGCGCGAGCCTGTACGACATGATGCGCGAGGCCTCGCTCGGCGCGCTGGAGTCGGCGGGCGTGGCCGCGCGGGAGGTGCAGGTCGCGCACGTCGGCAACCTGGCCGGAGAGCTGTTCGCCGGCCAGGCCCACCTCGGCGGCATGGTCGCCGCCATCGACCCGGCCTGGTCCATGCTGCCCACCGCACGCCACGAGGCCGCGTGCGCCTCCGGGTCGATGGCGGTGCTGGCCGCGATGGCCGACCTGGAGGCGGGCCGCTACGACGTGGCGCTGGTCGTCGGCGTCGAGCTCATGCGCAACGTCGGCGCCAAGGAGGCCGCGGGGCACCTCGGCTGCGCGGCGTGGGCCGGCCGCGAGGCGCAGGGGGCGGACTTCCCGTGGCCCGCGCTGTTCGCCGAGATCGCCGACGAGGTCGACGTCCGCTACGGGCTCGCCCACGAGCACCTCGCCCGCATCGCCGAGATCAACCACGGCAACGCCCTGCGCAACCCGCTCGCCCAGGCGCGCTCCTGGACCTTCCCCGACGGCTGCTTCGGCGCCGACGACGTGCTCAACCCGCCGGTCGAGGGACGGCTGCGCAAGTACGACTGCGGCCGCATCACCGACGGCGCCGCCGCCGTCATCCTGGCCTCCGACCGGTACGGCAGGCCCGGCCCCGCCATCTCCGGCTGGGGGCACCGGACGGCGCCGATGCTGCTCAAGGACAAGCTGGCCGCGCGCGAGCCGTACCTCTTCCCCCATCTGCGGCGCGCCGTGCTCGACACCTACGAGCGCGCCGGGCTGCGCGGCCCGGCCGACGTGGACGTGATCGAGACCCACGACTGCTTCACGATCACCGAGTACGTGGCGCTCGACCACCTCGGGCTCACGCCGCCCGGCGAGTCGTGGCGGGCCGTCGAGTCAGGGTCGATCGAGTTCGGCGGATCGCTGCCGGTCAACCCGTCGGGCGGGCTCATCGGGCTCGGCCATCCCGTCGGCGCCACCGGGGTGCGCATGCTGTACGACGCCGCCCGGCAGGTGTCGGGCGGGGCGGGGGAGTGCCAGGTGGAGGGCGCGCGCACCGCGCTGACCCTCAACATCGGCGGCAGCTGCACCACGGTCGCGCTGTTCGCGGTCACGGCCTGACGACGTTAGGGCGCGCCGCCGTGGGGCAGGCGCGAACCCATGAGCAGCATCGAGTATTCAATAGACGTCATGGTCCCCGTCAGGGTGGCCTATAACCAGTGGACGCAGTTCGAGACGTTCCCCGAGTTCATGGAAGGAGTGGAGTCGGTCAAGCAGCTCACCGACACGCGCAACGCGTGGCTGGCGGAGATCGCCGGGGTCAAGCGGGAGTTCGAGACCGAGATCACCGAGCAGCACCCGGACGAGCGCATCGCCTGGCGCTCCGTCGACCGGCCGCACCAGGCCGGCGTCGTCACCTTTCACCGGCTCGACGACACCACGACCAGGGTCACGCTGCAGATGGAGTACGACCCGGAGGGCTTCCTCGAGACCGCCGGCGACTGGCTGCAGCTCGTGCGGATGCGCGTCCAGGGCGACGTGCGCCGCTTCAAGGACTACATCGAGGCACGCGGCGGCGAGACCGGCGCGTGGCGCGGCGACGTGCCATATGCGCACGGCACCGACACCCCGCAGACTCCGGCCGGCGAGCGGACTCCGGGCAGCCAGCAGACTCCGGGCAATCCGCACGACCCGGGTTTCCCGCCCACTCCGGGAACCCCGCACGTGCCCCGCAATCCGGCCACCCCGGGCACTCCGTACCCCGGCGACCGGCCGCCGGGCTACCCGCGCTCGCCGGAGCCGGGCCTGTAGCCCGTCCATCCGCCCGTGCGAAAGCCCCCTTCCTGGAAGGGGGCTTTCGCGTGTTCTAGCCGGGCTGGGTCACGCCGTTGATCTTGAGGGTGTAGGGCGCGTACTGCTGGACCTGCTCGCCCGGGTCGTCGACCGCCACGATGGCGGCCACCTTCGGGAACGGAGCCAGCAGCGCGAGCTGCAGCCGGTTGAGGCTGAAGGCGAACTTGTCGTCCACCTCCGCGTACAGGGCCACGGACCGCTTGCCGTCGTACCCGATCAGCCGGACGTTCCAGCTGTCGATCGCGATCGGCCTGACCTCGGTGACCGAGTCGAACGGGTCGAGGCTGGAGCCGTCGCTCACCGCGGTGCCGCCCACGGCGATGTCGTCGAGCTTGAGACCGCCCTCGTTGACGCCGCCGTCGCTGACGTAGCGGAAGTTGACGAGGATCTCCTGTCCGGCGTAGGCGGCCAGGTCGAAGGTGTGCGGCTCGAAGCCGGTCGTGGTGCCGTTCAGGCCGGGGCCGAGCGGCGCCTGCGTGGTCTTGTCACCGGCGATCGGGGTGTAGGTGGCCCCGCCGTCGGTGGACACCATCACGTACGCGTAGTCGTACCCGGTCTCGGCCCCGTACTTGGCCAGGAAGCGCAGCACCGGGTCGGTCGCCGGGACGGTCACCTTGGCGACGGCCGTGGCGTCGAGGTTGTTGCGGTTGCCCGACCAGACGACCGGGTTGCCCGGCCGGTCGGCGTCGTCGCTGACGACGGTCCACTGCAACGGCGCGGGCGGCAGCGACCGTACCCCCTCGAAGGAGAGCGAACGCAGGTCGCGCCCGCGCAGCTCCTTGCCGGCGGCGTCGCGCGGGGCGAGGTAGTCGGCGCCGTTGGGCGCCGCGCCGGGGGTGGCGTGGGAGTCGGGGTTGGCGAAGTTGACGCTGGAGCGCAGGTTCGCCGCGGTGACCCGCTTCTTGGGCACGCCGATCACGACGCCGTGCCGGGACTCGCCCACGATGCCGTCGAGCAGCGTCATCGACTGGTAGTCGTGGATCACCCGGTAGAGGTCGTTCTGTCCCTCGGTGGCGAGTTGCGCGGTGACGCTTTCGAGGCCGCGCTTGGCGTCGTTGTGGAGCCGGGTGAGGATGTCGGCGCCGAAGCGGTCGGCCAGGTAGAGCATGAAGGCGTAGGCGTTGCCGTAGTCGGCCAGCACGTCGCCGCCGGTGTTGCCCTCGCCCCACAGCGTCAGCGAGTTCTCCGGGCCGCCGCAGTCGCGCACGTTGGGGTTGGCGGGCGTCTGTACGGTGGCCCAGCCCTGCTGGCAGATCAGGTGGCTGTCCCAGCCCTTCTCGTGCACGGTCTTGAGGCTGTCGGAGTACCCGGTCAGGTACATGGCGTAGTCCGACAGGCCCTCGTTGATCCAGTTACCTTCGAAGGAGTCCGTGTAGTACATCTGCAGGTGCTGCCACTCGTGCGCGAACGTGCCCTCGTAGGAGTTGGGGCGGGCCGGGCGGCTGGTGCAGGGGTCGGACGTGGGCTCGTCGGGCGGGTTGACCCCGGTGCGGTGGGCCCAGTCGAAGGCGTCGATCGTCATGACGTTGCGGTCGGTGGCCTCGTTGAGCGCGCCGGAGAAGAATCCCGCGGTGTAGGTGGTGTTCGCGGGGAAGTCGTAGAAGTTCGAGTCGCGCACGTTGTCGACCAGGGCGACGGTGTTGTCGCCGTCGCCGGTGAAGTCCCTGGGCACCTGGGAGGCGGTGCCGTCGCGGTCCGGCGGGGTGCTGAAGGCCGCCGTCTCCTTCGGGTACATGTTGGTGTCGAACTCGCTGATCATCCGGGCCACGTTGGCGTCGGTGATCGTGACGGAACTGGCCGGGCGGCAGTCGCCGGCGGGGAAGGCGAGGTCGTTGGCGACCCACACCTCGATCTTGCCGCCGACCCCGCGCAGCGTGAAGTCCTTCAGGTACCAGCCGGTGTTGTCGTCGCTGGCGAACCACTGCCGGACCGTTCCGACAGGCGGCGTGGGGGCGGCGGAACGCGCTTTCGCGGCCGCCTTCGGGGTATAGGTGGCCGGCATCTCGTAGGTGGTGCCGTCGACCACCATCCGGGCGCCGGTCTTGGCGCCGGCGATCATGTCGCCCGGTGGAGCCGGGTCGGGCGCCGCCGCCGCGCCGGAGGGCGCCGCGACGATCAGGAGAGGGAGGGTGAGTACGGTGGCGGCTAAGCCGATGAGGCGGCTACGAGCCATAAAAGGGTTCCCTTCACGTACCTCGGTTGACAGTAGGTACCTAAAGGGCATTCCCCGGCCGGATCAAGTGGAGTAATTGCCAATAAGCCCCGGCATTATTGGCTCATTCACCGGCATTGAATATGATCTCCACGCGCCGGTTCTCCTCGATCGCCCGGCCGCCGGTGTGGCCCTCGACGCTCACCGGACCCGATCCGATCCGGGCGGTGACGGCCGCGACACGCTGCCTGGCCTTGGCGGTCAGCGTGTGCTCGTCCAGGGCGAACAGCACGTCGCGGCGCCGCGTAGGTCGCCTGGAACGACAGCTTGCCGCCGGTCTCCACGGTGGTGGCGTCGGTCTTGGCGCAGGCGCGGGTGCCCTCGGGGCCCTGGCTCACGGCCGCGCGGTAGCGCTTGGCGTTCTGGACGTCGATGAGCGAGTTCCTACAGCTCACGGGCCTTCTGCTCGGCTCCCCACCGCTCCAGCGCCTCCTGGTCGGCGAAGGCGAGCGCGCGCATCATGTTCCCGCCGTCGCTCGCGCGGATCCGCGTCACCAGCCGCCGCCGCAGCTTCTCGGGCAGGTGCGTGGTGCCCGCCTCGATCGAGTCGCCGAAGTGGGGCGCGAAGGCCACCCCGGAGAATCCGGTACGGCGCAGCAGCACCGGCAGCGTGTTCGAGGAGTAGAACATCAGGTGGTTCTTCGTGAAGCCGCTCCAGCGGGAGCCGTACGCCTTGAGCAGCAGGGAATTGGCGTTGACGGTCAGCACCAGCAGGACCCCGCCCGGCGCCAGCAGGCGGCGGAAGCGCGCGAAGTCCTCCAGCGGGCGCGGCAGGTGCGCCAGCACCGACCAGAGCGTGATGACGTCGAACCCGCCCGCGGCGATCTCCGGCACGTCCTCGGGGTCGCCCAGGTGGGCGCGGGCGGTGCGGAGTGTGGCATTCGCCTGTTCCACGGAGTCGGGCGAGAGGTCGACGCCGACCGCGTCGAAGCCGAGCTCCTCGGCCAGGCCCAGGAAGAGCCCGGTGCCGCAGCCGAAGTCGAGCAGCCTGCGGCCGGCGCCGTCGTCGAACACGGGGGAGAACGCCTTCATCGTCAGCTCGTAGCGTCGCCGGCGCTGGGCGGCGTACTTGCCGGTCAGGAAGGAGCTGTAGGAACCGGCGTACAGGTCGCCGAGGTGCTCGGGGCGGACGTTCGGGTTGCGGTAGAGGAAACCGCAGGCCGGGCAGCGCACCACCCGGTAGCGCCAGCCCTTGCCGCCGGTCGGCTCGAACAGCGGCTGCTGGCGCTCCTCGCCGCACAGCGTGCAGGCCAGGAACTCCTCGATCTCCCCGAGCGGTACCGACCCGGAGTAGTCGGGCAGCGAGGTCACGGGCGCGCGGCGCAGCCTCAGCCGCCACTGGGCCTCGCGGATCACCCGCTCGCCCGGTCGTACGTAAGCACGCTGGCCGTGCGGCAACCGGTCGTAGCGGGAGCCGTAAAGAATCCGGACCAGCATCCTGCGGGGTGTCACCATTTCCGGCTCTTACCCATGGCCCATCCGCCTTCACCCTATGACCACCATAAGCTGACTTTCATGGAATATTCGCGTCTTGGTAACACCGGCCTTCAGGTCTCGCGTATCTGCCTCGGCATGATGAGCTACGGCGATCCCGGCAAGATGGAATGGACCCTGCCGGAGGAACAGGCCGAACCGCTCGTCCGGCGCGCCGCCGACGCCGGCGTGACCTTCTTCGACACCGCCGACGTCTACAGCGCCGGCGCCAGCGAGGTCATCACCGGCAACGTGCTGCGCCGCGTCTTCCCCCGACGCGAGGACTACGTGCTGGCCACCAAGGTCTACTTCCCCATGGGCAAGGCCCGCAACGACCGCGGGCTGTCGCGCAAGCACATCATGGCCGCGATCGACGCCTCCCTGGACCGCCTCGGCACCGACTACGTGGACCTCTACCAGATCCACCGCTGGGACGACGAGACGCCGATCGAGGAGACCATGCTGGCCCTGCACGACGTCGTCCGCTCCGGCAAGGTCCGCTACATCGGCGCCTCCTCCATGTGGGCCTGGCAGTTCGCGAAGGCCCAGCACGTGGCCGAGGTGAACGGGTGGACGAGGTTCGTGTCCATGCAGAACCACTACAACCTGCTCTACCGCGAGGAGGAGCGGGAGATGCTGCCGCTCTGCGCCGACCAGGGTGTGGGCCTCATCCCCTGGAGCCCGCTGGCCCGCGGCGTCCTGGCCAGGGCCGGATCGGCGCAGCAGACCGCCAGGCAGGGTTCGGACGAGCGCATCGACTTCCTGTACGAGCCGGAGAACGACCAGGTGATCCTGGACCGGGTGGCCCAGGTGTCCAGGGAGCGCGAGCTGCCGGCGGCGCAGGTGGCGCTGGCCTGGCTGCTGGGCCGCACCGGGGTGACCGCGCCGATCGTGGGCGCCACCAAGGACCGGCACGTCGACGACGCGGCGGCCGCGGTCGGCGTGGAGCTGACGGAGAAGGAGATCGCGTTCCTGAGCGAGGCCTACACTCCTCGCGAGGTACGCATGTGAGCACGCGGGCCGGGCGCGCCGCCCGGCCCACGTGTCACCTCACTGGGACGTGCTGTACAGGGCCCGCGCGACCTGCGCGAAAAGCCCCTTCGGGTGGTTGCGGAACATCGGCTCGGTGCCGAACAGCACCACGCGAGCCCCGCGCTCGTCCTGGCCGCTGACGACCGCCGCCTGGCCCTTGGCGGCGTCCTGGCCGCCGGAGCCGTCCTGGTTCGGGCGCCAGTGCCCGGACACGAACGCCTCGTAGGTCTGCTCGGCCTTCACCTCGGGACCCAGCCCGGTGAACCAGCGCGGCGAGTACACGAACCCGTGCTCGCCCGAGGCCATCCTGACCACGCCGTTGGCGTCGCCGCGCCCGGCCACCGAGGTGACGGTCAGGAGCCCGGCGGCGGCGTTGAAGGTCGCGCCCGTGCCGCCGCGGGTGACGACGCCGCCCTTGGCCAGGAAGGCGTCGAGCGCGGCCTTGGCCGCCGGGTTGAGCGCGGTGTAGGACAGGCCGCTGGCGACGAACAGGACGTCCACGGCGTTCCAGTCGAATCCGGCGTTGGCCAGGGTCGTGGAGACCGGTGTCACCGCGAAGCCCATCTCGCGCAGCGTGAACAGCTCGTCTGCCGAGGCCGCCGCGGCGATCCTGACCGGGGCGAGCTTGGGGCCGCCCGCCGTACCCGCTCGGGAGAATCGCACGCCGTAGCGCTGGGCGACCTCGCGGGCGGCGGCGCGCGCCGAGCGGGGCAGCGTGGCGGTGTCGCCCGCCCAGGTGACCTCGACGCCGCGGGCGAGCAGCGCGTTGAGCGCCTGCGCGTCGCGGCCGTCGGCGACCTTGAGCGCGAGCGCGCCGTCGCCGTGCGGGACGTAGCCGGTGGAAGCCGCGGAACGGACCGGCTCCGCGAGCACGCGCAGGTCGCGCACGGAGGTGACGCCGGCGCCCCAGAGCAGGGCGTGGCTCCAGCCCGAGATGTCGTACATGGCGTCGACGCGCGGGCTGATGTCCGCGCCGGGCTCCAGCATCACGTTGGCCAGGCCGCGCTTGGGCTGGCGCATGTCGACCACGTACGTGCCGGACGGGTAGAAGCGGCCGCCCGCGCGGAAGGGCAGGATCGCCCGCTCCACCTCCACGTCGTTGGCGATCAGGTGGTCCACCAGCCGGGCCGCGGCCGGGGTGCCCTCGGGGATCACGTAGCCGCGCGGGTAGGTGGTGGTGTAGACGTCCTCGGGGCCGAAGCCGGGCACGATGCCGAGCGGGACCGTCCTGGACGGCTCGCCGGCCGCGCCGCGGCGGAAGACCTCGGTCTGGTCGGCGATCAGCTTGTCGTGGTTGGCCAGGACGTGGCCGTAGGTGGCGCGCACGGCCGCGGCGGCCACGTCGGTGTTGATCCGGGAACGGCGGCGCAGCTCCTCGACCGGCAGGTTGGTGTAGTCGGAGCCGTTGACGCGCAGCGGGATCTCCACCGTGTGCGCGGCGACCGCGCCATGGAAGGGCGCGTACTGCGGGGTGAAGATCGGGGGCCAGTCGTCCCAGCCCTCCTCGGAGTCGCGGAAGGGGATCTGGACGGGGAAGACGCCGTCCTTCTCCGGGGTGTAGCCCAGGGCGTTGACCCCCGCCTCCATGCCGAGGCCGTTGGCGTAGGTGTTGGTGATGAACAGGTCGTACTCGTAGTTGGCGCCGTGGGGCGGTGTGGTCGGCTCGATCAGCGTGCCGTTGACGTAGCCGTGCAGGTCGAGCATGGCGACCGGCTGCGTGTCGATCATGATCTGCCGCATGGCCCTGGCCTCGGGCTGGGAGGCGGTGATCATGTCGCGGTTGAGGTCGAAGCCGTTGCCGTTGGGGCGCTGGCCGAGGACTCTGCCGTCGGGGTTGGCGGTGATGTTGAAGTACAGGCGGGCGCGCTTGAGCAGGGTGGCCGCCTGCGGGCTGGTGGCCAGTTCCTCGATCACCCGGAGGGAGGCGTCGGTGCCCTCCCACTCGTTGCCGTGGATGTTGCCGTTGATGAAGATCGGCGTTTTATAGCGATTTTTCGGGACTTTTCGCCCCGATTCGATCTGGCGGCGCAGGCGTTCCTGCTCGCGGACCTCAGCGGGGCTCTCCGGCGCGGTGACCGTCACGAAGTAGAGGTCGCGCCCGCCCGCCGAGCGGCCGAGGACCTCGGCGCTCACACGGTCGCCGAGCGCCTGCAGCGCGTTCAGCTTCGCCGCGATCGCGTGGTGCGGGATCAGGCCCAGCTTGATCGAGGCGTCCGCGGGGTTCTCCGGCGGGAGGGGGAGCTGGTTCTTGCGGGGATAACCCCTGGTCTTGTCGTGGTGGTACGGCGCGGCCGCCTGGGCCTTCAGCGCCGCGGTCGCATCCTCGACCAGGGCGGCTTCCTCGTTGCGCTCGGGGCCGTTGCCGAAGTCCCTGACCGCTGGGGACGGCGTGGGGACGGGGGCGGCGGCAGCCGTACCGGCTGGCAGGAGGAGGACCGATAACAGGGCTAAGAGGGTGGTTCTGCGCATGATCGAGCGTGACATGTCCGGGCCGACATGGCGAGAGGAAATGTCGGCCCCACCTCCTAAGCTGTGCACATGGCACGGGCAAATGAGCAGGCGGCGGCCGCCCTTCAGGAATACGCAGAGCTGTTCGCGCTGACCGGGGGCGACGCCTTCCGGGTGCGCAGCTACCAGAAGGCGGTCAAGGCGATCGCCGGCTTCCCCGAGGACATCGCGCAGGTCGACGTCCGCAAGGTGCCGGGCGTGGGTGAGGCGATCGCGCTGAAGATCGAGGAGTTCCTGGAGCGTGGCAGCTTCCGGCAGCTCGACGCCCTGCGCGCGAAGGTGCCCGACGGCGTGCGCCGGCTGACGAGCGTGCCGACGCTGGGGCCGAAGACGGCCATCATGCTGTTCGAGGACTTCGGCATCGACTCGCCCGCCGCGCTGGCCGAGGCGATCACCGCGGGCCGCCTCGACGGGGTCAAGGGGCTCGGGCCGAAGACGCTGGCCAATCTGGCCAAGGGCATCGAGCAGATGGAGCAGGCCGGGCGGCGGGTGCACGTCGGCGTCGCGATGTCGCTGGCCGAGCAGGTGATCGCGTCGCTGTCCGACCTGGCCACGCGCATCGACTACGCGGGCTCGCTGCGCCGGATGAAGGACACGATCGGCGACATCGACATCCTCGCGGTGGCGCCGGTCGAGATCATGGAGCGCTTCCGCGCGCAGCCGTACGTGGCCGAGGTCATCGCGGCGGGCGACAAGAAGACCTCCATCCGCACCACCGCGGGCGTCCAGGTGGACCTGCGCGTGGTCCCGGAGGAGTCGTGGGGCGCCGCGATGCAATACTTCACCGGCTCCAAGGAGCACAACGTCACCATCCGCGAGATCGCGGTGAAGAAGGGCTGGAAGCTCTCCGAGTACGGGCTGTTCGAGGGTGATCGGGTCCTGGCCGCCACCACGGAGCAGGACATCTACACCGCGCTCGGCATGCAGTTCGTGCCCCCGCCCATGCGCGAGGACGAGGGCGAGGTGAAGCTGGCCCTGAAGGGCGAGCTCCCGGCCCTGGTCGAGCTGGCCGACCTGAAGGGCGACCTGCACACCCACACCAACCTGACCGACGGCATCGCCTCGCTTGAGGAGATGGTCGCCGCCGCGCACGCGCTCGGCTACTCCTACTACGCCATCACCGACCACGCCCCCGACCTGACCATGCAGCGCATGACGCTGGAGAAGGCGCTGGAGCAGCGCGAGCAGATCAGGAAGCTGCAGGAGTCCTATCCGGGAATGCGGCTGCTGCACGGCAGCGAGCTCAACATCGCGCCCGACGGCTCGGTCGACTGGCCGGAGGAGATCCTGGCCGGGTTCGACGTCTGCGTGGCCTCGGTCCACTCCCACTTCACGCAGTCGCGCGAGGAGATGACCCGCCGGTTCATCGCCGCCTGCGAGAACCCGTACGTGGACGTCATCGGGCATCCGACCACGCGCAAGATCGGCAAGCGCCAGCCGGTGGAGGCCGACTGGGACGCCGTGTTCGCCGCCGCCGCGCGCACCGGCACGGTCATGGAGATCGACGCCTACCCCGACCGCAGCGACCTTCCCTCCGACCTGGTCCGGCTGGCCAGGCATCATGGGGTGAAGTTCTCCATCGACAGCGACTCGCATGCCGTACCGCATCTGAAGAACCAGCGTTTCGGCGTCGGCATCGCCCAGCGCGCGTGGCTGACGACCGACGACGTGGTCAACACCTGGCCGGTGGAGCGACTGCTCGCCTACATCCGCCCTTAGGGGGAGACGTGCTTGATCTCCGGGTGGCGGGGTGAGGGGCGGTCCAGGAGGGGCTGGGGCTTCTTGCGCAGGTGCAGGTCGAGGAAGGCGCCGACGTAGGTCCTGGTGAGCTCCCAGGAGCGGGGCCCCGGCACCTGGGCGCCGGTGTCGAGCCCGAGCTGCGCGGCCAGCGGCCCGAGGTCGTTGAACGACTCGTGCTGCGCGCCGGTCATCAGCAGCCAGCGCTTCCAGCCGGTCAGGCGCTTCCAGGCGGCTTCCCAGGTGGCGGTCTCGGCGCTGCCGGATCCCGGGGTGTAGGTGGCGGGCTTGCCGAGGAACATGAACGGCCGCGCGAGATCGGTTTCCGGTACGCCCGGCGGGACGGTGCCGTCGATGTCGATCCCGGCGCGGATCCTGCCGTCCTTGACCATCGCGGCGAGGCTGCTCGCGCCGCCCAGGGAGTGGCCGGCCATCGCGACCTTGGACCGGTCGATCAGCGCGGCGCCCTTCCAGGCGCCATTGGCGGTCAGCCGGTCGATCACGAACGAGACGTCGGCCGCCCGCCCCTTGGCCGCCTTCGTGAACGTCGCGGGCTCGCGCTCGCCGTCGCAGGGCACGCAGGTGGTGACCCGCCCGTCGGGGAAGGCCGTGGCGATGCTCTCGTAGGTGTGGTCGATGCCGGCCACCACGTAGCCCCGGCTGGCCAGGTCCTCGGCGAGCGCGGTCAGCGTGGCGCGGGGCTTCTTGAACCCGGGCGAGAGCACCACGAGCGGCAGGCTGTGCTTGCGTCCGCGCGGTTTCACGCCGGTGTGGGCGTTGGTGCGCGTGGTGGCGAGGATGCCGGGCTTCACGCCGGTGATCCCGCCGTCCTTGAGCAGCAGCTCCGACTCCTTCGCCGTCAGGTACGGCGCCCGCCGCCCGCCCGGCGACGTGGCCGGGTACCAGACGGTGACCATGAGCTCCCGCATCTTGACGGAGGGCACCCAGGGGTCGGGGCGGGAGGTGTCCTTGAGGTGGAGGGACGTGGTGCCGACCGCCAGCGAGCCGGTCGGTTTCGGCAGGCGCGGTGTCGCGGCGGAGATCGTTGCGGCGGCCGAGGCAGAGGCAGAGGCAGAGGCAGAGGCAGAGGCAGAGGTGGCGGCGGTGGCCGGTGAGGCGGCGGAGGCCGGTGAGGCGGCGGTGGCCGGTGAGGCGGCGGTGGCCGGGGTGGCCGTGGCCAGAGGTGACAGCAGGCTCGTGACGACCATCAAGCCGCCCAAGGCACGACTATGCATGAAATATCCCCGTTTCTCGTGTGAAGTGGGGACGACGCTAGAGGCGGGGGATCGGCGGGCGCGTCGGCCGTGACGGCGATGTCGGCTACCTCCCGGGGATGATCCGCCGGGACGTCATCCTCGGGATGTACGCCTGCCGGACCACCGCCCCGGTCACTCGGGACGATGCGCGGACAGCCCGGCAAACGCGACAATACGCAGGTGACAGCTGATGAACGGCGCCTCTGGTGGCAGCACGTGCGCGGTCTGCTGCGGCCGGAGACACCGGTCGCCCGGCCGTCCCGCGCGGCGCTCGTCACCGACCTGCTGCTCGCGATCGCCCTGACCGTCGTGGCGGTGTTCGCGACGGCGAGCCTGGACGAGGCCGACCGTGGCGCCGCGCCCCACCCGGTGTCGGACCTGCTCCGCCTCCGCCACGACCCGGCACCCCAGTCCGCCCATCCGTCCGCGACCCGGGCACTTCCGCTACCGCCCCCGACCCTGCCGCCTCCGACCCTGCCGCCCCCGACGCCGCCGGCCACGCCCCCGGCCCTGCCGACGACGCCCGAGCTCCCGGCGCCGCCGACGACGCCCAAGCTCCCGGAACCGCCGGCCACGCCCGAGCTGCCGACGCCGCCGGTTCTGCCGGCCGTGACCCCACCGCTCACGACTCCGCCGACGGGCGGGCCGACGGGCGGGCCGGTGGGCGCGATGCCGTCGCCCGAGCCGGTGGTGCCCGTTCCCGACGAGGACGCCGGTCTGGCGGTGCTGCTGGTGGTGCTCGGCACGCTGCCGCTGGCGGCCCGCCGCCGCTTCCCGCTCACGACCTTCTGGGCCGTGGTGCCGGCGACGCTGGCCATGGACGGGGGAGAGACCTGGATCACCGTCCTGGCCTGCGTCATCGCCGCCTACAGCGCGCTCGCGCACAGCCGCCACCGGGTGGCCGCGGCAGCGGGGCTCCTGCTGGCGGCCGTGCTCGCGGGCGCCGCCGGCGCGGACATCGTGCCGAGCCTGCCGAGCTGGCTGGGGCCGTACGTGGTGCTGCTCAGCGCGGGCGCGCTCGCGGTGTTCGTGCGGTTCTGGCAGCGCAACCGCGAGCGCCTCGACGCGCTGCGACGGGACCGGGACGAGGCCGCGCGCAGGGCGGTCCAGGCCGAGCGCGACCGGATCGCGGGCGAACTGCACGACGTGGTGACCCACAATGTGAGCGTGATGGTGATCCAGGCCGGGGCCGCGCGCAAGGTGATGGACGCGCATCCCGAGCAGTCGAAGCAGGCCCTGGTGGCGATCGAGGCCAGTGGGCGGGCCGCCATGGCCGAGCTGCGCAACGTGATGGGCCTGCTCGCCGCGTCGGAAGAGCTTCCCGGCGGGCTCGAACCGCAGCCGGGAATCGGCCGGCTCGACGGTCTCATCGAGCGGGTACGCGCCGCCGGGCTCCAGGTCGAGGCCAGGGTCGAGGCCGGCCTCCAGCCTCTGCCTCCGGGCGTGGACCTGGCGGTCTACCGTGTCGTACAGGAGGCGTTGACGAACACGATGAAGCACGCGGCGGGCGCGGCGGCCACCGTCACGGTCGCCCGCGCGGGCGACTTCCTGGAGGTCGAGGTCGGCGACACCGGCGGCGGCCCGGCCGCGGGGCCCGGCACCGGCCAGGGCCGCGGCCTCATCGGGCTGCGCGAGCGGCTCGCCCTGTACGGCGGGACCCTGGAGACCACCAGCGGGCCGGACGGCTACCGGCTCAGGGCCCGCATCCCCTGGACCGCCGCGTGACCCCGCCGCCACCGCTGCGCGCGGTCATCGCCGACGACCAGGCGCTGGTCCGCACCGGGTTCCGGATGATCCTGACGGCCGACGGCATCGAGGTGGTGGCCGAGGCGGCGGACGGGGCCGAGGCCGTCGCCGCGGTCCGGCGCACCCGGCCCGACGTCGTGCTCATGGACATCCGCATGCCGGGAACCGACGGCATCGAGGCCACCCGGCGGATCGTGACCGGCGGCGCGGACGACACCCGGGTGCTCATCCTGACCACCTACGACCTCGACCAGTACGTCTACGCCGCGCTCACCGCCGGAGCCAGCGGCTTCCTGCTCAAGGACGTCACCCCCGAGCACCTGGTGGCCTCGGTCCGGCTGGTCCGCTCCGGTGACGCGCTGCTCGCGCCCACGATCACCCGCCGTCTGGTGGAGCGCTTCGCCCGCCGCGACGACGCCCGCGCGGCCCTGCATCGCGACCTGTCCGGGCTGACGCCGCGCGAGCTGGAGGTCCTGCGCCTGCTGGCCACCGGCCTGAGCAACGCCGAACTGGCCGACCGGCTGACGCTCAGCGCGACCACGGTGAAGACGCACGTGGCCCGCATTCTGTCCAAGCTCGGCCTGCGTGACCGCGTGCAGGCGGTCGTGCTCGCGTACGAGACCGGCCTGATCTCCCCGGGCGGGCGGCCCGGCGACGTCTAGAGCCGCCTGGACTGGGCCTTACGGTGTACGGGTAAAGTGCTGGGGTGCCTCTTTGGACCGACGAAGAAACCGACGAGCAGCCCCGTGTCCCGCTGAGCCGCAGGCGGGTGCTGCGCGCCGCCGTCGAACTGGCCGACCGGGCCGGGCTCGACGCGCTGACGATGCGGCGGGTGGCGCAGGAGCTCGGGGTGGAGCCGATGTCGCTGTACCACCATGTCGCCAACAAGGAGGCGATCCTCGACGGGGTCGTCGAGATGGTGATCGGGGAGATCCTCGGGGTGGTCGAGGTCGCCGAGGGGCCGGATCCGGCCGGTGACTGGCAGGCGGCGTTGCGGGGGCGGATTCTGGCCGCGCGCGAGGTGTTGCTGCGGCACAAGTGGGCGCCGGGCGTGATCCAGACGCGCTCGTCGCTCAGCGAGGCGGCGATCGCCTACTACGAGGGCGTGCTCGGGATTCTGCGGGCGGGCGGGTTCACCTACGATCTGGCGCACCACGCGCTGCACGCGCTGGGCAGCCGGGCGATGGGGTTCACGCAGGAGTTGTTCGAGCCGGACGACCCGTCCGACGACATGGACGAGGCGTTGATGGAACAGATGGGTATGAAATATCCCCATCTGGCCGGGATGATGGCGGCGATCGCCCACGAAGCCCCCGAAACCACGCTGAGCTGGTGCGATGACAACACGGAGTTCTCCTTCGCGCTCGATCTGATCCTTGAGGGACTGGAGCGCCGCCGGCTCGGCTGAGAGCCGTCTCAGGCTGGGACTTGACAACCTTACGTCGTACGACAACCTTATGACGTATGGCAACCTTACGACGTACGAAGGCTTGGGTCTGGGAGCGGTACGGCTCGCCGGACGTCCTGGCCCTGCGCGAGGTCGACGAGCCCGAGCCCGGGCGCCACGAGGTCCTGGTCCGGGTACGGGCCGCCGCCGTCAATCCCTACGACTGGCGCCACCTGCGCTCGGACCCGCACCTGGTGCGCCTCTCCGCCGGGCTGCGGCGGCCCAAGCCGGGGTCGATCCTCGGCGCCGACCTGGCCGGGGTCGTCGAGCGGGTGGGGGCCGACGTGCGCGGCCTCGCCGTGGGTGACGAGGTGTTCGGAGGTGTACGGCTGGGCGCGTTCGCCGAGGCGGTAGCCGTACCCCAGGAAACGCTTGTCCCGAAGCCCGAGGACGTGAGCTTCGAGGCGGCGGCGGCCGTGCCCATGGCGGGGCAGACCGCGCTGAAGGCGCTCGACGGGCTCGTGGCCGGGCAGCGGGTGCTGGTCAACGGGGCCTCGGGGGGCATCGGCACCTTCACCGTCCAGCTCGCCAAGGCGCTCGGGGCGCACGTCACCGGCGTGTGCGGCGCCCACAACGCCGACCTGGTCCGCTCGCTCGGCGCCGACGAGGTCGTGGACTACAACCGCGAGGACTTCACCCGGCCGATCGAGCGCTACGACCTGCTGGTGGACCTGGTCGGCAACCGTTCACTCAAGGAATTCAGGCGCGCGCTGACGCCGAAGGGCACGCTGGCGCTCGTCGGCGGCCTGTCCTCCGGCGGCGGGCGGGTGCTCGGGCCCTTGGTGCAGGTGGTCAAGGGCATGGTCGTGGCGAGGTTCGTCGGGCAGCGGATCACCGGAGTCTCGTGGAAGCCGGGCAAGCAGGCGCTGAACCACCTGGCCGAGCTGCTCGCGGCCAAGGAGATCGTGCCGGTCGTCGACCGCGTGTACCCGCTGGCCGAGGTCCCGGAGGCGATCCGGTACGTCGAGAGCATGCGGGCCCGCGGCAAGGTCGTCATCACCATCGGACAGGGGGAAACTCGATGAAGGTCTGTATTGTCGGCGCCTCGGGCAAGCTGGGGCGGTACATGGTCAGGCACGCGCTGGAACGCGGCTACGAGGTCGTCGGCGTCTGCCGGAAGAAGAGCGTCGGCAAGCTCGACGCCGTCAAGGACCGCATCACCATCGTCCCCGGCGACACCAACGACCGGCGGGTCATCGAACGCGCGGTCGCCGGGTGCGACGGAGTTCTCACGGTCCTGGTGCCGTGGGGGATGCGGAAATACTCCAGCGGCACCGCCCAGGCGGTCATGGACTACGCGCGGCCGGGCGCCCGCCTGGTGTTCTCCTGCGGGTGGCACATCACCCGCGACGGCAAGGACGTCTACACGTGGCAACTGCGGACGTTCGCCGCGGTGTTCGGCGTGCTCGCCCGGCTGGTCCGCTTCGCCGACCTGCGCGACCAGGTGGAGGCCTGCCGGCGTATCTTCGCCAGCGACACCCGGTGGACGGTGGTGCGGGGCAGCGACCTGGAAGAGGGCGAGAGCCAGGGGCTGCCCGTGTGGAGCCGGCACGTGGGCGACCCCGTCCTGGCCGGCAACCTCACCCGGCGCATCGACTTCGCCCTGTTCATGGTGGACGCGCTCACCAACGACGAACTCGTGCACGAGGCGCCCGCGATCGTCGGCCGCGAGACGGCGTCGGCCCGCGCCCACGCGCGGACACTCGGTTAGCCCGCCGCCGGGACCTGGCCGGCCAGCCACGTGTCGAACGTGGTCGGCATGATCCGGGCTCCCTCGCCGGGCAGCATGACATCGCCCGCCAAGTCCGGGCCGAAGATGCCCGACCACGTCGGCACCAGCACGATCTCCTGGCCGCGCGCCGCGTACGTGCGCCGCGCCATGTCGACCAGGTCCTGCTGGTCAGGCCCCGCGATGTCGGCGTAGCGGCCCCGCGGCTCGCCGGTGGCGACCTCGGCCAGGACGGCGGCCACATCAGCGGGGGCGATCGGCCGCATGAGCAGCGGGGCGACACGGGCGACGCCGTCCCGCTCGTCCCAGCTCGCGGCCATCGCGGGGAAGTCGTGGAACTGCGTGGCCGGCACGATGGTCCACGGCACGGGGCCCGCCGACACGAGGCGTTCCTGCTCGCGCTTGCCGGCGTAGTGGGCGTTGCCGCCGGTGCGGTGGAGGCCGGCGATCGAGAGCAGCACGTGGTGGCGGACACCGGCCCGCCGCTCGGCGGCGAGCAGGTTGCCGGTGGCGCCGGAGAAGAACGCCACCGTCTCGGCCTCGTCCGCCCCGGGCATGCTGATGGCGTCGACGACCGCCTCGACGCCGGTCAGCGCCTCGTCCAGGCCCTTGCCCGTGGACAGGTCCACGCCCAGCGAGCGGCTGATGCCGACGACCTCGTGCCCGTCCTTTTCGAGGGCGGTGATGGTGAGGGCGCCGATGTTTCCGGTCGCGCCGGCTACTGCGATGCGCATGATGATCTCTCCTCGTCTCGACGTGACACTATCACGGACTAAATGGGTCCTTAATATCTCCTATAGACTCATGGGCGTGAAGTTGCCTGTGAGCACGGAATGGGTCCTGCACTGTGCCACGACGCTGGCGCAGCTCGAACCGGGGGCGAGCGCGTCCACGACCCAGCTCGCCCAGTACTTCGACCTGCCCGTGCCCTACCTCGCCAAGCAGCTGAAGGCGCTCGTCAAGGCCGGGCTGCTGAGCGCCAGCACGGGGCCGCGGGGCGGGTTCCGGCTGGCACGGGCGGCGGGCGAGATCACCATGCTGCAGGTGGTGGAGGCGGTGGACGGGACGTCGTCGCCGTACGAGTGCCGGGAGATCCGGCAGCAGGGGCGGGGGGCGCTGCCGCCGGAGGAGTGCCGGGCCCCGTGCGTCCTGGCCGTCAAGATGGCGGAGGCACACCAGGCCTGGCGCCGCACCCTCGCCGCCACCACGCTGGCCGACATCCTCGCCGACATCCCCCCAACCGCCCCCGCCCGCACCCGCCACCGCCTCACGACCCTCACCTAACGCCCCACCGTTCTCCGGTACGGCCCGCCGGGTGGGCCGAGCCACGGGAGCGGAACGTCCGGCGAGGAAAGCCCGCAGCGCGCACTCGGGCCCTCACCTGGAAGGCGCCGAGGCGGGATGCCCGGCGCGAGGGGCGGTGGTGCGGCCGGTTGCCAGGAGCCGAGATCCCGGGAGGCCGGGGTCAGGTGAGGAGGTTGGCGGCGTAGAGGGCGTAGACGGTGGCGCAGCGGCGCATGGCGGCCTCGTCGATGTACTCCTCGGGGCCGTGGGAGACGTCCAGGCGGCCGGCGCCGTATCCGAAGGACGGGATGCCGAGCTGGGCGTACCAGCGGATCTCCAGGATGCCCGCGCACAGCTCGAACCGGGCGGGCTCGCCCGTGACCGCGGTCACCACGCGGGCCAGTTCGGCGGCGGCCGGATGGGCGGGGTCGGTGGCGGCGGAGGGCTGGAGCTGGGTCGTCTTGACGGTGACGTCGGCGCCGATCTCACCGGCGGCGTGCTCGATCAGCGTGGTCAGGCGCTTGAGTTCGCCCTCCAGGTCTTCCTCCGGGTTGTAGCGGCCGTCGACGGTGAAGTAGGCGGAGCCGGGCACGACGTTGAAGTTGGACCCGGCCGCCGACCGGCCGCCGACCACGAGCATGGTGCCGCGCGCGTCGGCGGGGTTCATGGGGTACGCGGTCGGCCGCCCGGCCATCTCCGTGGCGTAGTCCTGGACCGGGCGGGCCACGTGGAGCATGTGCCAGAAGGCGTTGACGCCGAGGTTCGCCTGCCCGACGTGGGCTTCGCGGCCGGCCACGTCCACGCGCAGCGAGACGGCGCCGCGGGCGGCGTTCCAGATGCCGCCGCCGCTGGGCTCGGCGGTGAGCATGGCCAGCGCGGACGGGTCGATGAGCCCGGCCTCGCGCAGGTGTCCGGAGCCGGTGACGCTGCCGGTCTCCTCGTCGCACACGAGGTGGATGACGATGCGGCCGCCGCCGAGGAGGCCGAGTTCGCGGGCGGCGGCGGCGCCGTACAGCATGCTGACGATGCCGCCCTTCATGTCGGCGGTGCCGCGGCCGATGATGCGGCCGTCGCGGCGTTCGGCGGTGAACTGGGCGCGGTCCTGGGCGGGGACGACGTCGAAGTGGCCGTGGAAGTAGAGGAGCCGGGCGCCTTCTCCGGCGGTGCCGCGTACGACGCACGGTTCCTCCAGGTGGCCGGGGGCGCCGGGGATGGGGAGGATCTCGGGGGACAGGCCCAGGCGGGACATCTCCTCGCGCAGGATCGCGGCGCACCGGCCCAGCGCGCGGCCGGGCGGGTTCTCGGAGTCCACGGCCACCAGGCGGGTCAGCAGCGCGGCCATGTCGTCGGCGCGGGCGTCCAGCCAGTCCTGGACCTGGGCGGCGGGGTTCGTCATGATCTGTCGCCTTCCTCGGGGCATGCCGAAAACCGGGCTCGAAGTGGGGGATCCAGCGAAATTCTAGTGCGGAACGGACCTCATATGGTTTCCACTTATGGCGCTATCGTGGCCTTATGGGTAATGAATATGTACTTGATGCCATTGATCGTGAAATATTGTTTCAGCTCCAGCAGGACGGCCGGTTGAGCAACGTCGAGCTGGCCCGGCGGGTGGGGCTCACGCCCCCGCCGTGCCTGCGCCGGGTCAAGCGGCTGGAGGAGGCGGGGGTGATCAGCGGATACCGGGCGACGGTCGACCACGAGATCCTCGGCGCCGGTCTGGAAGTGATCGTCTCGATCGAGGTGAGCGTCAGCGACCTGAAGACGCTGGAGGAACTGGAGAGGACGATCGCGGCCTACGAGGAGGTCGTGGAGTTCCGGCGGCTGTTCGCCACACCCGACTACCACCTGCGCGTGCTCGTGGCCGACTACGCCGCCTACGAGGCGTTCCAGACCGGGAAGATCATCGGCATTCCCGGCGTCGCCCGCGTGATCTCCCAGCCCACGATGAAGAAGATCAAGGTGCTCGGATGATCCGGTCCCGGCGCTCGGGGCCGTGCTGGAGATGGGGTTGTGCGGCTAGGGGACGATCATCGTGACGCCGGGCACCGAGCCGATGGCGGCCAGTGCCTTGCCCGCGTCGGCCAGGCCGATGGTGCGGGTGACGAGCTGGTCGGGGTGCAGGATGCCGGCCCTGATCAGCTCCAGCATCCTCGGGTAGGCGTGGGCGGCCATGCCGTGGCTGCCGAGCAGCCGCAGCTCGTGGGCGATCACGCGGCCCATCGGGATCGGCGTCGCCGCGTCCGGCAGGAGGCCGACCTGGACGTGCCGTCCCCGGCGGCGCAGCGACTCGACGGAGGCCGCGCAGGTGGCCGGGCTGCCGAGGGCGTCGAGGGAGACGTGCGCGCCGCCCCTGGTCAGCTCCCTGACCTGGGCGGCGGCGTCACCGGCCGAGGCGTTGACGAAATGGGTGGCGCCGGCGCGTTCGGCCAGGTGGAGGGCGTCGGTGCTGATGTCCACGGCCACGACCCGGCCGCCCGCGGCGGTGGCGATCATGATCGCGGACAGGCCCACGCCGCCGCAGCCGTGCACGGCCACCCACTCGCCGGGGCGTACGTCGCCGACCTCGGTGACGGCCCGGAAGGAGGTGGCGAAGCGGCAGCCGAGGCCGGCGGCCGTGGTGAAGTCCATCTCCTCCGGCACCGGGATGAGGTTGACGTCGGCGTGGTCGATGGCCACGTACTCGGCGAAGGAGCCCCAATGGGTGAAGCCGGGCTGGGTCTGCCGTTCGCACACCTGCTGGTCTCCGGCGGCGCAGGCCGTACAGGATCCGCAGGCGCAGATGAACGGGACGGTCACCCGTGCGCCCTCGGACCAGCCGCGCACCAGGGAGCCGGTGGCGACGACCACGCCGGCCAGCTCGTGCCCGGGTACGTGCGGGAACGCGGTGATGTCGGGGTCGTGTCCCTGCCAGCCGTGCCAGTCACTGCGGCACAGGCCTGTCGCCTCGACCCTGATCACCGCCCCGTAGGGCGTGGGGGCCGGATCGGGGAGCTCGCGCAGGTCCAGCTCGCCGCCGAAGATGTCAAAGGCTACCGCTCGCATCTCATGAGCTTAGGGTCACCTGCCGCAACCTGCGCAAGGCCTGGTGAGAGGGGGAGCCGGGTTCGGTGGTGTAGAGGACCAGGCGCAGGTCGTCGCGGTCGGGCACGGGCACGACCTGGCAGAGCGTGTCGATGGTGCCGACGACGCTGTGGTGGATGAGCTTGCGCTGCTCCCTGCGCACCGCCACCTCGTGCTGGTCCCACAGGGCGGCGAACTCCGGGCTGCAGGCCAGCATCTCCGCCACCAGCGCCTGGATCTCGGGGTCGTCGGGGTAGCGTCCCGCGGCCCAGCGCAGGTCGGCCACGGAGGCGCGGGCGAAGCGGCCCTTCTCCTCGTAGGTGAGGTGCTCGGCCAGGTCGGGGGCGCGGAAGACCCAGCGGATGACGTTGAGGTCGTCGCGCGGCCGGGAGTCGAGGTCGCCCATGAGCAGGTTGGCCATCGGGTTCCAGGCGAGGATGTCGTACTTGGCGTCGAGGACGTAGGCGGGGACCTCCTCCAGGAACGCGATGAGGTGCAGCGTGCCGGCGGGCACGTCGCCGCGCCGCCGGGGCGTCTCCAGCCGCGCCCCGGCCAGGTGGAACAGGTGGGCCCGCTCGTCGGCGGTGAGCATGAGCGCCCTGGCCAGCGCGTTGAGCACCTGGCGCGAGGGGTGCGGGCCGCGGGCCTGCTCCAGCCGGATGTAGTAGTCGATCGACATGCCGGCGAGCTGGGCGACCTCCTGGCGGCGCAGGCCGGGGGTGCGGCGGCGCCCGCCCTCGGGCAGGCCCGCCTCGCGCGGGGCGAGGCGGGCACGTCTGCTGCGCAGGAAGGCGGCCAGTTCTTCGCGGTTCATGTCCTTTATCCTCCGTCATCGGCGGCGCGTGAGGGTGGTACCGCCGATCCCAGTCTCGGGAGGTCTCTCCCGCCCGCGCTCGGCCGGGGCGAATCTCGACGGCATGACGACAGCTCTCATCACAGGCGCGAACAAGGGAATCGGCTTCGAGATCGCCCGGCTGCTCGGCGAGCGCGGCGTCACCGCCGTGGTCGGGGCGCGCGACGAGGAGCGCGGGCGGGCCGCCGCCGGGGGGATCGGCCAGCCGTACGTGCGGCTCGACGTCACCGACGCGGCGAGCGTGCGGGCGGCGGCGAAGTGGCTGGAGGAGGAGTACGGCACGCTGGACATCCTGGTCAACAACGCCGGCATCGTCGTGGCGCAGGAGGACCCGCGCCCGAGCGCCACCGAGGCCGCGGTGCTCAGGCAGGTGTACGAGACGAACGTGCTCGGCGTGGTCACGGTCACCAACGCCATGCTGCCGCTGCTGCGCCGCGCGCCCGCCGGCCGGATCGTGAACATGTCGAGCGAGCTCGGCTCGCTGTCCAGGGCGATCGACCGGGACGACCCGCTCTACCCGCACAACTACCTGGCCTACAACTCCTCCAAGTCCGCGCTCAACATGGTGACGATCTCCTACGCCAAGGAGCTCATGGACACCCCGATCAAGGTCAACGCCGCCAACCCCGGCTACTGCGCCACCGACCTCAACGGTCACACCGGCTTCCGCACCGCCGGGCAGGGCGCCGCCATCGCGCTCCACCTGGCGACGCTGGCTGAAGACGGGCCGAGCGGCGGCTACTTCGAGGACGCCGGTCCGGTGCCCTGGTAGGTGTGGACGCCCGCCCCCAGGACAGAAGGGAGGGATGGGACGAGACTTGGACAAGGAGCGGTTCTCCGAGGCGGAGTTCGCCCGTTTCGGAGAGCGGCTGGAGGAGCAGCTCGGCACGTTGCGCGCGCTGCTCGATAGGCCCGGCTTCGGCCAGGGCCCGACGACGCTCGGCGCCGAGCTTGAGCTCTTCCTCATCGACGAGAAGGGCCTGCCGCTGCCGCGCAACCAGGAGGTACGCGCCGCGCTCGACGACCCGCGCGTGGTGCTGGAGCTGGGCCGGTACAACCTGGAGATCAACCTGACACCGGTGCCGCTGGCCGGCCGGCCGTTCTCGGCCATGGGGGCGGAGATCCAGGAGACGCTGCTGAAGGCGGACGGCGCGGTCGAGGGCGGCGGGGCCCTGCCGATCGGCATCCTGCCCACGCTCGGCACCGGCGACTTCACCCGGCAGGCGATCAGCGACGAGAACCGCTACCGGGCGCTGAGCAGGGGCATCAGGAGGCTGCGCGTGGAGCCGTTCCTGGTGGTCATCGACGACCTGGAGCTGCAGGTGGAGGACGTCGTCCTGGAGGCGGCCAACACCTCCTGGCAGGTGCACCTGCGCACGCCGCCCGAGCGCTTCGCCCGGTTGTTCAACGCCGCGCAGCTGGCCACCGGGCCGGTGCTGGCCGCCTGCGGGAACTCGCCGCTGTTCCTGGGCCGCACGCTCTGGGAGGAGACGCGCATCGCGCTCATGGAGGAGGCGGCCGACGACCGGGACGTGGAGCGGCGCTTCAGAAGGGACGGGCGGGTCACGTTCGGCTCCGACTGGGTGCACGAGGGGGCGTATGAGCTGTTCGAGCGCTACGTCCGCGACTACGACCCCGTCATGCCGGATATGTCATCCGATGGGGAGCTGGCCGAGCTCCGGCTTCACCAGGGCACCGTCTGGCAGTGGAACCGGCCCGTCTACGACCCCGGCGACGGCGGCCACCTGCGGGTCGAGATGCGCGCCCTGCCCGCCGGGCCGAGCTGCGCGGACATGACCGCCAACACCGCGTTCCTGGTCGGGCTCACGCTGGCCTGCGCCGAGCACGACCTGACCGGCTACCGCTTCGCCGAGGCGTACCAGAACTTCTACCGGGCCGCCCAGAAGGGCCTGGACGCGCGGCTGTCCTGGCCGGGCCGCGAGGGCGAGCTGCCCGCCGCCGACCTGGTGCTCGCCCTGCTGCCCGAGGCCAGGGCCGCCCTGCTGGGGGCGGGGGTCGCGGCCGACGAGGCCGACCGGGCGCTCGGGGTGATCGAGCAGCGTGTACGGCTGCGCCGTACCGGATCGGCGTGGCAGCGCGAGGCGCTGGAACGCTACGACGGCGACGTGGAGCGGCTGGTGCGGCGCTACCGCGAGCTGGCGCTGTCCGGGCTGCCGGTGCACTTGTGGCGCTGAACGCAACTTCTGGCCCGCCCCATTCGTCAAACGGAGACAAAGGAGACGGATAAGCGAGGGGTATATGGCTACCACGGGAATGGTCCCGGCAGACGCGGCGCCCTTCGCGCTGCGGCAGGCGCCCGGCGAGCTCGCCGAGGGCGCGGCGAAGCTGGCCGGCGAGATCGGCAGCACCGGCGTCGAGGCGCTGCTCGCACAGGCCAACAGGACGGCCGTGCGCAAGGGCGCCGCGGCGGCGCTGGGCGCGATGAGCCCGAAGCCGCACGAGTGGTACGCCTTCGACGCCAAGGACCAGGCGACCGTCGACTGGTACCCGCAGGGGCTGACCGGCGGCGAGGACTCCGGCGAGGCGGGTGTGCCGGTGTTCGCGGTCAGCTGGTACTTCAAGCCGAAGGCGCCGGTGCCCGAGCGCGGCGTCCGGGTGACGTTCCTCAGCCCGTCCACGCTGAAGTACCAGCACGTGCTGCTGGTCGAGGCGAAGCCGGACGGCTCGTACGGGCCGATCGACATCCACGCGGGCGGCATCGCCTGGTACGGCGACCTGCTCTACGTGGCCGACACCAAGCGGGGCCTGCGCGTCTTCGACCTCAACACCATGCTGGACCTGCGCACCGCGCAGAAGGACCTCGGCGACGACAAGCGCGTGGGCCGCCACGGGGGCAGGTTCCACGCCTTCGGCTACCGCTACGTCGTCCCGCAGAGCGACTTCTGGCGGCTGGCCTCGCCGAGCGGCGCGATCTTCTCGTTCGTGGCGATCGACCGCAGCGCCGGTCCCGACCTGCTGATCACCGGCGAGTACGACCCGGACGGGCCCACCGGCCGGGTGGTCCGCTACGAGCTGGCCGGCAACCGGCCCGGCCCGGCCCGCGACTGCTTCCAGATGGGCGCCGCCAAGATCCAGGGCGCGGTCTCCCAGGGCGGCACGTGGTACCTCAGCCAGGCCTTCGACGCCGACAGGAACGGCAGGCTCCTGGTCACCAACGGCGCCAAGCTGAGCGCCCGGCCCTTCCCGATCGGTCCCGAGGACCTGACCGTGCAGGGCGGCAGGCTCTGGAGCGTCACGGAGTTCAAGAACCGGCGCGTGGTCTTCGGGGTCAGTCTCTGAGGTGCTTCATCAGCACCTCGCGGTAGGACCGGTCGAAGGCGTCGTAGCGTTCGCGCAGTTCGGCGCCCGGCCAGCCGGCGGGCAGCAGCGCCGGTGGCAACAGCGGGTCCTTCAGCAGGTGGCGCAGGACCGCGGCGGAGACGATGAAGCCCTCGGCCAGCCCGTCGGCCCGCTGCAGCTCCCGCTCCAGCGCGCGCGCCTCGGCCGCCCACCCGTCGAGATCCCACAGGAGGGGAGTGGGATCCCGGCGGGGGCGGCCGTCGACGAGCGTGCACTGCGCGGTGACGCTCTCCGGCCAGTCCCTGATGAGGTTGGCCGGGCGCATCCAGGTGCCCTCGCGCAGCTCCGCCAGGCGTAGCGCGCCCATCGCGTGGCGGAAGGCGGCCCGGTCGGCGGGGGCGCGCCGCTCGGCGGTCACCAGCGCGATCTCCCAGGCGCCGTCCCACGGCCTGGTGTGCGGGTCGCGGCTCTCGTCCTGCCTGCCCTGCCGTTCGAGCAGGCGTTCCGACAGGGTGTAACGGCCGTTCTGCTGGACCAGGTCGCCGGCGGCGACCATCCGGGACAGGGCCACCCGGACGGTTCCCTCGGCGATGCCGAACAGCTCGCCGATGCGCACGAGGTGGCGGGCGGCCAGCCGGGGCGGGTGGCTGCCGAGCAGGGCGCTGAGGACGGCGGACCGGGCACTGAGACTATTACGCTCTTCCATCGCGTGTTGAGTATATGTAACACTCCGAGCATGGGCCGCTATCTCATCGAACCGTTCGACAACAGTGACCGCTACGCGACCGAGCGCTACCAGGGCGCCGCCGGGCGCGACTGGTGGGCCATCGACCCCACGCTGCAGTTGCTCATGCGCCACCACCTCGGCGACGGTTACGCGTGGGCGGAGCCGTACCTGCGCAGGCTGGGCGTTGTCACCGGCGGCGTCGTTGCCGAGTGCGCGGAGGAGACCGACCGCAACCCGCCGCGGCTGGAGAAGTACGACAAGTGGGGCCGCGACGTCAGCCAGGTCGTCATGCCGCCCTCCTTCCACACCGCCCGCGCCGCGATGATGGCCGACAACTTCCTCGCGCCCTCCTTCGTGCAGGAGGCGCTCGACCACGGCGCCAACCCGGCCGCGCTCGGGGCCGCCTGGACCTACCTGCTCAACCAGGCCGACATCGGGATGGGCTGCGCGCTCGGCACCGGCGGCGACATGGTGGTGCAACTCGCCGAGAAGCACGCGCCCGCCGACGTACGCGACCGGGTGCGCGAGATCTTCGCCAACGGCTTCTACTCCGGCGAGGCCGCGCAGATGTTCACCGAGCGCACCGGCGGCTCCGACCTGGCCGCGCTGGAGACCACCGCCGTCCCCGACGGCGAGGCGTGGCGGCTGGACGGCTTCAAGTGGTTCGCCTCCAACGCCAACGGCTCCGCCTTCGTCGTGCTGGCCCGGCTGCCGTCAGAGGAGGTCAAGCCGTTCCTCGTACTGTGGGAGCGGCGCGACGGCGCGCGCAACGGCGTGCGCATCCGCCGCCTCAAGGACAAGCTCGGCACCCGCTCGGTCGCCTCGGCCGAGGTCGAGTTCACCGGCGCCGAGGCGTTCCTGCTGTCCGGCTCGGGCTCCGGATCCGGCCTCGGCACGATGATGAAGCTCACCAACGCCTCCCGGCTCGGCGTGGCCATGATGGGCGTCGGCGTGGCCCGCCGCGCGCTGGTCGAGGCCGTCTGCTACGCCCGCGCCCGCGAGGCGTTCGGCAAGCCGCTCATCGCCCAGCCGCTCATGCGCCGCAAGCTCGCCGAGCTGATCGTCGAGGTCGAGGCGGCACAGGCCATGGTCTTCGACGGCCTGATCAACCGGCTGCGGCTCGGCCCCGCCGTGATCAAGCTGCGCACCGCCAGGCTCGGCGTCACCGCCGCCAGCGACGCCATCGAGGTGCACGGCGGCAACGGCTACATCGAGCAGTGGCCCGTCGCCCGCCTGCTGCGCGACGCCCAGGTCAACCCGATCTGGGAGGGCGGCGACAACATCCTCTGCCTCGACGTACGGCGCGCGATGCTCAAGGAGCAGGCCCACCTGCCCTTCCTCGACCGGCTGCGCGGCGCCGCCACCTCGCCCCTCACCCAGGAGCGCGTCGAGGACCTCGCCAAGGCCGTCGAGGCCTGGCTCGGCGCCCCCGACGAGGCCAGGCTCTACCCGCTGGCCCAGTTCATGGCCGACGTCTACGCCGCCGCGCTGCTGGAGGAGCAGGCCACGTGGGGCATCGACGACGAGCGCAAGGCGCTGGTGGCCCGCCTCTACGCCGAGGCGCACCTGGCCGAGCGCGGCCCGCTGCGCGGCCTGGACACCCCCCACGCCGACCACCTCGACGCGTTGCTGGCGGGGGCCATCGCGTGATCCGTACGGAGACCGCTCGCGGGCCGCCGAGGTGGTGCCGGACGAGCGGCTCCATGGGCACGCCACGGCGCCGGCGTCCCGGATGGCCTTGCTTCCCGGCGACCAGCTGGAGATGCTCAAGCTGCTGTGCGAGCGCGACGACCCGTTCGGCGACTACGGATCACGGAGGCGAGAGCCATGAGCGTCCGAGTGGAGCGTGCGGGCCCGGTGACCACGGTCGTGCTGTCGCGGCCGGAGGCGCGCAACGCCGTCGACAGGAAGATGGCCGACGCGCTGGTGTCGGCGTTCACCGAGTTCGAGGAGTCCGACGCGGCCGTCGCCGTGCTGTGGGGCGAGGGCGGCACGTTCTGCGCCGGCGCCGACCTCAAGCGGCTCGACAACCATGTCGGCGAGGAGGGCGACGGCCCGATGGGGCCGACCAGGATGCGCCTGTCCAAGCCGGTGATCGCCGCGGTGGCGGGCCACGCCGTCGCGGGCGGGCTGGAGCTGGCCCTCTGGTGCGACCTGCGGGTCGCCGAGCGCGACGCGGTCTTCGGGGTGTTCTGCCGCCGCTGGGGCGTGCCGCTCATCGACGGCGGCACGGTACGGCTGCCGCGCCTGATCGGCCTGTCGCGGGCCATGGACCTCATCCTCACCGGCCGCCCCGTCGAGGCCGGCGAGGCCCTGGACATGGGCCTGGCCAACCGCGTCGTGCCCACCGGCACCGCGCGGCGGGCGGCGGAGGAACTGGCCGCCACCCTGGCCGCCTTCCCGCAGACGTGCCTGCGCGGCGACCGGCTCTCGGCCCTGGAGCAGGACGGCCTGCCCGAGCGCGAGGCCATGGTCAACGAGCTGCGCCACGGCATGATCTCGCTGGAGGACGGGCTGGCGGGGGCCGCCAGGTTCGCCTCGGGGGAGGGCCGGCACGGCCGCTTCTCCTAGCGCTGCGTCTGCGGGTTGAACTCGCCGGGTCCGGCCGGCTCGAACGGCACGCCGGTCAGCTTCAGCACGTCCAGGCCGGCGATCATGTCGCTGGAGTAGATGTGGCCGGCGTAGAAGTAGGCGGCCCACGAGCCGCCGTGGTCGAAGGGCGACTTCTCCCGCTGGAAGTAGGCGATCTCCCTGGCCCGCGCCGGGTCGGTGAAGTCGATCACCGACACGCCGCCGTCGTACCAGCCCTGCACCATCATGTCCCGGCCCAGGGCCGGGACCAGCGAGCCGTTGTGCGCGCTGCACGTCTTCGGCGCGAGCTGCGGGCGGGGGATCTTGAAGTAGCCGAGCAGTTCGAGCCTGCCGTCCTTGATGGCGTAGACGCCGTTGCCGCCGAGCTGAGGGCCTGCCTTCGGGTCGCAGACCACCGACCGGCCGGCGCCGAACTCGTCGGAGAAGACCACCCGGTCGCCGTCGCGGGTGAAGACCGCCGAGTGCCAGTAGCCGAAGTGCGCCGGATCCTGTACACGGTCGAGCACCCTCGGGTTGTAGGGGTCGGTGACGTCCAGCAGCAGGCCGTCGCCGATGCAGGAGGCGGCGGCCAGCTTCTTGGCGGCGAAGACGGTGACGTCGTGACAGCCGCCGTAGCCGAACGGCTCGGGCAGCGCGGTGCCGCCGTCGTCGAGCACGACGGGCGTGGCCACCACCGCCGCCCTGGCCGGGTCGCCCACCGGCACCTTCACCACGGTGATCCGGCCCTTGTTCCGCTCGCAGGCCGCACTGGCGCCGCCGCCGAGGCGGCTGGGCGCGGAGGAGGAGTAGAGGATGACGTTCCGCGCGTCGGCCGAGACGAGCGTCGCGGTGTGGGACCCGCACGGCGTCGCGACCGCGCCGACGTACTTCGGGGCCGCCTTGTCGGTGATGTCGAAGATCCGCAGGCCCTCCCAGGTACGCCCGGACGCGCCGGGGTCGCAGCTCGCGCTGCCCATGGGCAGGTCGACCGACAGGAAGAGCAGGTTGCCGCTGACCGTCACGTCGTTCTGCGGACCCGGGCAGTAGACCTGGCTGACGACCGCGGGCCGCTCGGGCGCGGAGACGTCGTAGACGGTGAAGCCCTCGTAGTTGCCGGCGATGGCGTAGCCGCCGGTGAAGGCGAGGTCGGTGCCGATCGCGGCGGCGGTGTCGAACGGGGCCGGGTTGTTCACCCCGGCGACGGGCCGGAGGTTGTCGCTGTGCCTGATCGTCGCGTCGCGCTTCTTCAGGATCTCCGGGTCGATCGGGGCGCCCGTGGGGGCCGGGGTGTCGGACACCACGGGCAGCGGCGCGGCGCGGAGCGGCGGCTCGCCCGCGCACCCGGACAAGCATCCGGACAACAGCACGGCGAGCGGCCCGATGAGAACACCCCGTCGCACGGTCACCCCGTTCGTCGTAGATTTTGCCCAGATGAACCGTAACGCGGTGCTCGCCGCCGTGACAGTGCTCGCCTGCGCGTGTACGGCCCAGCCGCCCCCGCGGGGAGTCGTCCCCACCGGCGGGCCGCCCGTGATCCTGCCCGGTGGCCCCGGCGAGCCCGCGGCCACCGCCACCCCCGGCCAGACCGTCGCGCCGGTCGAGCAGCCGAACGCGGCCGACGTGCGCTTCGCCGAGGCCATGATCGCCCATCATCGGGCGGGGCTGGAGATGGCCGCGCTGGCCCGCGGGCGGACCGCCTCGCGGCCCGTCCTGGCGGCGGCCGAGCGGGTCAGGGTCGCGCAGGAGGCCGAGATCACCTGGCTGACGACGTGGCTGGGGCGGCTGGGCCGTACACCGGAGCACGCCGCGCACTCCGGCGGGCCCGCCATGGCGGCGCTGCGCGGCGCGGACTTCGACCGGGCCTTCCTCGCCGGGATGATCGCCCACCACGAGGGCGCGCTCGACCTGGCCGGACGGGTGGTCAAAGAGGGTGCGGACCCGGCGATCCGGGCGCTGGCCGCCGACATCGACCAGGGGCAGGGCGCGGAGATCACCCGGATGCGGGCGCTGCTGCGGGGGTCCCGGGCTTTGTCGGAGTGAGCACGTATGTTGAGACCATGGACGTGGCTGGGCGAGAGGTTCGCATCACCAACCCCGACAAGGTGGTCTTCCCCGAGGCCGGATACACCAAGCTCGACCTGATCTCCTACTACCGGGCCGTGGCCGGCGGGGCGCTGCGCGGCGTCTCCGGCCGGCCGATGATCCTCAAACGGTTCGTGCACGGGATCCGGGAGGAGGCCTTCTTCCAGAAGCGGGCGCCCGCCAAGCGGCCGGACTGGATCGAGGTGGCCGAGCTCAAATACCGCTCCGGGCTGAGCGCGGCCGAGGTCGTGGTCAGCGACCTGGCCCAGCTCGTCTGGGTGCTCAACCTGGGCTGCGTCGACCTCAACCCGCATCCGGTGCGTTCCGGGGACCTGGCCCACCCCGACGAGCTGCGCATCGACCTCGACCCCATCCCCGGCGTGCCCTTCCGCGACGTGCTGTCCACCGCGCAGGTGGCGCGGGAGGTGCTGGAGGAGCACGGGCTGACCGCCTGGCCCAAGACGTCCGGGTCGCGGGGTTTCCATGTCTACGCCAGGATCGAGCCGCGCTGGCCGTACGCGCAGGTGCGCAAGGCGGCCGAGGCCGTCGCCCGCGAGGTCGAGCGGCGCGCGCCGGACCTGGCCACCGCCCGCTGGTGGAAGGAGGAGCGCGAGGGCGTCTTCGTCGACTTCAACCAGAACGCCTACGACCGCACCGTCGCCTCCGCCTACTCGGTGCGCGCGGTGGCCGATGCCCGCGTGTCCACGCCGCTGACCTGGGACGAGGTGCCGGGCTGCCGGCCGGAGGCGTACACCATCGAGACCGTGCCCAAGCGCTACGCCGAGATCGGCGACCCGTGGGAGGACATGGATCTGCACGCCGGCGTGCTCGACGGGCTGCTGGAGCTGGCCGAGTCGCTGGGGCCCGCCCCCAAGGCGCCCAAGGGGGAGGGGCGGCGGCAGCAGACGATGCCGCTCATCGAGATCGCGCGGGCGCAGCACAAGGACGAGGCCATGGCCGGGTTCGAGCGCTGGAAGGAGCGCCACCCGGAGGTGGCCGCCCTGCTGGAGCCCGCCGACGTGCTGGTCGACGGGATGCGCGGGCGCAGCAGCGTGTGGTACCGGATCCGGGTCAACCTCCAGCACGTGCCCGAGGGGCAGCGGCCGCCGCAGGAGGAGCTGGAGGTCGACTAGGACCCGTTCGAGGGCGTCGAGTGGCCGGGAGCCGGGCGCTCCTGACCCGGCCGGACCGTCTGTCCGCGGGCGGCGGGGTCGTCGGGCCAGGTCAGCAGGCGCTCCCCGACCTGGGCGGCGTCGCCCGTGCCGCGCCGGCGAAGCAGGCCGGGACCGGCCAGTTCGCAGGTCGACCAGGCCAGATCGCCGGCGCCCTCGGGGAGCATGACACCCTCGGGGAGCATCAGGCCCGAGCGGGCGGGCAGGTCGATCCTGCGCCCGCCGAACAGCGGCCGGCCGTCCCTGCTGAGCACGAGTGACTGGTCCACCGGGCCGACGTTCAGCAGGTGCACCAGGCGTTGCCCGCCCGGATCGGCGGTGGAGGTCACCACGATGCCCGGGACCGGCGCGTCGTGGGTGTGACGGGGCCGGGCGCCGAGCAGGGCGAGCAGGCCGGTCCAGAAGTCCAGGTGGCACGGGTAGTCGCAGGTCAGGACGATCGCCTGGCCGGACCCGGCGCGTACCAGCACGCCGACCGGGGCGCCCGAGACCGCCTCGCGGACCAGGACCTCCGCCTCCGGCGCGCTCAGGTGCTGCAGCACGCCGACCCGGACCTCGGCGCGGCCTTCCGCGCGGCCTTCCGCGCGGACCGAGGGGAAGAACTCGGCGGTGCCCTCCACCGGCGGCCCGGCCGACAGGCCCAGCGCCTCGGCCAGGATCGTGCAGGGCGCGCCGTCGGTGTCGCGGCCGGGCAGCATGCCGGCCAGCAGCAGCCGCCCGCCGTCCAGCACGTACGCGGCCAGCCGCCGCTGGACCCGCGCCGCGAGCGTGGTGGCGCTGCCCAGCACCAGCACCCGGCCGGGGGCGAAGTCCTCCTGAAGGTCGACGGCCGGGAAGGAGAACCCGGCCAGCAGCAGCGCGCGGGCCAGGACGTCCCTGGAGCCCATCCCGCGAAAGCGCTCCAGGTCGGCCACGATCGCCCGCCGCTCGGCGTCGCCCGGGTAGGCGTACTCGGTCAGGTAGTGGTCGGGCACGAAGCCCAGTGCCACGTCGTCGTGCTCCTCGTCCATGTCGGCCAGCAGTTCCGCCGCCCCGCGCACGGCCGACAGCACCGACCGGATCGCCGCGAACGCCGGGCCGGTGCGCCCCTCCGGGTCCACGGGCGCGGCGAAGCCGTGGCGTTCGCCGGTGAACGCGACGCGGTCGTTGCCGTCGCCCGCGGGGACGTCGAGCGGCGGGTTCACCCCGCCCGCGAACAGGTAGTAGTTGATCAGCCGGTTCCCCTGCGCCACGCACAGCCGGGTCTTCAGCTCCAGCGCCGACGGCGGCACCATCAGCGCCAGGTCCTCGCCGTAGTCGCCGGTGCCCGCCTCGAACTCCAGCGAGGTGAGCGGCTGGTCCGCGTCGTGCACGGCGGCCATGAACGCGTTGCCGACGTACAGGTCGGCGACGTTGCCCACGGTGAGGTCGCCCAGGTAGTGGTCGGAGCCCGAGGTGAGCTGCGGCCGGCCCCGGTAGGCGCGGTAGAGCTGGCTGATGCCGATCGGGTAGGTCCGGCCGCGCCCGCCGCCGGTCCCGTGGATGTTGACCAGGTACGGCACGCCGCGCACCCCGTACGCCTCGGCCCGTTCGCGCAGGAAGGCGAGGTAGCGGGCGTAGCGGTCGCGGTTGTAGGCGCCCAGCGCGTGGTGGAAGGCCGGTGAGCCGGGGCCGGACGGGCTGCGCGGCGACAGGCCGCCGAACGCGCCGCCGCTCCACGCGGCGAAGTCGGCCAGCACGCCGTCGGTGAGATCGGGGGAGTTGCTCACCCACGACAACATCCCGACCTCGTTGTCGAGCTGCACCGCCGCCACCGGCCCGCCGCGCGGCGCGAGCCGTTCGGCCAGGACCGGCATGATGGCCGCGTACCAGGCGTCCACCTCCTCCAGGAACGCGGGGGCGAGGTAGTCGATGGTCCTGGTCGGCGCCGGTGCGCCGTCCCAGGTCACCGGGTGCACCTGCGGGTGCCGCGCGTAGACGCGATAGGGGATGCCCTCGTTCTTGAGCTCGGCCATCACGAACGGCCCCGGCCGCGCGATCACCGCCAGCCCGCGCCCGGCCGCCAGGTCCAGGAACCCGGTCAGGTCCCGGTGCCCGGCGGTCCTGCCGGTCAGGTCGGCGGAGCCGTCGGGCAGCTCGTGCACCAGCCACGGCATGTACGTCGCCACCGCCGTGCACCCCGCCTCCGCCAGCCGGTCGAGGCGGTCGCCCCAGTCGCGGGGCGCCAGCCGGAAGTAGTGCACCTCCCCGCTCATGACCAGCGAAGGCACGCCGTCGATCAGGATTCTGCGCCGGCCGAGACGGATGTCGCGCATGCGGACGGGTCCTCTCCGTGGGGGTCTTGCCGTGGTGAGGTTCCTCACATATGGTCGCTGAAAGCGGTTACAGCAACACGTTACGGCGGAGGCGGGCCATGGGCAACAGACGCCCGACAGTGCGAGAGATCGCCAAGATCGCCCAGGTCTCCGTCGCCACCGTCTCCCGCGTCTCGCGGGGAACGGGCCAGGTCAGTCCCGAGATGCGCGAGCGCGTGCTCCGCGTCATCGAGGAATACGGTTACCGTCCCAGCCAGATGGGCCGCGCCCTGGCCGAGCAGAAACACGGCTCGGTGGCGATGGTCTTCCCGGGGCTGGCGGGGCCGTACTTCTCCGAGCTCATCCAGGGCTTCGAGTCGGAGGCGATGGCGGCGGGAGCCTCGGTGCACATCCTGGCCACCCACCACCGCGCCGGCGCCGACGAGCAGGTGCTCACCATGGCCGAGCGGGTGGACGGCATGGCCGTCCACGGCGGCACGATCAGCGACGACGCGCTCCGGCGGGCCGCCGAGCGGGTCCCGGTCGTGACGCTGGCCGGCCGCTCCATGGACGGCGTGCCCGCCGTGCGCGCCGACAACACCACGATCGGCGAGCTGACCAGGCACCTGCTGCTCGACCACGGGTACCGGCGGCTGGCGTTCGTCGGCAACCCCGGCGGCTCGCCCGACGTGACCGAGCGCTGGGAGGCGTTCAAGGCCGCCCACCGCGCGGCCAAGGTGAGCGCGCCGCGCGAGCCGCTGCGGCTCGGGCTGCAGCAGTCCGACGGCGTCATCGCCGCGGGAGAGCTGCTCGAAGGCCGCCGCCGCCCGCGCGCGGTGGTCTGCGCCAACGACGAGACCGCGCTCGGCCTGCTCATCGGCGCGCTCGGCCGCGGCCTGTCGGTGCCCGCCGACGTGGCGATCACCGGCTTCGACGACGTGCCCATGGCCTCGCTCGTGCAGCCGCGCCTGACCACGGTCCGCCAGCCCATCAGGGAACTGGGCGCGACCACCGCGCGGCTGCTCATCTCCGGACTCGGCGGCCCGGGAGCCGTCATGGACGCGGTCCTCGCCACCGAACCGGTGCTGCGCGAGAGCTGCGGCTGCACCACCAGCAGAAGGAGTGAAAGCAAAGGTGAGAGGACGTAAGCAGATCCTCATCGCGTTAGTGGCGGCACTGGCCGTGGCCGGATGCACCGGCACGGAAGGCATGGCCGCCCCGCAGGACACCGCCCAGGGCATGATCGGCCACCTGGACTACGGCGACTTCGGCGGCGGCACCGAGCCGCAGGCCAACTACAACCCCTACCTGCTCGCCACCCAGCTGGGCGCCACCGGATACCTCTTCGAGAAGCTCGTCGAGTACGACCACTTCTCTTGCACCCCCAAGCCCTGGCTGGCCGCCGCGTACTCCTGGACCGACCCCAAGACCCTCGTCCTGCGGGTACGGCAGGGCGTGAAGTGGACCGACGGCGCCCCCCTGACCGCCAAGGACGTGGCCTACAGCTACGCCCTGATCAAGAAACATCCGGCCTTCGACAACGAGGGCGTGTGGCGCTACCTGTCCTCGGTCGAGGCCACCGACGCCGCGACCGTCACCATGCGCTTCAAGGACGCCGGCGCCTCCGCCTTCACCCTCGCGGTCAACGTCCTCATCGTGCCCGAGCACATCTGGTCGAAGGTCCCCGACCCGACGACGTTCGTCAACGCCGACAACCCCGTCGGCACCGGCCCGTTCACCGTGAAGGCCTTCAACCGCCAGCAGCTGACCATCCAGCGCAACCCGAACTACTGGCAGGCCGACAAGATCAAGGTCCAGGAGATCCGCTTCCACAAGGCCGACGGCGGCGGCCCGATCGACCAGCTCAAGATGAGCCGCGGCGAGTACGACCACAACGCGATGTTCATCCCCGACGTGGACAAGGCCTACGTGGCCCGCGACCCCAAGGTCAACCACTACTGGTACCCGCCGGGCGGCACGATCAGCGTCTACCTCAACCTCACCAGGAAGCCCTTCGACGACCTGGCCTTCCGCAAGGCGCTCACCGGCGCCTTCGACCACAAGCAGATCATCGACAAGTCGCAGAACGGCTACGTCACCCAGGCCAGCCAGAGCGGCCTCATCGTCCCCGGCCACGACAAGTGGCTGCCGCCCGGCCTGACGGGCAAGGGCGTGATCCCCTATGACGCGGCCAAGGCCGACGCCGCCCTCACCGCCGCCGGCTACACCAAGGACGCCGACGGGACTCGGCTCGGCAAGGACGGCAAGCCGCTGACGTTCACGTTCAAGGTGCCGGGCGAGTGGACCGACTGGCTGGCCGCCGGCCAGATCATCGTCAAGAACCTCAAGGCGCTCGGCTTCGACGTGGACCTGGAGACCCCGGACTTCCCGACCTACGAGAGCGACCGGGCGATCGGCAGCTACGACGCGCTGCTCGGCGTGCACGGCGGCTCGTGCAACATGTTCAGGAACTTCGCCGAGCCGCTGCCCGGCGACCAGAGCGCGCCCATCGGCAAGAAGGCGGCCTCCAACTTCGTGCGCTGGAAGGACGCCGAGACCGACCGGCTGCTGGACGAACTGCGCGTCGCCACCGACGAGGCCACCCAGAAGAAGGCCGTCGCCGGCCTGGCCACGATCATGATGGAGCAGGTGCCGGTCATCCCGCTGTGGTACGGGGCCAAGTGGTTCCAGTACCAGACCGACAAGGCCGTCGGCTGGCCCGACGCGAAGAACCCCTACGCCAACCCGGGCGACAACCTGCTCATCATCACGAACCTGAAGCCGGCATGAGGTACTTCCTTCGGCGGGCCGGGTTCTTCGCGGCCACCCTCTGGGCCGCCGTCACGCTCAACTTCCTCATCCCCCGGCTGCAGCCGGGCGACCCGGCCGAGGCCATCGTCGCCCGGCTCAGCGGGCGCAGCCAGGCGATCGACCCCGCCCAGGTCGCCGCGGTGCGCACGATGCTGGGCGCCCCCGACGGCACCCTGCTCACGCAGTACGTCAACTACCTGGGCGCGGTGCTGCGGGGCGAGTTCGGGGTCTCCTACACCTACTTCCCCTACCCGGTCACGCACATGATCGGGCAGGCGCTGTGGTGGACGGTGATCCTGGTCGGGGTCACGCACGTGCTCTCGTTCGCCGCGGGCACGCTGCTCGGCGCGTGGGCGGCCCACCGGCGCAACACCCGTACCGACTCGGTGATCACGCTGGGCTCGACGTTCGTCGGCACGCTGCCGTTCTTCTGGCTGGCGCTCATGCTCATCTACGTCTTCGCGATCACGCTCAATTGGTTCCCCGCCCGCGGCGGCTACGGGCCGGGCTCCAACCCCGGCTGGAGCTGGATCTTCTTCTCCGACGCCTTCCAGCACAGCGTGCTGCCCGCGCTGGCGCTGCTCATCGTCGGCCCGATCGGCTGGATCATCGGCATGCGCAACAACATGGTCCAGACGCTCGGCGAGGACTACGCCCGCCTGGCCAGAGCCAAGGGCCTGCCCCAGCGCAGGATCGCGCTCACCTACGGCGCCCGCATCGCCATCCTGCCCAACGTGACCGGCTTCGCCATGGCGCTGGGCGGCATCCTCGGTGGCACCGTGCTGGTCGAGTCGATCTTCAACTATCCGGGCCTCGGCCGGATGATGCTCGACTCGGTCACCAACCGCGACTACCCGCTCATGCAGGCCCTGTTCCTGTTCATCACGATCGGCGTCCTGCTCGCCAACTTCCTGGCCGACATGCTCTACGGCGTGCTGGACCCGCGCGTGCGCAGGGAGGTGGCCGCATGACCGCGGAACTGGCCGCCACCGAGGCCCGGCGGGCCACCCGGCTGCCCGGCTGGCTCGTCATCCTGTGGCGCAACCGCAAGTGCCGGATCGGGCTGGTCATGCTGGCCGGGTTCGTCGTCGTCGGGCTGCTCGCGCCGTGGCTGGCGCCGTACGGGCCGCGTGACGACTCCTTCGACGGCTCGCTGCCGCCCGGCGCCGGGCACTGGCTCGGCACGACCGCGCGCGGCGAGGACGTGCTCTCCCAGCTCATCTACGGCGCCCGGATCTCCCTGGTGGTCGGGCTGGCCGCGGGGGTGTTGTCCACGGTGATCGCGCTGGCCGTCGGGCTGACCTCCGGCTACCTCGGCGGGCTGGTCGACGAGATCCTCTCCTTCTTCACCAACCTGGCGCTGGTCGTGCCGGTCCTGCCGCTGATGATCACCCTCGCGGCGTACTCGCCGGTCAAGGGACTGTGGCTGATCGTCGCGGTCATCAGCGTCACGGGCTGGGCGTACGGCGCGCGGATCAAACGGGCGCAGATCATCTCCCTGCGCACCCGCGACTACGTGACGGCCGCCAAGTTCGCCGGGGACTCCACCGCCCGGATCATCATGAAGGAGATCATGCCGAACATGACCTCGCTCGTCGTGGTCGGCTTCATGGGCGCCTGCCTCGGCGCGATCGGCGGCGAGGCCGGGCTCTCCTTCCTCGGGCTCGGCGACCCGGCCAGCGTGAGCTGGGGCGCGATGCTCAACCAGGCCAACAACGGCGGCGCGATGCTCACCGGCCAGTGGGCCTGGCTGGTGGCGCCCGGCCTGGCCTTCGCCGGGCTGATGATCGCGCTCACGCTGGTCAACTTCGGCGTGGACGCGCTGAGCAACCCGCACCTGAGGGAGGACTGACATGGCCCTGCTGGAGGTGCGCGAGCTGTCGGTGACCTACCGGCCGCGCGACGCCGCGCCGGTACGCGCGGTGGACCGGGTCGGCTTCGACGTGGACGAGGGCGAGTTCGTCGGGCTGCTGGGGGAGTCCGGGTGCGGCAAGTCGACGCTCGGCAACGCCGTACTGCGGCTGCTGGACAAGCCCGCCGCGATCAGCGGCGGGAGCGTCGTCTTCGACGGCGTGGACGTCACGCACGCGAGCGAGGAGAACCTGCGGCCGCTGCGGTGGGCCAGGATCTCCACCGTCTTCCAGAGCAGCATGAACGCCCTCAACCCCGTCATCACGGTCGGCGCGCAGTTCGAGGACGCCTTCCGCGCGCACGACGCCGACGGCGACGCGGCGGCGCTGATGGAGATGGTCGCGCTCGGCCCGGACGTGCTGCGCCGCTACCCGCACGAGCTGTCAGGCGGCATGCGCCAGCGGGCCGCGCTCGCGCTGGCGCTGGCACTGCGGCCGAAGTTCGTGCTGCTGGACGAGCCCACCACCGGGCTCGACGTGGTCGTGCAGCGCACCATCCTCGACCGGCTGCGCGAACTGCGGGCCGAGCTGGGCTTCGCCGTGCTGTTCATCAGCCACGACCTCGGGACGGTCATGGAGATGGCCGACCGGGTGATGGTGATGTACGCGGGGGAGATCGTCGAGGACCAGCCCGCCGCCGCGATGCTCACCCGCCCGATGCACCCCTACACGCGCGGTCTGCTCGGCTCCTACGCCGACCCGCGGGCCGCCGAGGTGAGCGTGGACTACGTGCCCGGCCGCCCGCCGGACCTGTCCCGGGAGCAGAGCGGCTGCCGCTTCCGCGAGCGCTGCCCGGTCGCGGTCGAAGCCTGCGCCACCACCCACCCCCCGCTGGCCCCGGCCGGTCCCGGCGCGGTCCGCTGCGTGCTCGGCGGCGACCTGCCCGAGGCGGGCCGGGCCCGCGCGTTCACCCCGGACCGCGCCGAGCCCGCGCCGGGCGAGCCGGTCGTGTCGGTGCGGGAGGTGGTCAAGGACTACCGGGTACGCCGCGGGTGGCGAAACACCGTGACGCGGGCCGTGGACCGGGTCTCCTTCGACCTGCGGCCGGGCCGGGTGACCGCGCTGGTCGGGCAGAGCGGATCGGGCAAGACCACGCTGGCCAGGCTCGTGACCGGCATCGAACGGCCCACCTCGGGCACCGTCGCCTTCGGCAACCTCGACGTGGGCGGGCTGCGCGGCCGGCGGCTCACCCGCTATCGGCGGCACGTGCAGATCGTCTTCCAGGACCCGTTCGCCGCGCTCAACCCCACCCGCACGGTCGGGTACGCGCTCTCCCGCCCGCTGCGCAACCACCTCGGTCTCGGCGAGCGGGCGGCGGCGGAGAAGGCGGCCGGACTGCTGGAGGCGGTCGGGCTGCATCCGGCGGAGCAGTACCTGGACAAGCTGCCCCACCAGCTGTCCGGCGGGCAGCGCCAGCGGGTCGTCATCGCCCGCGCGCTGGCGCCCGAGCCGAGCGTGCTCGTGGCCGACGAGCCGATCTCCATGCTGGACGTCTCGATCCGCGCCGAGATCCTCCAGCTCCTTGACCGGCTGGCCCGCGACCGGGGCATCGCGATGCTCTACATCACGCACGACCTGCTCAGCGCGCGGCTGCTGGCCGACGAGGTGATCGTGCTGCGCGACGGGAAGGTGGTCGAGAGCGGCCCGGCGCCGCGGGTGATCAGGCACGCCGAGCACGAGTACACCAAGCTGCTGCTCGACTCGATCCCGACGCTCACCGGCTCCCCGTAGGAGGGCTCACCATTCGGCGAACGAGCCGTCCTCGTGGCGGAAGACCGGGTTGCGCCAGGCGTGCCCGCGCTCGGCGGCCCGCCGTACCGTCCGCTCGTCCACCTCCACGCCCAGCCCCGGCGCGGACGGAAGCCCGACGTGGCCGGCGGAGAAGGCGAACACCGACGGGTCGGCCAGGTAGTCGAGCAGGTCGGCGCCGGTGTTGTAGCCGATGCCCAGCGACTGCTCCTGGATGAGGAAGTTGGGCGTCGCGAAGTCCACCTGGAGGCAGGCCGCCAGCGCGATCGGGCCGAGCGGGCAGTGCGGCGCGAGCGTGACGTCGTGGGTCTCGGCCATCGCCGCGATCCTGCGCACCTCGGAGATGCCGCCCGCGTGCGACAGGTCCGGCTGGGCGACCGCGATGCCGGTGGTCAGGACGTCGCGGAAGTCCCAGCGGGAGTAGAGGCGCTCGCCGGTGGCGATCGGCACCGACGTGCTCTCCACCACCCGGCGCAGGTCGCGGGAGAACTCCGGCAGCACCGGCTCCTCGGCGAACATCGGCAGGTACTCCTCCAGCAGCGGCAGCACCCGGCGGGCCGCGGCGGCGCTGAAGCGGCCGTGCAGGTCCACGCCGACGTCCACGCCGTCGCCGACCGCCTCGCGGACCGCGGCGAAGCGGGCGACGATCGCCCGCACCTGCGCCGCCGACGGTACGGCGGGCAGCGGCCCTTCCCACGCGGCGAACTTGACCGCCGTGAACCCGGCCGCCGCCTTCGCCCGCGCGTCATCGGCCAGCCTTTCGGGGGTGTCGCCGTGCGCCCAGGTGTAGACCCGGACCCGGTCCCTGACGGGGCCGCCGAGCAGTTCGTACACCGGCACGCCCAGGGCCTTGCCCTTGATGTCCCAGAGCGCCTGGTCGATGCCCGAGACCGCGCTCGACAGCACCGGGCCGCCCCGGTAGAAGCCGCCCTTGGTCATCACCTGCCAGTGGTCCTCGACCCGGCGTGGGTCGGCGCCGGACAGAACGTCCATGAGCGTGCGCACGCAGGCGGCGACCGTCTCGGCGCGGCCCTCCACGATCGGCTCGCCCCAGCCGCTCACGCCCTCGTCGGTGTCGACGCGCAGGAACAGCCAGCGCGGCCTCACGAAGAAGAGCTCGAACCCGCTGATCTTCACAGGGTGATCTCCAAGCTGGAATAGAAGGGATCGCCCGCGACGATCTGGCCTCTGCGCACGGTCTCGCCGGTCTGCGCGGCGCGGTACATGGCGGAGATCAGCTCCAGGGAGTTGCGGCCGTCGTCTCCGCTGGCCCGCGGTCTGCGGCCGGCGCGCAGGTCGGCGATCAGGCCACGCAGCTGGCCCAGGTGGGAGCTGGACTCGTCCCTCGGGGGCGGCCAGGGGATCTGGCCGGTGCCGGGGGCCGGGGTGCAGGTCCAGTCGTCGTTGGCGTAGCCGTACAGGTGGGACAGCTCGAAGGTGGCGGCGGCCAGGTCGATGCGCAGGTGGCTGACCTGGCGCGGCGCCAGGGCGGTGTTGACGACGGTGGCCAGCGCGCCCGACTCGAAGCGCACCAGCGCGGTGGTCACGTCGTCGGTCTCGATGTCACGGGCCAGGCGGCCGGCCATGGCGCGCACCTCGCGCCAGTCGCCGAGCAGTTCCAGCAGCAGGTCGATCTGGTGGATGCCGAGCCCCATCGCCGGGCCGCCGCCCTCGGTCGCCCACCTGCCGCGCCACGGCACGGCGTAGTAGGCGGGGTCGCGGTACCAGGTGGTCTGGCAGTGCGCCACATACGGCGCGCCGAGCGCGCCGGACTCGATCAGACGCCTGAGGTGCTGCGCGCCGGAGCCGAAGCGCTGCTGGAAGACGATCGAGGCGTACGGCCCGCCGTCCCGCTCGGCGGCGGCGATGGCGTCGTACTCCTCCAGCGACAGGCACGGCGGCTTCTCGCACCACACCCACGCCCCGGCGCGCAGCGCGGCGACGGCCTGCTCGCGGTGGAGGGAGGGCGGGCTGGCGATGTCCACGAGATCGGGCTTGACCTCGGCGAGCGTGGCGTCCAGGTCGCCGCTCGCGTGCGGGATCTCCCATCGGCTCGCGAAGGACCTGGCCAGGTCCTCGGTGGCGTCGACGACGGCGACGACCTCGATGTCCTCCGGCAGTTTACGAAATGTCGGCATATGGACGGCGTTCGCGATCTGGCCGCCGCCGACGACGGCGACGCGGATGGGGGGCGGCACCGAGGAGACCTCCTGATTGGAAAGCGCTTACCACGAGCGTAGGGTGAGGCTCCCGCCCCGGCAAGGGGCAGGAGCGGACCGGGTGTCAAGCGGGCCGGCTCTCAAGCGGGCCGGGCGTCAGGCGGGCCGGGTGTCAGGCGGGCCGGGTGTCAGGCGGACCGGGCGTCAGGCGGACTGAGTGGAGACGACGCGGAGGTAGGCGGAGGCGGCGTCGCGGGTGCGGATCTCGATGGGCAGCACGATGTGCTCGATCTCGCGGCCCGAATCCGGCTGGTCGATCCGCTCGGCGAGCAGCCGCATCGCCCGCTCGCCCATGTCCCGCGAGGGCAGCTGCGCCGCCGCGACCGTCAGCGGCAGCAGGTCGAACGGCCCCGCGTCGTCCATCCCGGCCAGCTCCACCTTCTCCGGGACCTGCACACCCATCCGGGTCAGGTCGGTGGCGGCGTGGGCCAGCACGTAGCCGTTCGCGCACAGCAGCACCGTCGGCGGCTCGGCCCGTTCCAGCAGCCCGGCAAGCATGGCCCGCCGCCGCTCGTCCGGCAGCCGCAGGTAGGTGGTCAGCGCGGTGAGCTCGGGGGAGATCGGGATGCCGTGCTCGCGCAGCGCGCGTACGTGGCCGGACAGCCGCTCCTGGACGCTGGTGCAGTCGGTGGCGTCCCACAGCGCCATGATCCGGCGGTGGCCCTGGCCGATGAGATAACGCGTCAGCTGGTATCCGGCGGCGAAGTTGTCGAACAGCACCGCGTCCGTGGGCACCTCGGGCAGGTAGCGGTCCACCATCACCAGCGGCACCTTGCGCCGGCGCAGCTCGTCGAGCGCCGGGGACTCCGCGTGCCCGTCCACCGGGTAGAGCGCGACCCCGCTGGCCTGGGTGTCGAGCGCCTGCCGTAGCGCGCGTTCCTGCGCGGCCGCCGAGCCCTTGGTGTCGGACAGGAACATCCGGTAGCCCAGCTCGGCGCAGACCGACCCGATGCCGTCGATGATGTCGGTGTTGTGCGGCCCGTGCCCGTGCATGATGTAGGCGATCGAGCGCTCCCTGGCCTGGGGAGGCTCGGCGGGCCGCTCCGCCACGAACGTGCCGCGGCCCCGGTGGCGCACCAGGTAGCCCTCGGTGACCAGCTCGTTGAGCGCGCGCACGGCGGTCGTGGTCGAGACCCCGAAGCGCTCGCACACCTCCCGCTGGCTGATGAACGGCTCGTCGGCGATGTACTCCCCGCGGGAGATCGCGGCGACCAGATCCCGCTTCACCTGCTGGTACAGCGGCTCCTGGGTGTCGCCAGCGTCGCTCATCCCGCCCCCTTCGTCGGCCTTTGTCATCGTTGACACGTTAACACGCTAAGGCTACTGTCGGCCCCCATTCGGCGAAAGGAGCCCACGTGGACCTGGACCAGTTCCTCAAACTCCAGGACGAACGCTACGATCCCGCCGCGCGCATGCCCTGGCGGCTGTCGCGCAGCAACGGATACCACACCAGGATCCCCGCGGGAACCCGAGTTCACGAGACCCGTGAGTCCACCGACTACGCCCTCGCGCTGCTGCGGGCCGGTCGCGTGGACCGCGCGCGCGAGGTGCTCGCCGCGGTCACCGCCCTCCAGGTGACCGACCCCCTGGACGAGCACTACGGCATCTGGGGCTATTTCCTGGAGGAGCCGCCGCACGCCATGGGCCCGGCCGACTGGAACTGGGCGGACTTCATCGGGGTACGGCTGGCCCAGGTGCTGGCCGTACACGGGGACGTGCTGGACGGCGGGGTGGCGGCGGCGCTGCGCCACGCGGCCATGTCGATCTTCCGCAGGAACGTCGGCCCGCGCTACACCAACATCGCCCTGCTCGGCTCGGTGACCGCGGCCGCCGCCGGCGAACTGCTCCCCGAACCCTTCCTGCTGGAGTACGGCAGGGCCAAGCTGACCGCCCTGCTCGCGCTGGACGCCTTCGCCGAGTACAACTCGCCCGCCTACAGCCCGTTCCTCCTGGAGATCGCCGAACGGGCCCGGCTGGTCGTGACGGACCGGGAGTTCCTCGACGGCGTGGAACGGCTGCGGGAGCGGGTGTGGGGCGCGGTGGCCGAGCGGTTCCATCCCGGGACCGGGCAGCTCGCGGGGCCGCACGCGCGGGCTTACGACGACTGGCTGCGGCCCGAGTTGACGCGTTATCTGGCGGAGCAGACCGGGGTGCCGATCGGGCAGCGGGCCGGGGTGCCGGAGGGTGACCCGACGCCCCGGCTGATGCCGGGGCTGGCGTGCCCGCCGTACCTGGTGGAGCGGTTTCGCGCGTTGCCCGCGGACCCCGTGCGGGTGCGGACGGTCTTCGACGGCGAGACCGCGGGGACCACCTGGCTGACCGAGGACGCATGCCTGGGCAGCGTGAACGAGGAGTTCGCGTGGGTGCAGCGGCGGCCCCTGCTCGGGTACTGGCGTACGCCCGACGACCCGGCCGTGGTCCTGCGCGCCCGCATGATCCACAACGGGCACGACCTGTCGGCGGCGTGGTGCCGCCAGGCGCAGGACGGGCCGCGCGTGCTGGCCGGATGGTGGCTCAGCTACGACTCCGGCGACTTCCACCCCAACCTCGACCTGCCGCCCGGATCCGTCTTCCCGGTGGGGGACCTGCGGCTGCGGGTCACGTTGCGCGGGAACGGGGTGTCGGGGCGCGACCTGGGGGAGGGGCGTTTCGAGCTGGCCGCCGGCGGGCGGCGGGCCGTGGTGCACACCGCCGCCGCGTCCTTCCTGGGTGTCACGGCGGGGTGGCGGCTGGCTCGGGAGGGGGACGAGGTGGCGGCCGAGGTCGTGCTGTACAGCGGGGACGTGCGGCCCGTGGACTTCCACGACGCGATCCTGCGCGCGGGCTTCGCCGTGGAACTGCTCACCGGCGACGACCGACCGACCACCTCCCCCCTGACCTACCACCTCCCACCAGCCCCCGCCCCCGGCCCCTCCACCGCCCCGGCCGCCCCCGCCGCTCCCGCCCCCGGCCCCTCCACCGCCCCGGCCGCCCCCGCTGCTCCCGGCCCCGGTTCCTCCACCGCCCCGGCCGACTCTGCCGCTTCGGGCCCCGGTTCCTCCACCGCCCCGGCCGGCTCCGCCGCTCCCTGGCCCACCTCACCGAGCGGTCGTCGGGAGGACGACGCCGCCGAGCTCCGCGACACGGAGAGCCGAGGGGCAGAGGGCGGCGGTGGTGCGGAGGTGGTCTGGAGCTGGGGCGATCTCAGCGTCTCCACGCCCGCGCACCCGACGCCCTTCCCCCGCTGACCCGCCAACCCGCTGGCCCGCGGCCCGCTGACCCGCCCACTCAAGAAACCGTCCTGCCCCAAGACGAGCCGCTGAAAGGCGATGCCGTGCCCCCCTCTCCCGGCCAGGTCATGCCCGAGACACAACCCCCCTGGCAGCCCCGCGACGGCCTGCGCGTCACCGGGGTGCGCGCGATCGTCACCGCCCCCGAGGGCATCCCGCTGGTGGTGGTCCGCGTGGACACCTCCGACGCCGGCCTGTACGGCCTGGGCTGCGCCACCTTCACCCAGCGCTTCCACGCCGTCGCCGCCACCGTCGACGAGCACGTGGGTCCCCTGCTGATCGGCCGCCATCCGGCCGACATCGAGGACATCGTCCGGATGATCCACCTGTCGAGCTACTGGCGCGGCGGCCCGGTCCTGAACAACGCGCTGTCCGGGGTGGACATGGCGCTGTGGGACATCGCCGGCAAACGCGCGGGCATGCCCGTACACGAGCTGCTCGGCGGGCGGGTCAGGGCGGCGGCGCCGCTCTACCTGCACGCCGAGGGCGCCACCGTCGAGGCCACACTGGAGCACGCGCAGCGGCTCATGGCGGACGGCTACCGCCACGTACGCCTGCAGACCGGCCAGCCGGGCCACGGCACCTACGGCGCGCCCGGCGCCCCCGGCGGCTACCCGGCGGCCCCGCATCCCGACGGCTGGGACGTGCGCCACTACCTGCGCACCACGCCCGCGCTGTTCGAGCGGGCCAGGCAGGTGCTGGGGGAGGAGGTCGAGCTGCTGCACGACGTGCACAGCCGCCTGACCCCGAAGGACGCGGTCATCCTGGCCCGCAGCCTGGCCGACCACCGGCTGTTCTTCCTGGAGGACGTGGTCGCGCCCGAGCACTACGACCGCCTGCCCGAGGTCAGGGCCGCCTCACCGGTGCCGATCGCCGCCGGCGAGCTGCTGGTGTCGGTGCCCGAGGCGGCCAGGCTCGTCCTGAACGGCGGCGTGGACCTGCTGCGCTGCCACGTCTCCGCGATCGGCGGCCTGACCCCCGCGCGCAAGCTCACGGCCCTGTGCGAGCTGACCGGGGTGCGCACCGCCTGGCACTCGCCGGGCGACGTCTCGCCGGTCGGCGTCGCGGCCAACCTCGCGCTCGACGTCAGTACGCCCGCCTTCGGCATCCAGGAGGCGCACGTCTACCCGGAGGCGGTGTGCGAGGTGTTCCCCGGCACGCTCAATCCCGTCGGCGGCCACCTCCATCCCTCCTCAGCGCCCGGCTGGGGCGTGGAACTCGACGAACGGCTGGCCGCGCGGTTCCCGCCGGTCACGCACCTGCACGAGCGGTGGGCGGCGCGGGTGCGCCGCCCCGACGGCGGCCTGGAGCCACCCTAGTTAACGCGTTAAATCACGATATTTCGGCCAAGTTACCATCTCGTGCTTTACACGTTAACGCGTCAAATATAACGTTCGACTCACCTCGCCCCCCGGCACGAACTGGAGTCCCGATGAACACACACATCGCACGAGGAGCTGCGGGACTGCTCCTGCTCGCCACCGCCGCCTGCGGCGGAGGCCAGGACGGCGCCGACAGCGGCAAGATCGAGATCACCGTCTCCGGCATGCCGCCGAGTACGCAGGCAGAGAGCCAGAAGAACTTCCTGGCCGACGTGGCCGCGTTCGAGAAGGCCAACCCGACGATCAAGCTCAAGCCGACCGAGACCCAGTACGACGTCAAGACCTTCGCCGCGCGCCTGGCGGCCGGCCAGCTGGAGACGGTCTTCCGCATCCCGCTCACCGACCCGCCCGCCATGATCAAGCGCGGCCAGGTCGCCGACCTCACCGCCGACCTGAAGGTCCTGGCCAACAAGGACTTCGATCCCCGCCTGCTGGCCCCGAGCAGCTCCGGCGGCAAGGTGTACGGCCTGCCCACCGAGGCGTACGCCGCCGGCCTGGTCTACAACCGCGACCTGTTCACCAAGGCCGGCCTGGACCCCGACAAGCCCCCGGCCACGTGGGACGAGGTCCGCGCCGCCGCCAAGCAGATCAGCGACAAGGCCGGAGTGCCGGGCTTCGGCATGCACGCCACCGCCAACACCGGCGGCTGGATGCTCACCACGATGACCTACTCCTACGGCGGCCGAATGGAGAAGGAGCAGGGTGGCAAGTACGCACCCGCCTTCGACGACGTCCCCACCAGAAGCGCGCTCGATCTGCTCAAGGCGATGCGCTGGCAGGACGGGTCGATGGGCACCCAGCACCTGCGCAACCAGGACGACCTGCTGCGCGACTTCGCCTCCGGCAAGGTCGCGATGATGATGGGCGCGCCCAACCTCTACTCCAGCTACGTCGCGAAGTTCGCCGGCAAGCCGGAGAGCTACGGCCAGACCACGCTCCCCTCGGGCTCCGGCAACGGCACCCTGCTCGGCGGCACGGTCGCCGTGGTCAGCCCGAAGGCCACCCCCGAGCAGCGGCAGGCGGCCGTGAAGTGGATCGACTACTTCTACCTGCGCCCCAAGTACGACCCCGCGCTCGCCACCCGGCGCGCCGAGAAGCGGAAGGCCGACGGCCTGGTCGCGGGCCTGCCCACGCTGCCGTTCTACTCCGACGCGGTCTCCGGGCCGGTGGTGGCCGCCGAGAAGGCCGCCTCCAACGTGAACTGGGACCACTTCGCCACCTACAACGAGGGCGTGAAGAAGCAGGAGTTCATCTCCGAGCCGCCGGTCGCCGGGCAGGAGCTCTACGCCGCCCTGGACACGGTGGTGCAGGCCGTACTCACGAGAAAGGACGCCGACCCGGCGGGTGAGCTGGCCAAGGCGGTCGGGAAGGTGACGCCGATCCTGGACAGGTCGCAGCGGTGACGGCGGTCCTGCAGCGGAAGGAGCGGGCGGCGGCGCCCGCGCCGGGCCGCGCCCGGCGGCGGCGCGGCCCGTATGGCCTGGCCTCGGTGTTGTTCCTGGCACCGCTGGTGTTGGTCTTCGCCGTCTTCTCCTGGTGGCCGATCATCCAGAGCGGGCTGCTGGCCTTCCAGCGCACCAACCTGGTGGCGGCGGCCGAGTGGGTGGCGTGGGAGAACTTCGCCAACCTGTTCGCCGATCCGCTGCTGGGCACCGCCGTGGTCAACACGGCCTGGTTCACGGTGCTCGCGCTGCTGTTCGGCTTCCCGGTGCCGGTCTTCCTGGCGGTGGTGATGTCGCAGCTGCGGCGGGGTTCCGCGGTGTTCCGGGTGCTGGTGTACCTGCCGGTGGCGGTGCCGCCGGTCGTGGCGATCATGATGTGGAAGTTCTTCTACAACGCCGACTACGGGCTGCTCAACAACCTGCTCGGGCTGGCCGGGCTGGGGCCGTACCCCTGGCTGCAGGACACCGCGTGGGCGATGCCCTCCCTGGTGCTCGAAGCCACCTGGGCGGGCGCCGGCGGGACCGTGCTGATCTACCTGGCGGCGCTGACCGCCGTGCCCAAGGAGCTCTACGAGGCGGCCGAGAGCGACGGCGCCTCGATCTGGCGGCGCGTGTGGCACATCACGCTGCCGCAACTGCGCGGCGTGCTGCTGCTCATGCTGCTGTTGCAGGTCATCGGCACCTTCCAGGTCTTCACCGAGCCGTTCGTCATGACCGACGGCGGGCCGGAGGACTCCACGGTGACGGTCCTGCTGCTCATCTACCGCTACGCCTTCGTCTACGGCGACTACGGCATGGCGGCGGCGCTGTCGGTGCTGCTGGCCGTGGTGCTCGGCGCCCTGTCGGCGGTGTACCTGCGCGCGACCAGAACGTGGAGCAGCTCATGATCTCCAACTTCGACCGGCAGCGCCGGATCGTGCGGGTCGTCCTCGGCTCGACCCAGTTCGCCGTCTTCCTCGGCGTGCTCGTGCTCGGCCTCGGCCCGATCCTCTGGACGATCAAGGGCGCCATCTCGCCCACCCAGGAACTCCTCACCGACCCGCTGCGCCTGTTCCCCGCCAGCCCCGACTGGTCGCTGCTCGGCGAGGCGTGGAGCAGGCTGCGCATCGGTCACTTCATGCTCAACACGGTCATCCTGGCCGGCGGCTCGTGGCTGGCGCAGATCATCGTCTCCGTCATGGGCGCCTACGCCCTGTCGGTGCTGCGCCCCCGCTACGGCCCCTACGTCTACGGCGCGATCCTGGCCACGCTGTTCCTGCCGGGCAGCGTCTCGCTGGTCGCGCTCTACCTGACCGTCCTGGACCTGGGCATCGCCAACACCACCTGGGCGGTATGGCTGCCGCACGCCTCGCACGCGTTCACGGTCCTGCTCATGAAACGTTTCTTCGACGGCATCCCGCGCGAGCTGTTCGGCGCGGCGCAGGTCGACGGCGCGGGACCGTGGCGGATGTTCTGGTACATCGTGCTGCCCATGTCCAAGCCGGTCCTCGCGGTGACCTCGCTGCTCACGCTGATGAGCGCGTGGAAGGACTTCCTCTGGCCCATGGTCGCGATCTCCGACGGCGAGGCGCAGCCGATCTCGGTGGCGCTGCCCAGGCTGGCGGAGTTCGCCGAGGAGAACATGGTCATCGCCGGCATGTTCATGGCACTTCTGCCGCCGGTGCTGGTGTTCATCGTCTTTCAGAAGTACATCGTGCGCGGTGTCGGATTCACGGGGGTGAAGGGTTGACCCGAGTGCTGGTCACCGGGGCGGCGGGACTCATCGGGCGCGCGGTCCTCGACCGCTGCGCCGAGGAGGGCGCGGACGTCACCGCCCTGGTGCTCGACGACCCGGGCGACCTGAAGGCCGACCGCGTCGTGGCCGGCGACGCGGGCGACCCTTCAGCGGTACGGCAGGCCGTCCGCGACGCCGACGCGGTGGTCCACCTGGCCGCCATCCCCTCGCCCAACCATCACCCGGCGCCGGAGGTGTTCGGCAACAACACCCGCGCCACCTTCACCGTGCTCGACGAGGCGGGCAGGGCGGGCGTGCGCCGGGCGGTGATCGCCAGCAGCCTGTGCGCGCTCGGCCTGCCGTTCTCCCCCACCCCGGTCAGCCCCGTCTACGTGCCCGTGGACGAGGCGCACCCGCTGCTGATCGCCGACCCCTACGGACTGTCGAAGGAGGCCGACGAGGCCACGGCCAGGATGGCGGCGCGCCTGCACGGCATGTCCGTGGTGGCCCTGCGCTTCCCGTTCGTCGGCGGCGCGGACGAGCGCCTGCCGGAGCGGGCCGCGGAACTGGCCGCCGACCCGTCCGACGGCGCCAGGGAGCTGTGGGCCTACCTCGACCTGCGCGACGCGGCCACCGCCTGCTGGCTGTCGATCACCAGGCCGCTGAGCGGGGCGCACGTGCTGTTCGTGGCCGCCCCCGACACGCTGGCGTCCCAGCCCACCGAGGAACTGCTCGCCCGCCACCACCCCGGCTCCCCGCCGCGCGCGGGGCTGCCGGGCCGGGCCGTACCGATCGATCTGAGTGAGGCCCGGCGCGTCCTCGGCTTCGAGGCCGCGCACCCGTTCCGGCTCTGACGTCACCTAGGAGCGGCATGAACCATTTGTCCCGCACCGGCCACGACCTCGTCATGACCGGGGCGCACCTGACCTATCCGCACGCCAACGGCTTCCACGCGGGCGGCGAGCGGCTGCTGGTGAGCAGGTACGGCCCGCGTACCGGCGAACAGGGCATCAGCAGCGTCGCCTGGCGCGGCGGCGAACCGGACGAGCGCCCGCTGTGCGCGTTCACGGCGGCGGATCTGGTCTGGCCCGACGTGGCGCTGGAGGCCGAGGTGGCGGCCTGGGTGCGCGACGGCGCCCTGTACGTCCTCGACCTCGGTGGCGGCGAACCCGAGCCGGTCCACCGAGGCCGAGGACTGCAGGGCCTGTGCTCGATCACCGCCGACGGCCGCCGCGTGGTGGTGATGGAGCACGACGGCGGGGCGGTGGACTGCCTGGAGGTCTCGCTCGCCACCGGCGCGGTCACCCGGCTCTTTCGCGAGGAGTGGTTCGCCAACCACCCGCACCACAGCCCGCACGACGAGGAGTGGCTGGCCTACTCCCACGAGGGCCCGGCCGACGAGATCGGCGACCGGGTGTGGGCGCACCACAGGGGCGAGCGCCGCCGCGTCTTCGACCAGCGCGGGATGGCCGCGGGCCACGAGCGCTGGATGTTCCACGACCTCGGCGCCCTCGTCTGCGTCTACGGCGTGAGCGAGCGCGGCCCGCGCGGGCTCTACGCCGTCCACCCCGACGGCCGGCCCGCGCGGCTGGTCAGCGAGGGGGAGCGGATCTGGCACTGCGACATCGGCCGCGACGGCCGCCACGCCGTCGTGGACACCACCGGGCCCCACGACGAGCCCGGCCGCGGCTGGGACAACGCCCGCCAGATCTCCGACGTGCTGCTGATCGACGTCGCGACCGGGGAGCGGACGTTCCTCGCCAGGACCGGCGCCGACACCCACCCCCGGCACCCGCACCCGATCTTCACCCCCGACGGCTCCGCCGTCCTGTACAACCACGGCGACCCCGCCACCGGGCAGGTCGCGGTGGCCGTCCGCACGATCTGACCGTGCCGCCCGCCACGACGACCAGGAAGGGGCGGGCGGCGGCACACGAGAAAGGACCTCGTATGAAGAGCACTTTACGCCGGGCCGCGCTGGCCGCGCTGGCGGCGGCACTGACGGGCGGGCTGCTGTCCGCCCCGCCCGCCCACGCCGACCCCGGCACCCCGCCCGCCCACGCCGACCTCAGCACCTCGGCCGGCCCCGGCGCGCCGTCCGCCGACCCCGGCGCCTCGGCCGACCTCAGCACCTCGGCCGGCCCCGGTGCCTCGGCCGCGCCCGCCGCCAGCGCCACGCTCGGGGCGAACCCGGTCTACACCGGGGTCGTGCGGGCCTGGCCGGGTGACGCCGACAAGAACCCGGCCGCCGCCGTCAGCGAGCGCGGCGGCGTGTCGTGCTGGCAGACCTCGGGCACGCCGTACAACCGCTATGTCTACGTGGACGTGGCCGACGCCGCGATCCCGGCGGGGGCGAGCAGGGCGTATGTCGTCGTGCGGTACTTCGACGCCGGGCCGACCGGCATGGACATCCACTACGACGGCACGGCCGGGGCCTTCACCGGCTCTGCCAACCTGCAGCTGACCGGCTCGGGCACCTGGAAGACACACCAGTACGAGCTCGGCGGCGTCAACTTCAAGAACCGCGCCAACGGCGCCGACTTCCGGCTCAACGTCAAGGCCGACGCCGCGTCGATGCCGGGCGTGTGCGTGTCGGAGGTCGACGTCTACTTCACCGACCCCGCGCAGCTCAGCGTGACCAGCAAGTCGCTGGTGTTCACCCAGGGCCGGAACGCGATCACCTTCTCCGCCGCCGCCGGCCAGATCGACTGGACCGTCGGCGACCCGAACGGGGTGCCGCTGCGCTCCGGCACGCTGCCGGTCACGAACGGCACCGCAAGTCTCGATATTTCGGCATTCGGCCCCGGCTACTACACGCTGACCGCCAAAACCCCGCTCACCACCCGCTCCACCAGCTTCGGCGTCATCACCCCACTGGCCGCGAAGGACCCCTACTTCTCCGTCGCGATGCACTACGGCTGGCAGAAGGGCTACGAGGAGGCCCTGCTGGAGACCATGGGCCGCGTCGGCTGGAGCGAGGTCCGTTCCGACGCCAACTGGAGCGGCATCGAGAAGCAGCCCGGCGTCTACACGCACGAGGGCTACCCCCTGCACGCGGGCCTGAACGAGGCCGCCAAGCACGGCATCACGACCATGCCGATCCTCGGCTACCGCAACCCTCTCTACGACGGCGGCAAGACGCCCAGCACCCCCGCGGGCCTGGCCGCCTTCGCCCGCTTCGGCGCCGCCGTGGCCGCCGAGTACGCCGGGCGGACCCGCGACATCTCCATCTACAACGAGTACAACTCCACCGGCTTCAACGACGGCGCCTGCGGCATCACCCCGCAGTGCTACCTGAACATGGTCAAGGCCGTGGACCAGGCCGTGCCGGCCACCACCAACCTGGTCGGTCCCACCTCGGCCGGTACGCAGCTCGCCTGGCACGAGGAGTTCATCAACCTGGGCGGCCTGAACCACCTCGACACCTTCAGCGTGAACTTCTACGGCTACGCCAGCCTCGGCCCCGGCACCCCGCCGGAGAAGACGGTCCTGGTCACCGAGTTCCCGCAGCTCGTCCAGAAGGTGAAGGCCAAGAAGAACATGCCGGTCTGGATCAGCGAGAACGGCTGGCCCACCCACACCTCCGGTTCGACGGAGGCGCAGCAGGCCGACTACCTGATCAGGGCGCAGACCCTGGCCAAGGCCGCCGGCGCGAGCAAGTACTTCTGGTACGACGTGCTCGACGACGGCGACAACCCCGGCGAGCGCGAGCACCGCTTCGGCCTGTTCCGCCGTCCGGGCTCCGGCGTCGGCGCGCCCGCGCCCAAACCGGCGGCGATCTCCAACGCCGTGCTCATCCGCCAGCTCGCCGGCCGTACGCTCGGCGCCCGCCAGAACCTCGGCGACCCCGAGATCTACTCCTATCCGATCAGCGGCGGCAGGCGCCTGCTGTGGGCCACGCAGCCCCGCTCGGTCACGCTGGCCGCGCTCACCCCGGTGACGCTGACCGACCAGTTCGGCAAGGTCAGCACCCTCACCCCGCAGGCCGGCAAGGTACGCCTGGACCTGGACGGCAGCCCCGTCTTCGTCTCCGGCGTCCTGGCCGCCAAGGCCGATGCCTCGCCGCTGTCGGCCGGCGCCCCCGAGAAGTCGGTCACCGGCGAGAAGCTCAAGGTGACCGTCACCGCCGACCGCACCGGCGGCGCGCACCTGCCCGGCCGGTTGACCGTCGCGGCCGGCGACGTCACGGCCGACCTGGTCACCCGAAGGGGCCGGAAGACCTCGGTCACGCTGGAACTGCCCGCGACCGGCACCACCGGCATCCGCGCCGTCACCGCGAGCGCCTCCGGCGCCCGCGGCGCCATCGCCAGGCTGCGCACCTCCACGCAGGTGCTCAAGCCGTACTCGATCAAGGCGCGGCCGGTCATCGACGCCAAGAAGGTCAAGGTCACGCTCACCAACAACAGCCCCACGACGCCGCTCAAGCTCGGCTCCGTCGGCTGGCGGGTCGGCTCCTGGCACGGGACGATCGCCGATCCGCCGCAGGTCGCGCCGTCCGCCACGGCATCGGTCGAGGCGGCGCTGCCGCAGGTCGCGCCGTTCGTCGCCTACGGCTACGCGGTCAACGCCGGCGAGGCGGCCGAGAGCGGCTCGATGAGCTTCACCCCGGTGGAGAAGGCGGGCGCGACCACGCTGGACCCGATCGACCTCGACACCCTGGGCCGCTGGGTGGGCCTGCGGGGCGGGACCAGGACCGGGCCCGCCGACCTCTCGGGGAACGTCCGCTTCACGCACACCCCCGAGGCGCTGGTCCTGGACGCGGTGATCAAGGACGACACGCACAACGCCGCCCGCGACGCCGCGCTCGCCTGGCAGGTCGACTCGATCCAGTTCGACCTCTACTCCGCCTTCCCCGGCGAACTCGGCGGCACCCGGGTCGAGGTCGGGGCGGCCCTGCTGTCCGGCGGGCCCGTCGCCTACACCTGGGGCCCGCCTCCGGGGCAGCCGGCCGGGCCGACGCCCGGCGCCGACGTCCGGGTGACGCGGGACGAGGCGGCCAAGACCACCACGTACCGGCTGGCCGTACCGTGGAAGTCGCTGGGGCACGACGCGCCGCCGGCCGGGCTGGTCGGGCTGTCGTTCCTGGTCAACGATGCCGACGCGGGCACGAACGGCGACGCCCGCGACGGCTACCTGGAGTGGGGCGGCGGGGTGGGCTCCGCGCCCAAGAACCCGGCGCTGTTCCGCTCCGCCCAGCTCGTGGGGCTGGAATGAGCGCCCTGTCGCGGCGCACGTACCTGGCCGCCCGCGCGGGCGTGCCCGCCTATACCGGCGTGGAGCGCGTCACGGCTTGAGCCGTTCGCGGACGAGGGCTTCGACGCCGTCGAGCAGTCGTGCCAGGCCGAACTCGAAGGTCGCCTCGGGCCGGGGCGCCAGTGCCCCGGCCCTCGCCGCTCTGACCAGCGCCGGGTAGGCCTCCGCCGCCCCGTCGGGCTCCTCGTCGCGCGCCGGCGCCGGGTCGAGGGCCAGGCGGGCCATGCCGCGCACGTAGGCGTCGAGGGTTTCCACGACGTCCACCTTCTCGGGCTCGGTCAGGCCGGTGGACTCCAGCGAGGCCAGCGTCGAGTCGTACCACGCCACGAGGTTCGGGCCGGGCCGTACCTGGGCGATGGCCAGTTGCAGGACCCAGGGGTGGGCGCGGTAGCCGTACCAGTCGGCGCGCGCGCCCGCCTCCAGGCGCTCGCGCCAGGTGCCCGGCAGGGCGTGCGGCAGCGGGCCGGTGCCGATGATCCAGTCGAGCATGAGCGCTTCCAGCGCGGGCTTGCCCGGTACGTACGTGTAGAGGGACGCGGCGCCCGCGCCCAGCGCCTTGGCCAGCCGGTTCATCGTGAGCGCCGCCAGGCCGTCGGCGTCGGCGATCTCGACGGCCATGGTGATCACACGCTCCAGGTCGAGGCCCTGCTTGGGCCCCCGGGTCGGGCGCCGTACGCGCCCCCACAGCAGGTCGTCGATCGTCATCTTGCGGCCATCCTACAACTCCGTATACCGTTCGGAGTCACGAAACTCCGAATGTCGATCGGAGTTGTGAAGGGGGAGTGATGGCTTCAAGCGAACGCTCGGCCGCGCCCGACCTGGCGCGCGGCCTGATGCTGGCGATGATCGTGCTGTCGAACGTGGTGTTCCACCTGTGGGCCGCGCGCACGGGCCCCTCCGGCTGGCACCCCGCGGAGGGGTCGGCGGCCGACCGGATCACGCAGTTCCTGATGATCGTCCTGGTCGACCTGCGGATCTACCCGCTCTTCGCCTTCCTTTTCGGGTACGGCATGGCCCGCCTCATGGACCGCCAGGTCGGCCGGGGCGACTCACCGGCCGCGGCGGTCCGGCTGGTACGCCGCAGGAGCCTCCTGCTGATCGCCTTCGGCCTGGTCCACGCGGCCCTGCTGCTGGCCGGCGACATCCTCGCCGTGTACGGCCTGATCAGCCTGGTCCTCGGCGCCCTGTTCCTGCGCCGCTCCAACCGCACCCTGCTCGTCTGGGCCGCGATCTTCGCCGGGCTGCTCCTCGTCCTGGCACTCGGGCTGAACGCGCTGATGCTCGCGACCGGCGCGTCCGACGCCGCGCCCGGTCACGTCGCCACGCCCGGCCACGTCGAGTACGCCACCGGCGAGGACGGCTGGCTCGCCGCCGCCGCCGGGCGCCTGACCACCTGGGGAATGCTCCTGGCCGGCGCGCCGGCGCAGTTCGGCATGCACGCCGTCCTGCTGCTGGGGATCTGGACCGCCCGCAAGCGCGTCCTGGAGGAGCCCGCCCGCCACCGCCGGCTACTGGTCGTCACGGCCGCCGTGGGCATCCCGCTCGGCTGGCTGGGCGCGCTGCCGTCCGCGCTGGCCCACCTCGGCGTCCTGAGCGTGCCGGCCGGGGCGCAGACCGACCAGGGCGAGCTGTTCCTGCTGCAGGCGGCGACCGGGATCTTCGCCGGGCTCGGCTACGTCGCGGTGTTCGCCCTGCTCGCGACCGGCGGGTGGGTGCGGCGCCCGCTGGGGGTTGCGGTGAGCGCGGCGGGCCGCCGGTCGCTGTCGGTCTACCTCGCCCACTCGGTGCTGCTGGGTCCCGTACTGGCCGCGTGGGGCCTCGGGCTCGGCGCTCATCTGGGCAGCGCGGGCGCGGCCCTCTACGCGCTGGGCGCGTGGCTGATCACGCTCGCGCTCGCCTTCTTCCTGGAACGGCGGGGCCTGCCCGGCCCGGCCGAGGCGCTCATGCGCCGCCTGCTCTACCGGCGTCAGGCCGCGGCCGACGTGCGCACGTAGTGCTCGGCGATCTCGTCACTGGTGGTCAGCCAGATGTCCGGCTGGGCGGCCAGGTACTCCAGCGCCTGGTCCACGTATTTGGCACGGAAGGCCTGGCCGGTGACGAACGGGTGCAGCGCCAGCGCCATCACCCGCCCGCTGTCCCGGGAGTCGGCGCGCAACTGCTCGTACTGGTCCTGGACGATCCGCAGGAACTCCGGTCCGGTCGTCCCCTTGGAGAACAGCGCCAGGTCGTTGAGCTCCAGCGTGTACGGCACGCTGATCATGCCGGGCACGTTCAGCCGGTACGGCTGGTCGTCGTTGGTCCAGTCGAGCACGTAGCTCAGCCCGAGCTCGGCCAGCAGGGCGGGGGTGTTGAACGTCTCGGTCAGCCCCGGGCCCATCCAGCCCTTCGGCCGCTGCCCGGTCGCCCCCGCGATGGTGTCCACGACGTCGGTGAGGAAGGCGCGCTCCTCCTCCGGTTCCATGCCCGTGTGCAGGATGGAGTTGGTGCGCCCGTGCGCCAGCCATGCCCAGTCGCGGCGCAGGCCCGCCTCGATGATCTGCGGGTAGTGCGCGGCCACGTCGGAGTTGAGCAGCGCGCTGGCCCGCACGCCGTGCCGGTCGAGGCTCTCGATCGTGCGCCAGATGCCCACGCGCACGCCGTAGTCGCGCCAGCCGTAGTTGAGCGCGTCGGGCACGAGGTCGGCGGTGCCCGGCCAGATGCTGGTGGACGGGCGGTCGATGAGGAAGTGCTCGATGTTGAGCCCAACGTAGGCGGCGACCTTGGCGCCGCCCGGCCACGTGATCGCGGGCCGATCGGTGATGGGGCTGTAGTCGAAAAGCGTGTGGTTCGTCATGCGAGAACCGTAAGACTTGCCATTGATGTCAGGTTCAAGCCGGCGCGGGCAGGTCGTCGAAGCCGAGGCAGCGCAGGCCCAGCCGGGCGGCCTCGGCCAGTAGCCGGTCGAGGCGGTCCGGGGTCAGGTAGTTGGCCTCGTGGGCGGGGGCGATCGCGTGCGCGTACAGGGTCAGGGCCTCCTCGCGGGCGGCTGCGCGGCGCAGGGCGCCGAGCAGGGCGGCTTCGGTGAGACCGCGGGGCCGGAACATCCGGCCGTTGTCGGCGCCGGCGCCGATCAGCACCCGCCGGCGCGCGAGCTCGGCCACCGGCACGAAGAAGTCGCCGACGTCGGCGGGCTCGGCGCCGTCCGGCACCCCGCGCCCGCCCCGCAGCCGCTCGAAGACCGTCGTCAGGACCGCGTCGGAGGCGGGGGAGCGGGCGCTGTTGGGATAGGCGAAGCCGCGCGCCCGCAGCCCCTCCGCCGCCAGGGCGGCCAGGCACGGCTCGATCTCCTCGCGCAGGTACGCCGCGCCGCCCGCCTCGGCCACCCGCTCGTCGGCCCTGAGGTGCCGGAAGCCGTGGGCGCCCACGCTGTGGCCGTCGGCGGCCAGCTCGCGCAGGCCCGCCCAGCTCCGGACCTGCCACGGCTCGCTGACGAAGAACGTCACCCGGGCGCCGTGCGCGCGGAAGACCTCCCGTGCCGCGCGCCACTCCGGCACGAAGAAGTCGTCGAAGGTCAGCAGTAAGATCCCACTCACGTGGGCTAGCCTAACGCGTTAACGCGCTCAACTCTTGATCTGGGGGACCATCTGCTCGATCGCGTACGGGATGCTCAGCACGGTGTTGAACGACAGCGCCGCGCCGATCGGCGGGTCCTGGTAGGTCAGGAACAGGTCGCGGCCCTCCTTGGCCACCTTCAGCTCCTTGTAGACCGCGTCCTTCTTGATCCGCTCCCACGGCTCCTTGCCGGTGGTCAGCCAGACCAGCCGGTCGACCTCCAGCATGTTCAGCCCCTCCGAGCCGAACTCGGCCACGTTGGACGTGCCCGCCTGCTTGGTGATCTTCTCCGGGATCGTGAAGCCCAGCTCGGCCAGGAACGCCGACTTCGGGTCGCCCTTCTGGAAGGCCGAGTAGGTGCCGGCCTTGAAGCTGTCCGCGGCCACCGCCGTCTTGCCCGCCCACTGCGGGTTGTCCTTGCGCGCCTGGGCGAACCGGTCCTGGATGCCGGTGATCAGCTTCTTGGCGTCGGCCTCCTGGCCCAGGGCGCGCCCGGCCAGCAGCGTCATCTCCTGCCACGGGGCGGCGTACGGGTCGAAGCCCTTCGGCTGCGCCACCACGGGGGCGATCTTGGAAAGCTGGTCGTAGGTCGCCTTCTGGACGCCCGAGTACATGGCGAAGATCAGGTCGGGCTTGAGCGCGAGCAGCTTCTCCATCTTCACGCCGTCCTCGCGCAGGCCGAGCACGGTCGGCTCGGTGCCGGCCCACTTGTCCTTCGTCCACGGCCAGTCGCTGAACGGGCTGCGCTGGAACCAGTCCACCACCCCGACCGGCTTGTGGCCGAGCGCCAGCACCGGCTCGTGGTCGCTGAGCCCGATCGTGACGATCCGCTCGGGCTTCTTCTTGATCTCCGTCGTGCCGTACAGGTGCTCGACCTTCACGGGGAACGCACCGGACGCGCCGGGTGCCGCGGCGGCCGTGGCCTGGCCTTGAGCGGTCTTGTCTTGTGCGGGCTGCGTGCCACCGCAGGCGGTCGTCAGGCTCAGCGCCAAGGCGGCGAGCGACACCAGCAGGCGTCGAGGAGTGTTCATGGGACCGTGATAGTAAGGTAAGCCTTCCCTCTTCTTCAATTTGATCGGACCTCGGTGACTCGTCAGAGATCGTTGCTGATCACGGGCACCGTGGTCGTCCTGCTCGGTCTGGTGCTGCTCTCCCTGGCCGTCGGCAGCCGGGCCATCCCGCTCGCCGACGTCGCCCGCGCGCTGACCGACCCCGCGAGCGTCGACCCGGAGACCGCGGCCATCGTCCGCGGCACCCGCCTGACCCGCACCTTCGTCGCGATCCTCGCCGGAGCCGCGCTGGGACTGGCGGGCGCCGTCATGCAGGGCCTGACACGCAACCCGCTGGCCGACCCCGGCCTGCTCGGCGTCAGCGCGGGCGCCGCCTTCGGCATCGTGGCCTCCGCCACGTTCCTGGCCGCCACCGGGCTGCTCACCACCATCTGGTTCGCCTTCGGCGGCGCCGCGCTGGCCGCCGTCGTGGTCTACACCCTGGGCAGCCGCGGCAGGGGCGGCGCCTCCCCGGTCAAGCTCGCGCTGGCCGGCGTCGCGCTCACGTACCTGCTCGACTCCCTGACCAGCGGCCTGGCCCTGACCGACCCCGAAGCGCTCGACCGCTACCGCTACTGGTCGGCCGGCTCGCTCACCGGCCACTCCAACGAGACCGTGCTGACCGTCCTGCCGTTCCTGGCACTCGGGGCGATCCTGGCGTTCGGCACCGCCCCCGCGCTCAACTCCCTGGCCCTGGGCGACGACGTGGCCGTCACCCTCGGCCGCCGCCTGGGCCCGACCCGCCTGCGTGCCGCGATCGCCGTCACCGTCCTGACCGGCGCCGCCGTGGCCGTCACCGGCCCGATCGTCTTCGTCGGCCTGGCCGTCCCGCACCTGGTCCGCATGGTCACCGGCCCCGATCACCGCTGGCTGCTGCCCGGCGCCGCCCTGGTCGCGCCCTGCCTCGTGCTGGTCGCCGACATCCTCGGCCGCGTCGTGGCCCGCCCCCAGGAGATCGACGTGAGCCTGGTCGCCGCGCTGCTCGGCGCGCCGTTCTTCATCGCCCTGGTCCGCCGCCGCAGGGTGGCCGAGCTGTGAGCGACCGTCCTGGCCCGGCGTCCGAGGGTGGCCACCCCGGCGCGGCTCCGAAGGGCGGCCGCGCCGTGAGCGCTTCCGGCGGTGTGCGGCTCTCCCGGCACCGCGCGGCCTTCCGGCTGGTACGGCCCGCCGTCTCGGGAACCGCGCGCCCGCGTGTCCTGGTGGTCTGGCTGGCCCTGGCCCTCACCGCCTTCCTGACCTTCTGCCTGGCCGTCGGGATCGGCGCCGGGGACATCGCGGTGCCGTTCGGCGAGGTGCTGCCCGCGCTGTGGGGCAGCGGTGAGCCCGCCACCCTCTTCCTGGTCCACGAACTGCGCCTGCCCAGGGCGGTGGTGGCCGTGCTGACCGGGGCCGCGTTCGGCATGGCGGGGGCGCTGTTCCAGTCCATCACCCGCAACCCGCTGGCCAGTCCCGACATGCTGGGCATCACCCAGGGCGCCGGCACCGCGGTGGTGGCCGCCATCGTCCTGGGCTTCACCGGGCTCGGCTCCCAGGCCCTGGGCCTGATGGGCGCGCTGGCCGCAGGTCTGCTGATCTATGTGCTGGCCTGGAACCGCGGCACCACCGGCTACCGGATCGTCCTGGTCGGGATCGGCCTCAGCTGGATCTGCGTGAGCGTCACGTACTACCTGCTCAGCCGGGCCGAGCAGTACCAGGCGGCCAGGGCGCTCGGCTGGCTGGTCGGCAACCTCAACGACCGCGGCTGGGACCACGCCCGGCCCCTGGCGCTGGCCCTGGCCGTCCTCGTGCCGGTGGTGCTGCTGCTGACGCGCGGGCAGCGGGCCCTGCAACTCGGCGACGACGTGGCCGTCGGGCTGGGCGTGCGGGTGCAGCGTTCGCGGGTGGCGCTGCTGCTGTGCGGGGCGGCGCTGGCGGCGTTCGCGACGGCCGCCGCGGGCCCGGTGCTGTTCGTGGCACTGGCCGCCCCGCACCTGGCCCAGCGCCTGGCACGGGCCCCGATGCCACCGGTCACCGCCTCGGCCTGGGCGGGCGCGACGCTCGTGGTGGTCAGCGACCTGATCAGCCAGCGCCTGCTGACCGAGACGGTCCTGCCGGTCGGCGTGGTCACCGGCGCCCTGGGCGCGCCGTTCCTGCTGTGGCACCTGGCCCGCTCGCGCACATAGACGGGGTTCGCGCGTATGGGCGGTTTCACCCACGTGGGTGGTTTCGCGTGCGTGGGTGGGTTCAGGGGAGGCGGGACAGGTGGTCGGCCTGGCGGATCGGCTCCGGGATGCGGTATGTGGGTGACAGGCGCAGGATGTGCGCGCAGGCGTTGTCCAGGCCGACGCCGTGGCCCTGGGAGACGAAGACCGGCTTGACGCCCTCGCGGGTGCGCAGCGCCCGGCCGACCACCTCGCCGTCGAGCAGGATCGCCGACCAGGCGCCACGGGCGGGCGGCGGCTCGGCGTGCTCGCCGACGAACGGCGTCTTGGCCACGCCGATCGCCGGCAGCCCGGTCAGCACGCCCAGATGGCAGGCCAGGCCGAAGCGGCGGGGGTGGGCCAGGCCGTACCCGTCGCACACCAGAAGTTCGGGACGGACCGACAGCTTGCCCACCGCGGCCAGCAACGGCGGCAGTTCCCGGAACGCGAACAGGCCCGGCACGTAGGGGAAACTCGCGCGCTGCCTGACCACCGCCCGGTCCACGACCTCCAGGCTCGCGGCGTCGAGCACCACGACGGCGCCCACCACCACCTCGTCGTCGCGGTACCCGACGTCGAGACCGGCGACCAGGCCCACCTCGGCCGGTCCCGGGCCGTCCAGGTCGGCGAACGGCCGCAGGCGATCCTGTTCGGCCTCGGCCTCGGCGACGGTCGCGGGCCAGTGGGGTTCGGGGGCGTGGAAGGTCACCGGCGCCATTCTGCCACGCGCTTTCAGCATCGCTAAAGGATGGTTGAAAGACCTTTTCACTGGTTACCCGGGTGACCCGCGGTTAGCATCGAATTCGAAATCCCTTTACTCCGTGTTCCGGGACGAAATTCGTGGGGGCCTCGATGAGTATTATCGTGCTGCATAAAAAGAATTTGAGCCGGCGCAGGCACCTGGCGCGCACGCGGAAATACGCCGAGGAGCACGGCCACCGGGTCATCATGATCATGAAGGATCCCGAATGGGAGGCCGACTACGTCGACGAGGTCGTGGTCGCCGACACCAGCAGCATCGACGAGACGTTAAGCGCCGCCAAAGCCGTGGCCGCGGCGGAGAGCGCCCCGATCGACGCGGTCGTCACCTTCGCCGAGGCCGCGGTGCCCTCCGCCGCCCGCGTCGCCGCCGAGTTCGGGCTGCCGGGGGTCAGCGAGCGGACCGCGCACCTGGCCAGGGACAAGTACCTGATGCGGGCCGCGTTCGCCGAGGGCGGGGTCGCGCAGCCCAGGTTCGCCCTGGCCGCAACCCTGGAAGAGGCGGAGAAGGCGGCCGGCGAGGTCGGCTTCCCGATGGTGCTGAAGCCGATCATCGGCACCGGCAGCATGTACGTGCGCAGCGTCGCCACCATGGCGGAGCTGGAGGAGCACTTCGACGTCATCCGCGAGGGCGCGTGGGCCGGCTTCACCTACGACCCGCTGCACGACTCCGCGATGCGCTCCTACGGCGGCGGCGTCCTGGCCGAGCAGTTCGTGCCGGGACCGGAGATCTGCGTGGAGTCCCTGGTCGTGGCGGGCACGACCCACGTGCTGGCCATCCACGACAAGCCGCTGCCGACCGGGCCGACCTTCGAGGAGGTCTACGCCTGCACGCCCACCCGGCTGCCGGAGAAGACGGTCGAGCGGATCGCCGCCGCCGTACGCGACGTGCACGAGGCGATGGGCATACTCACCGGGCCGACCCACGTGGAGTTCCGGCTGGCCGGCGGGGTGGAGCCGGTCGTGCTCGAAGCCGCGGCGCGCATGGGCGGCGGGCCCATCTACCGCTCGGTCCTGCTCAGCACCGGGGTGGACCTGGTGGAGGCGGCGCTGGACCTGGCGCTGGGCCGTACCCCCGAGATCGCGCCGCGCGAGGTCGCGCGGCCCATCGGCTTCTGGAACATCTTCCCCGAGCGGGCGGGGACGCTGAGCGAGATCGTCGGCCTCGACCGGGCGGCCGCCGACCCGCGCGTGGACGAGGTGGAGATCTACCGCCACCTCGGCGACCACCTCGAGGTGCCGCCCCGCACCTTCCAGGGCCACGGCCACCTGATCTTCAAGGTGAACGACGTGGACGAACTCGACCCGGTCTTCGACGAACTGGTGAGCACGCTGCGGCTGCGCACCGACCCCGAGGGGCGATGACATGTCCGACGGATTCCCGCCCGCCGACCCCGCCGACCACCGGCCGCTGATCCTGCTGGTCAACAGCGGGATGAACCCGCAGTACCGCGAGTGGGGGCTGCGCGGGCTGCACCGCGAGTTCCGGCTGTGGCTGCTGGACGCGCGCGAGGCCACCTGGGACCGGCCCTACCTCGTCGGCCAGACGAAGGTGGACGCGCTCGACCTGGACGAGGCGATGGCGGCGGCGAAGGAGCTGTTCACACGCATGCCGTTCGCCGGCGTGCTCTGTTACGACGAGATGCGCGTCCACAACGCCGCCCGCATCGCCGAGGCACTCGGCGTGCCCACCAGCCCCTCCGACGCCATCCTGGCCTGCAGGGACAAGAGCCTGACCCGCGCCCGCATGACCCCGGACATCCCCGGCTCGGTCCGCTCTGTCCCCGTGCCCGACGCCGCCGCTGCCCACCGCGTCGCCGCCGAGATCGGCTATCCGGTGGTGCTCAAGCCGCGGGCGCTGGCCGGCAGCGAGGGCGTGGCCCGCGTGGACGGGCCCGAGCAGCTCGACGCGCAGTTCGCCTTCACCGAGCGCGCCCACTTCGCCGAGGTCGAGCGCTACGCCGAGGGCGTGCTGGTCGAGGAGTACCTGGACGGCCCGGAGATCGGCGTCGACGCCGCCGTCTTCCACGGCGAGGTCGAGCCCGTGTTCATCTCGCGCAAGGAGCTCGACCGGCCGCCCACCTTCGAGGAGACCGGCCACTTCGTCAGCACCGACGACCCGCTGCTGCACGACCCGGAGATCGTCGAGGTCGTACGCGCCGCGCACGCCGCGCTCGGCTTCGACAACGGCGTCACCCACACCGAGCTGCGCCTCACCGCCAGGGGCCCGCGCGTGGTCGAGCTGAACGGCCGCCTCAGCGGCGACCTCGTCTCCTACGTCGGACTGCTGGCCACCGGCGTCGACCTGCTCGTGGCCGCCGCGCGGATCGCCTGCGGCGAGCGTCCCGACGTACGGCCACGCCGCCGCTCCAGCGCCGCGGTGCGCTACTTCTACCCCCCGCACGACATGGTCGTGGACGACCTGCGCCTGGACACCGACCGGCTGCCCCCGGGCATCTGGGAGGTCACCCTGCTGGCCGAGCCGGGCAAGCGGCTGCTGCTGCCGCCGGGCTCGTTCGTGAAGGGCCGGATGGCCGCGGGCTTCGCCGTCGGCGAGGACGCGGCGGCCTGCGACCGCTCGCTGAAGGGACTCGGCGAGCTGTTCCACGTCCGTGGCCGGAGGATCGATGGCTGAAGGCCGCGGGACGGAGGCGGAGACGCTGGAGGAGCGGCCGGGTTCGCTGTTCCGGGTCAACCGCTCCTTCCGGCTGCTGTTCGCCGCCGCCGCGGTCAGTATGTTCGGCACCCAGATCAGGCTGCTGGCGCTGCCCCTGGTCGCGGTGATCGTGCTCAACGCCTCGCCGGGCCAGGTCGGCGTGCTCGGCATGCTGGGCACGATCGCCTTCCTGCTGATCGGGCTGCCGGCGGGCGCGTGGATGGACCGGGTGCACGGGCGCCGCAGGGTGATGGTGGTGGCCGACCTGGTGCGCGCCGCGCTGGTCGGGTCGGTGCCGGTGGCGTACGCGCTGGGTGTGCTCACGCTCCCCCAGCTGTACGTGGTCGTGGTCCTGAGCGGCTTCGCCACCGTGTTCTTCGACGTCTCCTCACAGAGCTACCTGCCCGCCATCGTCTCGCGCGAGCGCCTGGTGGAGGCCAACTCCCACCTGGGCGGCATGGAGGCGGTCAACAACGTGGCGGGGCCGGCCGGCGCCGGGTTCCTCATCCAGCTCATCACCGCGCCGCTGGCCGCCGCCGTGGACGCCGTGGGCTACGTGTGGTCGGCGCTGTGCCTGTCGCGCATCCGCGACCGCGAGGCGCCCCCGCCGCCGCCCGAGGGCGGCAAGCGCCACCTCGTGCGCGAGATCAGGGAGGGCCTGGTCCTGGTCTTCGGCCACCCGCTGCTGCGCGCCATCGCGATCAACGGCGCCATGGTCAACATGTCGGTCTCGATGATCATCGTGATCATGCCGCTGATGTTCCAGCGCGAGCTTGGGCTTTCGGCGTTCACGCTCGGCCTGTTCTTCGCCGTGGACGGCATCGGCATGCTGCTCGGCGCCCTGACCGCGCGCCGGGTCACGGCCTGGCTCGGACAGGGCCGCGGCCTGTGGATCATCGGGCTCGCCGTCGTACCGGCCTGCGCGGTGTTCCCGCTCGTCGACCGCGGGATATGGCTGTGGCTCGCGGGCGCCGCCTGGCTCGTGCTCAACTACCGGATCGGCGTGAACAACGTCATCCTGATCAGCTTCCGCCAGCAGGTGACCCCCACGCATCTGCTGGGCCGGATGAACGCCACCATGCGGTTCCTCATGCACGGCGTGCTTTCACTCGGCGCCGCGCTCACCGGGTTGATCGGGCAGTTCGCCGGCGTGCGGACCGCCCTTTGGGTGGGCGCGGCCGGACTGGCCCTCGCGTGGCTGCCGCTCTATTTCTCGCCGATGAGAAAGATGCGGGAACTGCCGCGAGAGGAGCCGGAGTCCTAGGAGCCGGTGAATGCGTCGAACGGCACAAAACCACCCGACCGGCAGGGCTGACGGAGGAGGAAGGCCCACGGTTAGGATCGGCACATGATTGAGTTGGCGTTAATGCAGACGTTGCACGCCGTAGCTCGGAGCGGCTCGATCAGCGCCGCTGGGGACGTGTTGCACATCACGACCTCGGCGGTCTCCCAGCGCCTGGCCAAGCTCGAACGCGAGGTAGGCCAGAGCATGCTGGAACGCCACGGCAGGGGCGTGCGGCTCACCGACGCCGGACGGCTCCTGCTCGGATACGCCGAGCGCATCCTGTCCCTGGCCGACGAGGCGGAGGCCGAGCTCGACGGGTACCGGGGCGCGGTCGTGGGCAAGCTGTCGATCGCGGGCTTCCCGTCCACGGTGCGGGGCCTGCTGCCCCGGGCCGTCACCATGTTGAAACGCGAGTATCCGCAGCTTCGCGTGGAGCTGTCGGAGCAGGAGCAGGAAGGCTCGATGCCCCTCGTGTCCCGGGGGGACCTGGACGTCGCCGTGGTCCAGGACTGGTTCAACGTGCCGCTGGCCGTACCCGATCGGCTGGCCACGAAGCAGTTGCTCGAAGACGTCGTGGACGTGGCGCTGCCGGCCGGGCATCCGCTGGCCGAGCGTTCGGTGCTCGACCTGGAGGACCTGGCGCAGGAGGTGTGGATCACCTGGTCGCCCGGCACGGGCTGCCACGACTGGCTGCTGCACACCATGCGCGAGCGCGGGGTGGAGCCGCGGGTGGGACACACCGCCGGTGAGCACCCGACGCAGCTGGCGCTGGTGCAGGCGGGCTTCGGGGTCGCGGTCATGCCGAGGCTGGGCCGCGACCAGGTGCCCGACGGCGTGCGGATCGTGCCGGTACGCCCCCGCCTGAGCCGGCGCGTCTACGCGGTCTGGCGCCAGGAGGCCGGCCGTCGTCCCGCCGTCATGGCGGCCGTGGAGATGCTGGCCACGGCGGCCCGGCTGGTGACCCAGCCCGACCACCGGCTGATCGACGGGCCCCTGCCCGCCGGGACGCCGTCCGTCCTGCCCGGACCGCGCGCCCCGGCGGCCGCCGTTGGCGCCTAGCCCCCCGCGACCTCGCGCGTGAGGTAGGCGAACTGCTCGTCGGTCAGCTCGATGTCGCCCGCCGCGACGTTCTCCTCCAGGTGGGGGATCGAGCAGGTGCCCGGGATCGGAATGATCACGGGGGAGCGGCGCAGCAGCCACGCCAGCGAGATCTGTGCGGTCGTGGCGTCGAGCTGCTTGGCGACCTGTGCCAGCGCGCCGCCGGCGCTGGCGTGGCCGCCCCTGGCCAGCGGCAACCAGGGGATGAACGCGATGTTCTCCCGCTCGCAGTAGTCGATGACGTCCTCATAGCGGCGGTTGGTGATGTTGTAGAGGTTCTGCACGCTCACCACGTCGATCTGCTTGCGCGCCTGCTCGATCTGCGCGACCGAGACCTCCGACAGCCCGATGTGGCGGATCTTCCCCTCGTCCTGGAGCTGCTTGAGCGCCCCGAACTGCTCCTCCGCCGGGACCTTCGGGTCGATGCGGTGGAGCTGGTAGAGGTCGATGCGCTCGACACCCAGGCGGCGCAGGCTCAGGTGGGCCTGCTGCAGCAGGTACTCGGGACGGCCGAGCGGCACCCAGTCGTCGCTGCTGGGCCTGCTCTGGCCCGCCTTGGTGCCGATGACCAGGCCGTCGGGGTAGGGCCGGAGCGCCTGCGCCAGCTGCTCCTCATTGGTTCCCGGGCCGTAGGCGTCGGCGGTGTCGATGAAGTTCACGCCGAGTTCGACCGCGCGCCTGGCCACGTCGAGCGCGTACCCGGGGTCGTCCGGCAGGCCCCAGTTGCCCTCACCGGTCAGCCGCATCGCGCCGAAGCCCAGCCTCCGGATCGGAAGGTCGCCGCCCAGCGAGAAAAGGGAACTTGGCATCAGACGTTTCTCCATAAGCCGGAATCCGTTTCGGGCCCCATTATGGAGGGTCGCCGCGGAAAGAAGTAGTGAAAGATTCTGTGCCCTGGGTTGAAGCGCCGCTTAAAGCCTCGCGATCGCCCGAAATGCGTGCACAATGGATTTTCCGCGGAAATTGTGGGGGTGTCATGCTGACGCTCGGCTTCTCGGCGGACGACCTCGCCCGCACCCGCTTCGCGACCTCCCCGCTGCAGGAGGTCGTCGCCAGCATCCGGGTGCTGAAGGATCCGGCCGCCCACATCGTGCACGAGCCGTGGGTGGCCGAGACCCGGCCCCTGCTGGCCTCCTCCGGCCTCGACCTCGGACCGCTGTCCGACCTGGTGCCCGTGCCGAGCTGGTACATCCCGGACTTCCTGACGCCGCCGCCGCTCACGCCGGCCCCCGAGTTCGCCGCCCAGCTGGAGACGCTGCGCGCCACGCCGCCCGGCCAGGTCAGGACCGACCTCGGGCACATGGTCGACGCGCGCTCGCCCTGGGTGGACGCGCTCCACGACGACCCGGTCCCCGGCCTGGCCAGGCTGGCCGGGGTGATCGAGGCGTACTGGGACTTGGCGATCGCCCCGCACTGGCCGCGCCTGCGCGCGCTGCACCAGGGCGACGTGATCTACCGCGCCCGCCGCCTGGCCGACGGCGGCGCGGCCAGGCTCTTCGCCGACCTGGCCTCCATCGTGCGCTGGCAGGACGGCAGCCTGCACATCGCCCACCCGCGCTACTCCGGCGCGCGTTCCCTGGACGGCCAGGGTCTGCTGCTGGTCCCCTCGGCGTTCGTCTGGCCGTCGGTCTTCTCCAGCACCATCCCGCCCTGGCAGCCAACGCTGACCTATCCGGCGCGCGGAGTGGCCTCGCTGTGGGAGCGCCGCGACCGCACCACGGCCGACGCTCTCGCGGCGGTCATCGGGCGCTCCAGGACCGTTCTGCTCATGGAGCTCGACACGCCCGCCTCCACCACCGAGCTCACCCATCGGACGGGTCTGGCCGCCAGCAGCGTCTCGGAGCATCTCGCCGCCCTGCGTTCCGCGGGACTGGTGACCGCGCATCGCGCGGGGCGATTCGTCATGTACGCGCGCACCACCGTGGCCGAGTCCCTTGTAATGGCTCCCATCGCGTGATATCCCGCCCCATTAATTTGCCGAGAACATCGGATCACAATGTTGAAGCCCTGCTGAAGGGTGGCGTCCATCGGCGCTTTAAGGCCATCCTGACTTAATACGATCCACCTGGCTAAATATGTCATGTGTTGACAGTGCGACGACCGGTCGTGTAACACTTGACCAGTGATTTGTGGGGACCTCACATAGATCCGCGGCCAAATGGGCGCTGAGATGAGGCCAGGGGTGAAATCGGGGTGTGATCGATACGGCAAGGGCGGCGCCGGTTGATCGGCACGGATAAACAATCCAAAGGTGTATTCGGCGAGCATGCTCGCCTGGGCGGAGACACTTGAGGATCTCCCATCGCAAGGCGCTGACCAGCGCTGGAGCATGCTTCCTCTGGTACGAGTCGGTTACGGCCAAGAGTGCGGAGCGACAAACATTCGCGCCGCATGTCGACACGTGTGCATGGTAAAGGGGAAAAATGAGTTCGCGGGAACTGGCAATAGCCGGCAGAGTGATCTCGGATGGTTCCGACGCGTATGTAATCGCGGAGATCGGGCACAACCACGAGGGCGACCTGGATAAGGCGGAAGAACTCGTCCTGAAGGCCGCCGCCGCCGGCGCGAGCGCGGCCAAACTTCAGAAGCGCGAGAACACGACCTTGTACACCAAGGCGATGTACGACGAGCCCTATACCGGCAGAAACAGCTACGGCGCCACCTACGGCGCCCACAGAGAGGCCCTCGAATTCGGCCACCACGAATACACGCACCTCGCGAAGGTGGCCGGCGAGGCGGGCATCGACTTCATCTCCACCGCCTTCGACTTCGCCAGCGTCGACTTCCTCGTCGGCATCGGCGTCCCGGCGATCAAGCTGGCCTCCGCGGACCTCACGAACACCCCGCTGCTCAGCTACGCCGCGAAGACCGGCCTGCCGCTGATCATGAGCAGCGGCGGCGCGGACATGACCGACGTGCGCCGCGCGCTCGACGTGGTGCTGCCGATCAACTCCAACGTGGCGATGCTCCAGTGCACCGCCATCTACCCCGTCTCGGCCACCGACCTGAACCTGTCGGTCATCGGCACCTACCGGCGGGAGTTCCCGCACGTCGTGGTCGGCTTCTCCGGCCACGACCTGGGACCCGATCTCAGCTACGTCGCCTACGCGCTGGGCGCCCGGGTGGTCGAAAAGCACTTCACCCTCGACCGCACCAGGCCGGGCAGCGACCACCACTTCTCCCTCGAACCGGAGCAGCTGGGAGAACTGGTGGCCGGGCTGCGCCGTACCCGGGAGTCGCTCGGCTCGGGGGAGAAGCGCCAGCTGCCCGCGGAGGCCCCGGCGCTGCGGAAGCTGGGCAAGAAGCTGGTCGCCGCCCGTGACCTGGACACCGGCCACGTGCTGACCGAGGACGACATCGCGATCAAGTCACCCGGCGGCGACGGCATGCGGCCGTACCTGCTGGGACAGGTCGTGGGGCGCACGCTGCGCGCGCCGCTGGCCTTCGACGCCGACCTCAGCCCCGACCTTCTCGGCTGAGGGTGACTGCGCTGAACATCGAACTGACCGGGGAGATCGCGGTCGTGACCGGCGTGCTGGGCCGGCTCGGCGCGGTCTGGACCGACGCGCTGCTCGGCGCGGGCGCCAGGGTGCTCGGCCTCGACATCCACGCCGAGCTGAGCGCGGAGCTGGCCGAGACCCTGACCCGCCACGGCGACGAGCGCTTCGTGCTCGCCAAGGCCGACATCACCGACCGGCTCAGCCTGGGCGCGGCACTGGAGTTGTGCCTGGCCGAGCTGGGCCGGCCGGCCATCCTGGTCAACAACGCCGGGATCGACCAGCCGCCGTCGGCCGCCACCGGGAGCTGGACGTTCGAGGACATCCCCGACGAGCGCTCGGCGGCCGTGCTGGACGTCAACCTGCACGGCACGCTGCGCGCCTGCCAGGTGTTCGGCGCCGAGCTGGCCAGGAACGGCCGGGGCTCGGTGGTCAACATCGGCTCCCTCTACGGGACCATGGCCCCCGACCCCCGGCTGTACGAGCACCTGCCGCTCGACCCGCCCTTCCTCAAGCCGCCCGCGTACGGCATGTCGAAGGCCGGGGTGTCCGCGCTGACCCGGTACCTGGCCGCGCTGTGGGGCCCGCGCGGCGTGCGGGTCAACACGCTCTCGCCCGGCGGCGTGCTCGGCGGCCAGGACCCCGAGTTCCGCAGGAAGTTCAGCGCCAAAGTGCCCCTGCAGCGGATGGCCCGCCACGAGGACCTGGCGGGCCCGCTGCTCTTCCTCGCCTCCAACCAGAGCAGTTACGTCACAGGAACGGAGTTGCAGGTCGATGGCGGCTACGTCTGCTGGTGAGACCCGCACGCTGGCCTGGGTGCCGGTGAGCGAGATCACGCGCGTGCTCGGCGGCATCGAGGACCCCTGCCGCCGGGCCCACGCCTTCGCCACCCTCACCAGGATCAACACCCTCTACATGATCATGCGCGCCGGATCCGGGCACCTCGGGTCCAGCTTCAGCGCCGCCGACGTCATCAGCCGGCTCCTGCTCGAAGAGCTGCGCGAGGACGACCTGTTCTTCTCCTCCAAGGGCCACGACGCCCCCGGCCTGTACGCGGCGCTGATCGGTCTCGGCCGGCTGGAGGAGGACCTTCTGCACCGGCTGCGCCGCCTCGGCGGCCTGCCCGGCCACCCCGACGTCGGCACCCCGCACATGCCCTTCAACACCGGCTCGCTCGGCATGGGCATCTCCAAGGCCAAGGGCGTCGTGCTGGCCAACCGGCTGCTCGGCCGCGACCAGCGCGTCTACGTGCTGACCGGCGACGGCGAGCTCCAGGAGGGCCAGAACTGGGAGGCCCTGGCCGGCGCGGCCCGCTCCGGCATGGGCGAGCTGACCGTCATCGTCGACCACAACAAGATCCAGTCCGACACCTGGGTACGCGACGTCAGCGACCTCGGCGACCTGGAGGCCAAGTTCACCGCGTTCGGCTGGGCCGTCCTGCGGTGCGACGGGCACGACCAGGAACAACTGGCCGCCACCTTCGCCCGCCGCGCCGACGATCACGCCGACCGGCCCGCCGTGATCATCGCCGACACGGTGAAGGGCGCGGGCTGCGCGCGCTTCGCCGCGACCTCGATGCGCGAGGACGAGTGGCGCTACCGCTTCCACAGCGGCGCGCCCGCCCGCGAGGACTACCTCGCCGCGCACGGCGAGCTCCTCGACGCCGCCCGCGCGAGCTGCGGTCCGTTCGGGCTGAGCACCGCCCAGGACCAGCCCCCCGTCAAGCTCCAGACACCCAAACTCCCCGAGGTGTACGGCGAAGCCCTCGCCGACCTGGCCGCCCGGGACGCCCGGGTGATCGCCCTGGACGCCGACCTCGTGCTCGACACCGGCCTGATCCCGTTCTGGCGCCGCTTCCCCCTGCGCTTCGTCGAATGCGGCATCGCCGAGCAGGACATGGTCTCGATCGCCGGGGGCCTGGCCTACCGGGGGCTGCTGCCGTTCGCGCACTCCTTCTCCTGCTTCCTGCACGCCCGGCCGAACGAGCAGATCTACACCAACGCCACGGAAGGCCGGAAGGTGATCTACGTCGGGTCGCTGGCCGGGCTGCTGCCAGCCGCGCCCGGCCACTCCCACCAGGCGGTCCGCGACGTGAGCGCGCTGGCCGCGATGCCCGGCCTGGTGATCCTGGAGCCGGCGAGCCCCGAGGAGACGCGGGCCGCGGTCGACTTCTGCGCGAACACCCCGCACAGCGTCTACCTCCGGCTGGTCAGCGTGCCCTGCCCGCCGGAGACCGCCACGCTGCCCGCCGCGCCGCTCGTGCCCGGCCGGGGCACCGTCGTGCGCGAGGGCGGCCGGACCGTGGCCATCGGCTCGGGGCCGATCGTCCTGGCCCAGTTGCTGCGCGCGGCCGAGGCGCTGGCCGCGACCGGCCTGGAGCTCACCGTGGTCAACCTGCCCTGGCTCAACCGCGTGGACGCCGGCTGGCTGGCCGACCTGGCCGGCCGCGCCGACCGGCTGTTCGTCGTGGAGAACCACTACACCAGGGGCGGCCAGGCCGACGTCGTGGCCAGGACGCTGCTGGAGCTGGGCCTGCCCGGCCCGCCCGCCTTCCTCGGGATCGGCGTCGAGGACGTGCCCCGCTGCGGGCGCGACGACGAGGTGCTCGCCGCCCACGGGCTGAGCCCCGAGCACCTGGCCGACACCATCCGTAAACACGTTTCCTGAAAGGACCACAGTGGAGACCGTCTACAACGACATGCCGCGCCCTCCGCAGGAGATCATCGACGCCTTCCGCGAGGTGTTGAAGGAGTACAGCCCGAGCTGCCTGGTGACCGACGCGCGCCGCCGTACCGGAGCCATCGGGGGGTTGCTGCCGGTGCTGCCGCACCACAAGATCGTCGGGCCCGCGATCACCGTGAACCTGTCCATCGACGACCTCGTCGACTGCATGCCGGTGCTGAGCAGGGCGCGGCCGGGCGACGTGATCGTGCTCGCCTGTCACCGCTCCACCAGGACCGCGATGTGGGGCGGGCTGATGTCCACGCTCTCGCTGAAGGCGGGCGTCGCGGCCGGGATCGTGGACGGCGCCATCCGCGACGTGGACGAGATCCGCGACCTGAACTTCCCGGTCTGGTACCGCGGCACGGTGCCCAGGCCCTCGCCCACCGCCGTGCACAACCGCACGGAGCCGGTGCAGGTGAACGTGCCCGTCGTGGTGGACGGCCAGGTCATCCACCCGGGCGACATCATCGTGGCCGACGAGAACGGCATCGCCGTCGTCCCCTCCGCCGACGCCCAGGACGTGCTGGAAGGCACCCGCGTGCAGATCGGCAAGGAGAAGACGATCCGCGACAAGATCAACTCGGGGGCGACCGTGTCCGAGCTGCTGGCCGAGTTCGGCCACCTGTAAAGGAGACGCGGGGGAATGCGGATCTACCTCACCGGAGCCGACGGGATGCTCGGCACCGCACTGCGCGCCGCGCTGGCCGCCGACCCGCTCACCGCGGGCTGGGACGTGCGCGGCGTCTCCGTGGCCGACTTCGACATCGGCGACCCCGGCGCGGTGCGCGCCTCCGTCGAGGACTTCGCGCCCGACGTCGTCGTCCACACCGCCGCGCACGCGATCGTCGACGAGTGCGAGGCCGACCCGCAGCTCGCGCTGCGCGTGAACGTGGCAGGCGTCCGCAACGTCGCGGACGCCTGCCGCAGGACCGGCAGCCGCCTGGTCTACGTCTCCAGCGACTACGTCTTCGACGGGGCCGACACCCCCGACGGCGGCTACCGCGAGACCGACACCCCGGGCCCGCTCAGCGTGTACGGGCTGAGCAAGCTGGCCGGCGAGCGCATCGCGGCCACGGTCGACGACCACCTCGTCATCCGCACCTCCTGGCTGTTCGGCGGCAGCGACGAGCGCACCGACAATGTGCTCGCCATGATCCGCCAGACCGAGCGGGGCGAGCGCGTACGCCTCATCCACGACCAGTTCAGCTGCCCCACCTACACCGTCGACCTGGCCCGCGCCATGGTGCTGCTGCTCAAGCGGGGCACCGCGGGGACGCTCCACGTGGCCAACACCGGCTCGGCCAGCTGGTTCGACGTCGCCAGGGTGGCGCTGGGGCGCGAGGGCCGGGCCGCCGAGCCGGTCGCGCTCGACGACTGCGGCTTCCTCGGCCGCCGCCCGCGCAACTCCACCCTGAGCACCGGCCGCCTGAAGCACCTCGGGATCACCATGCCGGACTGGTCCGACGCGGTCTCCCGCTACCGCACCCACCTCTCCACAGGGAACGGGAGAACATGAGCAACCGACCCACCTGGCGTACCTGGTCGGGCACCGCGCGCTGCGCCCCCGCCACGCTGCTGGCGCCGACCCGCGAGGAGGAGATCGTCCACGCGGTGCGCACCGCGGCCAAGGCCGGCCGCACCGTGCGCCCGGTCGGCACCGGGCACTCCTTCAACCAGCTGGCCTGCACCGACGGCACGCTGCTCGACCTGACCCGCTTCCGCGGCGTCGCCGGCGTGGACCGCGCCGCCGGGACCGTCACCGTGCGCGCCGGAACCTCCTTACACATGCTGAGCACCGCCCTCGACCGCGCCGGGCTGGCGCTCGGCAACCTCGGCACCATCGCCGCGCAGACCGTCGCCGGGGCGCTGGCCACCGGCAACCACGGCACCGGCCTGACCCATCCGCCGTTCTCCGGCCAGGTCACCCGCCTGCGCCTGGTCACCGCCGACGGCTCCGTACGCGAGTGCGACACCCGCGAGGACCCCGAGCTGTTCCGGTGCGCGCGCACCTCGCTCGGCGCCCTCGGCGTGATCACCGAGGTCACGCTGCGCGTGGTGCCGCGCTTCAACCTGCGCGCCGTACTCGGCCGCGAGCCGCTCGACGCGCTGCTCGAACGCTTCGGGGAGTGGGCGGGCAGCGCCGAGCACGTCTCGTTCTCCTGGCTGCCGTGGGCCGACGGCGCCGCCACCCGCGCGCTGGACCGCACCGCCGCGCCGCCCACCCCGCGCGCCGCGCTGCACCGCTACGACAGCACGCTGGCCGAGGTCCGCTGCGGCCTGTCCGGCCTGGCCGGACGGCTGCGCCCCGGCATCGTCCCCCGCCTGGGCCGTACACCCGCCACCGGCGAGCGCGTCTCCTACGTGGACACCGCCCACCGGGTCTTCGCCTTCCCGCAGCCGATCAAGTTCCTGGCCATGGAGCACGCGCTGCCGCTGGAGAACATCCCCGCCGCGCTGGCCGGGCTGCGCGGCGCGCTGCGCCGCTTCGGCCACTACTCGCCGTACTCGGTGCTCGTGCGCGTAGGCGCCCCCGACGACTCCCCGCTCAGTCCCGCGTACGGCCGGCGGACCGGCTACGTCAACCTGTGCGTGCCCAGGACGGCGGGCTACATCGAGATCCTGCGCGTCGCCGAGCCCGTGCTGCGCGACCTCGACGCCCGGCCCCACTGGGGCAAGGCGCACACCGCCACCGCCGAGATCCTGCGCCCGCGCTACCCGGAGTGGGAGAGCTTCGCGCGTGTGCGCGCCGCGCTCGACCCCGACGGCGTGTTCGCCAACGACTACCTCGGCCGCGTCCTCGGCCCCGTCCACGCAGGGCAGCCCGCGTGATGGCCGTCCGGGGACTGTTCTTCGACTTCGACGGCCTGCTCTGCGACACCGAACGGGCCGCCCGGCAGTCCTGGCGCGACCTCTACGCCCGCTTCGGCCTCGCCTTTCCCGAGTCGGTGTGGACGGCGATGACCGGACGCTCCTCCGGCGCCGACATCGCGGCCGGGCATCTCGGGCGCACGCTCGGCCGCGCGGTGACCGAGGAGGAGGTCGCCTGGCGGCTGGCCCGCAAGCAGGAGCTGTCCGACGCCGAGCCGCTGCGGCCCGGCGTACGGGCGCTGGCCGGGGAGGCCGCGCGGCGCGGCATCCGGCTCGCGGTGGTCTCCGGCTCGCCGCGCACCTGGGTGGCCGGGCACCTCGGGCGGCTCGGGGCGCTCGAGTGGTTCGACCACCTGGTCACCGCCGACGGCGGCATCGCCGCCAAGCCCGCTCCCGACCTGTACCTGCTGGCCCTGCGGCGGTGCGGGCTGCGGGCCGAGGAGGTGCTGGCGCTGGAGGACTCCGAGGTGGGGGTCGCCGCCGCGCGGGCCGCCGGACTGCGCTGCGTCGCCGTGCCCAGCGCCGCCGGCCGCCACGCCGACCTCGGCGCGGCCAGCGCCGTCCTCGACACCCTGTACCAGATCTCGCTCGACGGCCTGGAGGTGGCGGCCGCATGACGCACGCACTCGACACTGAGGCCGCAGACACTCAGGCCGCCGACACCCAGGCCCCCGACACCCTCGCCTCGCTGGCCGCCCGCGGCAGCGGGCATCCGGAGTGGATCTGGCGCGACGGCGCCCTCGTGCCGTGGGAGCAGGCCACCGTGCACGTCAACGCGGTCGGCCACGCCTCGGTCGCCGCCGTCTTCGAGGGCATCAAGGCCTACCTCGCCGCGGACGGGCGCCGCCTGCTGGCCTTCCGGCTCGACGACCACCTGCGCAGGTTGTTCGACTCGGCGCGGCTGTGCCGGCTCGACCTGCCCGGCGGCGTGGACGACCTGCGGGAGGCCATCCTCGGCCTGCTGCGCGCCAACGCCTGCCGTACCGACACCTACATCCGGCCGTGGGCCTTCCCGCGCGGCGTGATCCGCGAGCAGATGGTCCCGGCGGGCACCCGCTGCGAGATCGTCGTCGACAGCTGGCCCTTCCACAGCCACCTGCTGACGCCGCGCGGCTGCCGCGCCGCGGTCAGCTCGTGGATCCGGGTGAGCGACGCGTCCATGCCGCCGCGGGCCAAGACGTTCTCCAACTACCACAACGGGCGGCTGGCGATGATGGAGGCCAGGGAGAACGGCCACGACTGGCCCATCCTGCTCAACGACCGGCACAAGGTCAGCGAGGGTCCGGGCGCCTGCGTCGCCCTCGTGCGCGACGGTACGGTGATCACCCCGTCGCTGACCAGTGGCCTGCTGGCCGGGCTGACCAGGGACAGCGTCTGCGCGCTGACCCGCGACCTCGGGCTGGCGCTGGAGGAGCGGGAGGTCGACCGCAGCGAGCTCTACCTGGCCGACGAGGTGTTCTTCATGGGCACCGCCTGGGAGATCCTGCCGGTCACCGCCGTCGACGGGCGCCGCGTCGGCGACGGGACGATGGGGCCGGTGACGGCGCGGCTGGAGCGGGAGTACGCGGCGATCGTGCGCGGACGCTCCGAGCGCCACCCGGAGTGGCTGACCGAGATCCCCCTCTGAGGGGGCCCGGACCACCGAGCCCCCCGCCCCGCGTTCAGATCGCGAAGGATTTCACCATGTCGACCGTCTCCCGCGCGCACCCCCACGAGAAGCTGAACCCGGCGCCGCCGTGCGCGTAGTTGTGCACGATGCGGGTTCCCGGCTCGCTCTCCAGGCAGACGTTCTGCTTGCGGAAGGGCCGCAGGCCGGCGCGTACCGGCTCGACCGGGTCGATCTCCGCCTTGCCGATCGCCGGCATGAACTGCACGCACCGGTTGTACATGTCGCGTACCGGCTGGTGGTTGTCGAGGTTGATGTCGGTGCTCCACTGGTCGGGCTCGGCGAGGCCGCCCAGCACGACGAGGTTCTCACCGCGGGGCACGATGAACACGATGTCCTGCTCGTCCCCGTTGCGCTCGTCGTGGGAGACGCAGTGCGCCTCCTCGATCCTCGGGATCCGGCTGCCGTCGTTGAGCACCCGCACCAGCGCGCCGCGCAGCGGGTACATGGGCACCCCGTGCAGTTCGGCCGCGCCGAGGCCGGTGCAGTTGACGATCGCGTCCACGCCGTACGCCTGGTGCAATTCGCGCTCCTGCCCACGCAGCAGGCCGGAGACCCGCGCCCGCACGACCTTGACCCCGGCCTCCTCCGCCTGCCGCAGCAGCCAGCCGGTGTAGGTGTCGGTGTCGATCATGGGGGCGAGGTGCCGGTAGGCGTCCTGGATCCCGTACGTCGGGTTCACGCCGTTGGCCGAGGCGAGGCCGGGGTCACGCTCGAACCCGCGTACCCTGACGGCCAGCTCGTTCATCTTGTTCTGGTCGTGGACGTGCTGCTCGACACGGTGGGTGAAGTAGAAGTTCGAGACCCGCATGAACACGCCCGTCGACGGGTCGGCGGCGAGGCCGTCGAAGATCTCGTACGACTCCATGCACCACCCCTTCGAGCGCGACAGCGAGATCTGGTCATGGTGGTAGCCGCACACCGCGGGCGGCCACTCCCACAAGGCGCCCGCCACCACGGACACACACTGCGCGGCGTCCTTCTCGGCGGCGACGACGACCTCGAACCCGGCCCGCGCCAACGACAGGGCCGTGGTCAGGCCGCTCACACCGGCGCCGATCACAAGGACGCGCTCGGCCCGTTTCCTGATGATCTCGGTCATGGCTGCAACCCCTCATTCGTGCGGAAAGGTGAAGACGCTGGTGGTACGCATCGGCGGCTGCGTGGACGGGCTGATGATCGGCCCCGAGCCGGCCGGGATGGCGCGGATGAACGACGAACCCGCGTAACCGCGGTCGGTGAAGAAGAAGCTCCAGGCGGCGATCCAGTCGGCCACCTCGCCGCTTTCCGCGTCGCAGACCGGCTCGGCCTGCGGTGTCACCCGCCGCTGGACGATGTAGCCGTCGCCGGTGTGCGCCGCCACCGCCTGCCGCCACTCCCGCTCACCGGCCGTCCACCCGGCGACCGTCCCGGTGCCGGCGTAGCCGACGCGCGGCTTGAGGATGAGCGATTCGCGCTCGGCCAGCGCCCGCTCGACCACGTCCGTGCCCGACAGGGCCCGCGTCCACGGCAGCACCCGGTCGATCAGCGCGGACTCCTCGGCCGTGAACGCCGCACGCCAGCGCGGGTCCGACAGCAGGTACATGCAGCCCTTGTTGGAGTAGAGATAGCTGTCGAGCGTTGAATGGAGAACCGTCCGGCCCGATTCGTGGGCCCGCACTATCGGCTCCACGACCTCTTCTCCCGACGGGTCGGAACATATTTCGTCGACCGAGAAATAGCGCAGGACCATGTCGACAGGCGTGCCGTCCAGAAAGAGCTTTCCGGCCTTTTCCTTGAACTGGCCCGCCTCGGCGAGCCGTACGTCGAGCCCGGCCGCGCCCATTTGCTCTTGCAGCACCTGCATACGGTGCCCATAGGCGGCCAGGCCGTCCGTCCATTCGGTCATGGCCACCACCGGGCTGTCGCCTTCCGCCACCGGGGCGGCGATGTCGTGCAGGGCCGCGGCGAACTCGGCGGCCGTGTCGGAGAACCCGAGCCGGTGCTCCTCGGCGAAAGCCCGGAACTCGGGCACCTCCAGCAGCGCCCGGTTGACCGCCGCCTGGTCGAGCCCGCCGAGCGCGCTGCAGATGTTGAGCTCCAGCAGCTTGAACGCCGAGCCGTCGAAGTACACGTCAGGGCGGGCGTACCTGGGCGGATTGCGGGTCGCGTTCCTCGTCATCACCGCGGCGTGCCGGGGACTGACACCCAGCGTCGCGCAGTACGCCGCCAGGTCGCCGTCGAACAACCGCCACGGCAGCGACACCAGCAGATCCAGGAACGGCCGCAGATCGGCGGCGAACTCACGCAGCCGCGACTCACCGGCGAACCACGGCCGATCGGCCAGCCGCTGCCCGTAGGCGTGGGCGAAGGCCGGTGAGAACGGCGCCCGCCGTACCGCGTCACGCAGGCCGGATCGCTCGTCCAGACATTGATCGATGTAATGCTTGGTCACGGAATTCGGCATGGCGGAATCCCCTTCTGAACATACGTGGGAAAACGGCGCGCCCCGTCCTGCCTGCGCCCGAAGTTCCTCCCCGATTACCCCTTGGAGGCGACGTTATGGGCCCCGGCTGCGGCTGCCAATCTATTCGGGCTGAGCCGAATCGAGGGCCTTTCAGTATTCCTTAAAGATGCACCGGAGAGTTTTTCGCTGGTGGTCGGGGGTGCGGCTGGATAAACTCGGCGCGGGCGTCGGCCCTGTAGTATCCATCGACTTTCCGACGGCTTTCCACCGACACAGACAGGGGCTCACCGCATGTTGCGCACCTTCATGAATTCCAAGATCCACCGGGCCACGGTCACCGACAGCGACCTGAACTACGTGGGCTCGCTCACGCTCTCGCCCGAACTGCTGGAGGCGGCGGGCATCGGCGTCCACGAACTGGTGCACGTCGTCAACGTCAACAACGGCGCCCGGTTCGAGACGTACACGATCCTTGGGACGCCGGGCGCCAACGAGGTCGTGGTGAACGGCGCCGCGGCCCGGCTCGTCCAGCGCGGCGACACCGTCATCATCATCACCTACGCCCAGCTGGCCGAGAACGAGATCGCCGACCACCAGCCCCGGGTGATCCTGGTAGACGAGCAGAACCGCATCCTCGAACCCGCCCTGACCTGACCATCCAGGAAAACCCGGCGCCGGCCCCGCCCGCCGGCGCCGGGGAGCCCTCCCGGGGCGGGCGTACCATCCTGTCCGGGTGACGAAGACGACTCTCACGGGGATCGTGCTGCTGCTGCTCGCCGGCTGCTCCGCTCCTCCCAGGCAGGCGCTGATCGACAGCGCGGACGAGAAGTGCCGTGTCATCAGCGAGCGGTTCGCCGGCGACCTGGCCTACGGCGACGGGATCGGCGCCGACGACTCGCCGGGCATCCGTGAGCGCGTGGCCCTCCTGACGGACCTGCACGACCACACCCGCCGGTTGCCCAGGCCGGAGACCGGCCAGGCCGAGCTGAACGACTGGCTGACCAAGCTCGCCGACTACACCGCCGACCTCCGCAAGATGAGCGGCATGATGGAGTCGCCGCAGGTGGCGGACGTCCTCCGGGTCATGCAGGCGGGCATCGCGATGGAGTCGGCGAAGGCCGTGGGCCAGGCGGCGCGCCGCTTCGGCTTCAAGGACTGCGCCAGGACCGAGAACTGGGAGCACATCGCTTCCTGACCGGAACCCGGACGTGCCTGCCGACCGTTCGACCCGACGATCCGCGAGCGGAAGCCGTGGTCTTCACGCGCCTGCCCGGCGGACAGCCTCCTGGCCACACCGAGAGTCCGACCAGCGAGGTGCAGTTCACGCCCGGGTAGAGCTCGAAGGCGAGCGCTCGGCGAGGGAAGGAACGGCCGTCGGCCTTCCCGGTGACCTTGCCTGGAACGTCAGACACGCCAGCGGGACGCGCGGATGGCGGTGAAGATGCCCTCAGGTGGAGGGCTGGGTCATGCTGGTGGACGATACTGGGATTGAACCAGTGACCTCTTCCGTGTCAGGGAAGCGCTCTCCCGCTGAGCTAATCGTCCTGGGATTATTCAATTGTCGAACGAGCGGAAGACGGGATTCGAACCCGCGACCCTCACCTTGGCAAGGTGATGCTCTACCACTGAGCCACTTCCGCATGGCGCTTGACCTACTTTAGCGGATCCTGGCGGTCCGCCGTACAACCGAGGTGGAGACGGGATTTGAACCCGTGTAGACGGCTTTGCAGGCCGCTGCCTCGCCTCTCGGCCACTCCACCAGGAGATCGCACTCCGAGCGGAAGACGGGATTTGAACCCGCGACCCTCACCTTGGCAAGGTGATGCTCTACCACTGAGCCACTTCCGCGTGTGTCCGGCGGTGAGCGCCGGTCACGGGAAAACCATATCGCTTCCGTGGAGTGCCCGTGCGCACCGCGCGTGTACGGGTCTCACCTGACGACCCGCACGTCCTCCGCCCGTACGAACATCACCCGGTGCCCGAGCTGGATCTGGTGGTAGCGCAGCCGTCCCTTGACGGTGTCGTGGCGGGCGGGGTGGATGGAGTCGGCGCGGTGGTAGGTGCCGGTCAGGGTGAGGCCCGCGGAGTAGGACTGGCCGCGGCGGATGACGTAGTTCAGGGGGACGTGGCGCTGGAAGCGGCTGCGCGATCCGGCATAGGCGGATTTTTCGGGGTACGCCCGGCCGTACACCCGCACCTTGTCCTTCACCGGCGTCACCAGCGGGCCCGCGGCCGGGATGGCGGTCGGCGCGGACGGCGGGTTGTGGAACCAGGCCCTCTGACCCAGGTACCAGATCGCGGTCCACTCGCCCTCGCGCCCGGCCACGGCGAACCGCTGGCCGGTCGAGGCGCGGGCGCTGTGGTCGTACACGCTGTAGGTGCTGCCCTGGCCCACGCGCTTGCCGATGTCGTCGACGAGCGGCGCGTCCTCGCGCGGTGCGGTGCGCAGCCACACCGACGCCGAGCCCTGCGACGGGCAGGCGCGGGCGGGGCGCTTGCTCGAACAACCGGTGTAGCGTTCGCGGTGCTCGTCGAAGCCGGGGCGGATGACGACCGAGTCGCCGTTGCCTGACGGCTTGAGCGGGGCGTCCATGAGGGCGAAGTAGCGGGCCCAGTCCCAGTACGGGCCGGGGTCCTCGTGCATGCCGGGCACGGTGCTCGGGGTGGTGCCGGGCACGTTGTCGTGGCCGATGATGTGCGCGCGGTCGAGCGGCACCTTGTACACCGACGCCAGGTGCTTCACCAGCCGCGCCGACGAGCGGTACATCGCCTCGGTGTACCAGGCGCCGCCCCTCGCCAGATAGCCCTCGTGCTCGATGCCGATGGAGCGCGAGTTGATATCCCAGTTGCCCGCATGCCAGGCAATATCGCGATTTCGCACGTGCTGGGCGACATGCCCGTCGCGGGAGCGGATGGTGTAGTGCCAGCTGACGTATCGGGGATTGCCCACCATGGACGGCACGCCCGCGTAGGAGCCCTCGGTGTCGTGGATGACGATGTAGTCGACGCGCCGCGGCCGGTTCAGGCGGTCGTGGTTGCCGTAGTCCTTCTTCTTGCCGAACCTCTTGAAGGCCGCGGGCATCCACTCGCAGTCCAGCGAGGTCGGGCACTCGGCCGGGTTCGCCGCCTTCCGCATCGGGCGCGCGGGCGGCACCGCCTCGGGCGCGGCGGCCAGCCGGACGAGGGAGCCGTCCTCGGTACGGCGGGCCGCCCCCGTCCTCATCAGCGCGAACACCTCGTCCGCGAACCCACGCGACCCCGCGTACCGCACGACCGCGTCATACCAGTCCGCCGGAGCCCCGCTGGGCCGCGCCTGATAGGAGGCCAGCAGCGCCGCCCCGCCCTTGATGTTCGCGGCCGGATCGCGCCGCAGCCGCGCCGCCCCGATCCCGCTCAGCCGCGCCGCCTCCCGCAACGTGTCCTCAGGAGCCTCGGCGGAACCCGGATCGTGCGGCGTCGTGGGCGGCCGCATGGGGCGGGCGTCGTCGCCGCGCGGGTCGCCGTCGTGATGATGACCTTCCGGTACGGCCGCGCCCCCGTCCACCAGATGCATCGGCCCATAGCCCCCGGACACGCTCGGCAGCCCGGCGTGGTCGTCCCACCGCGACTGCAGATAGGAGACCCCGAGCAGCACGCTGACCGGAACGCCGTACTCCCGGGCGGCCTCGGCGAAGTCGCCCTGCCGTCCGGGCTGGGGGGTGGGTGCGGTCAGGAGGCCGGTGGCGAGGGTGAGGGCGATCCAGTGTGGCATGACAACTCCCACGGAAAGGCAGCATACAACTACATAGAGTAATCATGCCCTGTGAGAAGAGTGTCACCCGGGGCGTGCGATGCGTATGTGGTCCGATTTTGCGGCCTTGCGAGGCAAAGGCACGGGACGAAGTCGCCAATTCCTGCCCGATTTCGGGCAGGAAGTTGTTTGAACCTGGCCCAGATGCGTAATGTCCTCGACTGTGTCCACGGCACGGCATCCCTACGAAGAGCTCATCGCGCACCTGACCAGGACCAGTCCGCTGGGCCCCGGTGAGGCGGCCCGCGTGGTCGCCGAGGTGCTGGCGTACTTCTCCGAAACGGTGGAGGAGTTCGTCCGGCGGCGGCACGCCGAGTTGAAGGCCCGCGGCCTCACCAACGACGAGATCTTCCCCAGGATCGCCGCCGAGTTGCCGGGACGCCGGGTCGCGGCACCGGAGCTGTCCCTGCGCCAGCTGCGCCGCATCGTTTACGGATAAGAGAGGACGCCCGTATGTGCGGAATTGTGGCTTACGTCGGTCCGAAGGACGCCGCCCCCATCTTGCTGGAGGGTCTGCAGCGACTGGAGTACCGCGGGTACGACTCGGCCGGGGTCGTCGTCTCCAACAAGGGGTTCAAGGTCCGCAAGGTCAAGGGCCGGGTGGCCGACCTGGCGCAGGCCGTACCCGCGCGATTCAAGGGCACGCTCGGCATCGGTCACACACGGTGGGCCACCCACGGCGTGCCCAGCGACGTCAACGCCCACCCGCACCTTTCCGCCGACGAGCGCGTCGCGGTCGTCCACAACGGCATCATCGAGAACGCCACGGAACTGCGCGCCAAGCTGGAGGCCGACGGCGTCGTCTTCGTCTCCGAGACCGACTCCGAGGTGCTCTCCCACCTGATCGCCCGCACCGTCGAGGAGACCTCCAGCCTGGAGGAGGCGGTCAGGAAGGCGCTCAAGAGCGTCGTCGGCACCTACGGCATCGCGGTCCTCGACGCCGAGCGGCCCGGCGAGGTCGTCGTGGCCCGCAACGGCAGCCCGATCGTGCTCGGCATCGGCGAGAAGGAGATGTTCGCCGCCTCGGACGTGGCCGCGCTGGTCCGCTACACCCGCCAGGTCGTCCACCTGGAGGACGGCGAGCTGGCCGTGCTCAAGGCGGACGGTTTCCACACCTTCGCCAGCGGCGGCCTGGAGACCGCGAAGGAGCCCCTGACCGTTGACGTCGAAGCCGGGCACTACGACACCGGCGGCTTCGAGCACTACCTGCTCAAGGAGATCTCCGAGCAGCCCGAGACCGTCGCCCGCACGCTGCGCGGCCGCCTCGACGAGCGCTTCCACATCGCCCACCTGGGCGGGCTCAACATGGACGCGCGCGAGACCCGCTCCTTCCGCCGCGTGAAGATCATCGGCTGCGGCTCCGCCTACTACTCCGGCCAGATCGGCGCCCAGCTCATCGAGGAGCTCGCGCGCATCCCCGCCGACGCCGAGCCCGCCTCGGAGTTCCGCTACCGCAACCCCGTCGTCGACCCCGACACCCTGTACGTCGCGATCAGCCAGTCGGGCGAGACCTACGACACGCTCGCCGCCGTCCAGGAGCTCAAGCGCAAGGGCGGCCGCGTCATCGGCATCGTCAACGCCGTCGGCAGCGCCATCGCCCGCGAGGTGGACGGCGGCATCTACCTGCACGCCGGGCCGGAGGTCTCGGTCGCCTCCACCAAGGCGTTCACCTCCACCGCGGTGGCGTTCGCGCTGCTCGCGCTGCACTTCGGCCGCGTGCACGACCTCTCGCCCGCCGACGGCCGCCGCATCGTGGACGGCCTGGCCAAGCTGCCCGACCAGATCGAGGAGATCCTCAAGCAGGGCGACCGGATCAGGGACTTCGCGCGGAAGTACGCGGGCCGTCCGTCGATCATGTTCGTCGGCCGGGTGCGCGGCTACCCCGTGGCCAGGGAGGGCGCGCAGAAGCTCAAGGAGATCTCCTACATCCACGCCGAGGCCTACCCGGCCAGCGAGCTCAAGCACGGGCCGCTCGCGCTCATCGGCCCCGAGATGCCGACGGTGGCGATCGTCCCCGACGACGAACTCCTGGACAAGAACCTCACCACGCTCGGCGAGATCCGCGCCCGCGGCGGCAACGTCCTCATGATCGGCCACCGCGAGCCCGGCGCCAAGCTGGCCGACGACGCGATCGTGGTGCCGAAGAACGAGATCGAGCTCGACCCCATCCTGCTGACGATCCCGCTGCAGCTGCTGGCCTACCACGCCGCCGTGGCCCTGGAGCGGGACGTCGACAAGCCCCGCAACCTGGCCAAGAGCGTCACGGTCGAGTAGGGGCTACCTGCGTACGGGCAGGTGGAGCGGGCGGACCATGATGCTGCCCACCGTCCATTCCACCTCCTCAGCCGGTACGGCCAGCCGCAACCCCGGCATGCGCGCGGCCAGCACACCCAGGAACTCCTGCACCTCGGCCCTGGCCAGGTTGGCGCCCAGGCAGTAGTGGGCGCCGCGGCCGAAGGCCAGGTGCGACTGCCCGGCGGCGCGGTCGAAGTCCATGGTGGCGGGGGAGGGGAAGACGCCGGGGTCGTAGTTGGCCCCGGCGAAGGAGGCGATGACCCCCTCGCCCTTCCTGATCGGGCCCGAGGGCAGTTCGACGTCCTCGGTGGCGACGCGGATGAGCGGGCTGTCGCCGGGCTGTTCCACGCGGAACAGTTCCTCGGTCGCCCGCGGGATCACGCCGGGGTCGGCGACCAGGCGTTCGAAGCCGTCGCGGGGAGCCAGCAGCCGCAGCGCCGCCCTGGACAGGATCGAGCCGGTCGTCTCGTGCCCGGCCAGGAACAGGCCGAGCGTCATGCGGACGAGTTCGTCCTCGGTGAGCCGGTCGCCGCCGTCCCTGGCCTCGATCATGGAGGCGAGCAGGCCGTCGCCCGGGGCGTCGCGGTGCTCGGCGATCATCGTGGCGCAGTAGGCGTAGAACTCCGCGGCCGATCCGGCCTTCTCCTCCTCGGTGAGGCCGGAGGAGGAGAGCATGGCGTCCGACCAGCGCCGTACGCGCTCGCTGTCGATGCCGGGCACGCCCATGACATCGCAGATCACCTGGACGGGCAGCGGGAAGGCGAACGCGGTCACGAAGTCGAACTCGGCGGGCAGCCGGTCGGCGAGGTCGGTGGCCAGCTCGCGCAGGCGGGGGCGCCAGCCGTTCACCTGACGCGGGGTGAAGGTACCCGACAGCAGGCGGCGCAGGCGGGTGTGGTCGGGCGGGTCCATGCCGATCAGGCCGCCGGGCGCCTCGGCGATCGTGAAGCCGCTGAACATGCGGGGCGCGCCGGGGTAGGACAGGTCGCGGCTGAAGCGCGGGTCGGTCAGCACCATGGCGGCGTCCTCGTAGCGGGTCGCCAGGTGGACGTGGTCGCCGCTCGGTACCTGGACCAGGCCGAGCGGTTCCTTCTCACGGCGGATGGCGTATTGGTCCGATGGGGCACCCCTCCGACCGGACGTAAAGGGGAAATGCTCGAAATCGGCCATGAATCGGACGGTATCCAGTGAAGTCATGACTGAGAAGACCTAAGATCATGATGTGGCCTTCGACCCGCAGACGCCGAATCTGGCGCGGATGTATGACTACATGCTCGGCGGCAAGAACAACTTCGGCGTCGACCGCGACGCGATCGACCAGCTGTCGAAGCACATCCCGGAGGCCATCCCGATAGCCAGGGCCAACCGCGCCTTTCTGCAACGGGCGGTGCGGGCGCTGACCGAGGCGGGCGTCCGGCAGTTCCTCGATCTCGGCAGCGGCCTGCCCACGCAGGGCAACGTGCACGAGATCGCGCCCGAGGCCCGGGTCGTCTACGTCGACAACGACCCGGTCGTGGCGGCGCACGCCCGCGCGCTGCTGGAGGAGTCGGGCCGGGTCGTCTTCCTCCACGCCGACCTGCTGCGGCCCAGAGAGTTACTGGCCAGCCCCGAGGTGGGCGGCTTCCTCGACCGCACCGAGCCGGTCGCGGTGCTGCTGGTGTCGATCCTGCACTTCGTCCAGGACGCCGACGACCCGGCGGGCATGGTCGCGGTGCTGCGCGAGGCCGTGCCGCCGGGCAGTTACCTGGTGCTCACGCACGCGGTGCCGACGCTCGGTGACCCGGAGGCGGAGGAGGAGGCCAAGAACATCTACCGCGGCTCCTCCGTAGGCGGGGCCGTGGGGCGTACCGAGGCGGAGATCCTGGGTTTCTTCGGTGACTTCGAGCTGGTCGAACCGGGACTGGTCGAGGTGACCGAGTGGCGCCCCGACACGCCCCGGCTGGTCGGTGAGGACCGGCTGCCGCCGTACCTGCGGGCCGCGATGGGCCGCAAACCCGGCCGCCCCCGCTAGCCCGCTGCCTCAGGGCACCAGCAGTCCCCAGTAGAGCGCCCAGGGCAGGAAGGCCGCGGCGCCGGTCAGCAGGACGGCCAGCCGTACCCGCTCGGAACCACGCGCGCGGCGCGCGGCGGGCACCGTGAGCACGGCCGCGACCAGCGCGAGCACCGCGAGGGCCTGCAGGACCAGCCAGACGAGCGGGCGGCCGGCCACCAGCGGGCCGGGTGAGCCCAGCTTGCCGCCCGTCATGATCGAGTAGAACAGGTAGGCCAGCGCGCCGAAGGCCGCCACGGGCGCGGCGATCGCCACCGTCCGCGGCCAGCCCGCCCTCATGTCCGCCGGGGTACGGCCCCGCACCCGCCTGACCAGCGCCCAGACCGGGTAGCCCAGGAAGGCCACGAGGAACAGCACCAGCGCCCCCACCTGCACCGCGGCCGACTCCCACCAGGCCGGCGGCGGGACCGCGACGGTCAGCGACGCCTGGCCGGGCAGCTCGCCCACGCTCTCCGCGGTGGGCAGCCGCCCGGCGGCGACGCGCTTCACCCAGGTCCCGACGGCCTCGGCGTAGCCGGGCGCGAGCTCGGGGGAGCGGGTGACGCCGCGGTCGGGCGTGAGGTGGGCGGCGTGGTCGGCGCCGGCGAAGTAGCGCAGCGTGTAGTGCTCGTGCGAGAGTCCCTCGGCCAGCAGCCGCGGGGTCTCGCGCGGCGGGGTGAGCAGGTCGTGGGCGCCCCAGATGCCGAGCACGGGCTGGGTGACCCGGGCGAGCACGGCCTGCGCGTCGTGCCAGGGCATCGGGAACTGCCCGGCGCCGGCCAGCAGCCGGTAGACGGCGGGTACGCCGCGGTCGGGCACCGGGCCGCTGACGCCCGCGTTGCGCAGCCCGGCGGCGACCGCCCAGGTCTGCTGGCGCAGCGGCTGCATGGCGTTGCCGCCGACGATCACCACGAACGCGACGTCCTTGGAGCGGGTGGCGGCCAGCGGGGCGACCCAGCCGCCCTCGCTCAGCCCCCAGATGCCGACGTTGTCCCGGTCGACCCCCGCGAACGCGCGCAGGGTCGCGTGCGCGCCGAGCGCGTCCTCTGCCAGCTGGCCGTAGTCGCGGACGGTCATCGAGTAGCCCTCGGAGCGTTTGTCGTAGACCAGCACGGCCAGGCCCTGGCGGGCGAAGGCCTCGGCCTCGGTCATCAGCTTCGTGCGCGGGGTCCCGCCGCCGGATCCGTGCACGAGCACCAGGCCGGGCAGCGGCCCGCGCGCGCCGGAGGGGACCAGCACGCTGCCGTGCATCGGGAGGCCGCCGCTGCCGCGGAAGGCGACCTCGGTGACGGTCAGCCCGTCGGCGGCGAGCGCGGGAACGGCCGGGACGAACGCGCAGACGAGCGCGAACACCATGATCACTAACCTCTTCATGCTGCCGACGCTACTCTGCAGAGAGGTCTCGGCAAAGACATGTCTGCAGAAATCATCCGGCAGGACTAAGCTCTCTCCTCATGAGGGATGAGGATGGGGCGCCGCTGTATCTCGACGATCACGAGCGTCTGAAGGCCCTGGCCCATCCGATGCGCCGGCGCATGCTGACGCACCTCAACGTGCACGGCCCCGCCACCTCCACCACGCTGGGCGAGCTGCTCGGCGCCAAGACCGGCACGACCAGCTACCACCTGCGCCAGCTGGAGAAGTACGGCTTCATCGAGGAGATCCCCGAGCGCTCGGCCGGCCGCGAGCGCTGGTGGCGCAAGGCCGACATGCCACGCGACATCCGCACGCCGAACTTCCGCGACGTGGCGCCGGAGAGCCGCGCGGTGCTGGAGGAGTTCTACCGCATCGGCATGGCCGAGGACCGTGCGCTGCTGGACCGCTTCGGGGCCGCCTACCGGCGCGACCCCGACTGGGCCAAGGCCTCGCGGGGGTTCGGCCGGATGACCAAGCAGGATCTCGACGCCTTCTTCGAGGAGTACATCGCGCTGCTGGCCAAGTACGGCCACCGGGCCGACGACGCGCCCCCGGACGCCCGCCCGCTCTACATCAGGATGTTCGCGCTGCCGGCCGATGATACGTGAAGAGTGCCCCCCGATGTGTAACACCGTGTGATCTGCCAATAACCTCATGTAATGGGAGGTCTCGCGGGGTTCGGGGAGGGGCATCATGCGGCGTCGGCAGTTCTTCGCACTCGGGCTCGGCCTGGCCGCCTGTGCCTCCGGATGCGCCACCGCGGGTGGCGGCGCGCACGGCCTCGGCCCCGTCGGCGTCGTCCCCGGCGGTGAGCGATGGGCCCCGGTCGCGCAGGCTCTCTACCGCACCCTGCGCAGGACCGGCTACCCCGCCACCGGCACGGGCGGCACGACCACGGTCACCGTCACCGGCCTGCCCGCGCTGGCCGCCGCCGAGCTGAACGACCAGCGCCCCATGCACGTCACCACCACGCCGCTGGCCAGGCTCACCGGCAACGTCGAGGTGCTGGTGGTGCCGGCCAACTCGCGGCTCAAGGACTTCGACGCCTTCGCCGCCCACCTGCTGGCCCAGCCGGAGCGCACCTACCTGGCCGGCGGGCCCCTGGGCGAGCCCGATCACCTGCTGTTCGGCCTGGTCGCGCAGGGGCTCGGCGTGGACGTCAGGAAGATCGACTACACCGGCTACCCGGGCGCCCAGGAGGTGGCGGCGGCCATGCAGGGCGGCAAGGTCGCGGCGGCCACCGGGCGGCTGCGCGACTGGCGGGCCCGGCTCGACTCCGGCCGGATCAGGCCGCTGGCCGTCTCCTCGGCCGCCCGGGTCCCCGGCGTCGATGCCCCGACGCTCCTGGAGTGCGGGGTGCGGGTCGACTTCGCCGACTGGTGCGCGGTGGTCGGGCCCGCCGCGATGGACGGCGAACGGCGGGGCGCCGCGGTGCGCATGATGGAGGACGCGACCCGGTCGGCGCCGTGGCACGAGGCCTGCCGTAACGGGGGCTGGGAGGCCATCCCGCTCAGCGGCGACGACTTCGCCACGTGGCTGGCCACCGAGTCCGCCCGTACCCGCAGAGTACTCCGTGAACTCGGCATGCTCGACACGCCGAGCACAACATACCGGGGATAGTTGCGGGATCGGCCACTAGATGTAGGATCCTGCACTGTCGCTGGTTCGCCTCCCCGGAGGCGGAGCAAAAGGGAACCTGGTGCGATTCCAGGGCTGCCCCGCAGCGGTAAGCGGGAACGACCGCCGTCATGAGCACTGGACCCAGGTCCGGGAAGCGACGGCCAGTAGGACTCACGCGTTGAGACGCCCGCGAGCCCGAAGACCTGCCAGCGGTTGTCTTGTCCATTGGGCCTCGAGGGAGGGCCCGGGGGCTGCGCGGCCGGGGGATCTCCGTGCTTGCCGCGTGCGCTCTCGCGTGCCTTCGCAGGGGGAAAGCTCGCTCGCGAGGAGTGTTGCACGTGACGCAGATCGTTGAGATGGATCGGCGGCTGGCCATCGAGGAGGCGGCGGCGCGCGTGATCGCCGACCCGGCCAACTCCCGGGTCGCCGCGCGGCTGCTGGCCGAAGAGATCGCCGACGAGGCGGCCGGCCACGGTGTCCGCTCGTTCTCGGACTCCATCGCCGCCACGCACGCGGCCGGGCTGATCCAGGACGCGCTCGCCGACTTCGTCCGGCGAAATCGTGAACAGCTGGACGCGCTCATCGACGCCGACGCCGACGAGCGGTTCGAGTACTTCGGCCTGCGCACGGTCTACGACCGCTACCTGCTGCGCCACCCCGAGAGCCGCAAGGTGCTGGAGCGCCCGCAGCACTTCATGCTCCGCGTCGCCTGCGGCCTGTCCCAGACGGTCGGCGAGGCCGCCGAGCTGTACGCGTTGATGTCCACGTTGTCCTATCTGCCCTCTTCTCCCACGTTGTTCAACTCCGGCGCCCGCCGGCCGCAGCTGTCGTCGTGCTTCCTGCTGGACTCGCCCCGGGACGAGCTGGAGTCCATCTACGACCGGTACGGGCAGGTCGCCCGCCTGTCCAAGTACGCCGGTGGCATCGGCATCTCCTGGACCCGGGTCCGCTCGCGCGGATCGCTCATCAAGGGCACGAACGGGCACTCCAACGGCATCGTGCCGTGGCTGCGCACGCTGGACTCCTCCGTCGCCGCCGTCAACCAGGGCGGCCGGCGCAAGGGCGCGGCCTGCGTCTACCTGGAGACCTGGCACGCCGACATCGAGGAGTTCCTGGAGCTGCGGGAGAACACCGGTGAGGACGCCCGCCGTACCCACAACCTGAACCTCGCCAACTGGGTGCCGGACGAGTTCATGCGCCGCGTGGAGTCCGACGGCATGTGGTCGCTGTTCGACCCCAAGACGGTCCCGCACCTCACCGACCTGTACGGCGACGCCTTCGACACCGCCTACCGCGCCGCCGAGGAGCAGGGCCTGTACACGCGGCAGATGCCGGCCCGCACCCTGTACGGCCGGATGATGCGCACGCTCGCCCAGACCGGCAACGGCTGGATGACCTTCAAGGACGCCGCCAACCGCGTCTCCAACCAGACGGCCAGGCCGGAGAACGTCATCCACCTGTCCAACCTGTGCACCGAGATCCTGGAGGTGACCAGCGACGGCGAGACCGCGGTCTGCAACCTCGGCTCGGTCAACCTGGCCGCCCACGTCACCGGCACCGGCCTGGACTGGGAACGGCTGGCCGGCACCGTCCGCACCGCGGTGCGCTTCCTCGACCGCACCATCGACCTGGGCTTCTACCCGACGCCCGAGGCCGAGAAGGCGAACAAGCGGTGGCGGCCGATCGGGCTCGGCGTCATGGGCCTGGCCGACGTGTTCTTCGCGCTGCGGCTGCCGTTCGACTCGCCCGAGGCGCTGGCGCTGTCCACCAGGATCGCCGAGGAGATCGCCCTCGCCGCCTACGCCACCTCCTCCGACCTGGCCGTCGAGCGGGGCAGGCACCCGTCCTACGACGACACCCGCGCCGCCCAGGGCGTGCTGCACCCCGACCACTACGGCGTCGGCGCCTCCGAGCGCTGGGACGCGCTGCGCGCCAGGATCGCCGAGACCGGGCTGCGCAACTCGCTCATGATCGCCATCGCGCCGACGGCGACGATCGCCTCCATCGCCGGGTGCTACGAGTGCATCGAGCCGCAGGTGTCCAACGTGTTCAAGCGCGAGACGCTGTCGGGTGAGTTCCTGCAGGTCAACCGGTATCTGGTGCGTGACCTTCAGGAGCGCGGGCTGTGGACGCAGGACATGCGCGACGCCATCAAGCGCGCCGACGGCTCCGTCCAGGACATCCCCGGCATCCCGGATGAGCTGAAGGTGCTCTACCGCACCGCGTGGGAGCTGCCGCAGAAGGCGCTGATCGACCTGGCCGCGGCGCGCACGCCGTACATCGACCAGTCGCAGTCGCTGAACCTGTTCATGGCCACGCCCACCATCGGCAAGCTCTCCTCGATGTACGCCTATGCCTGGAAGAAGGGCATCAAGACCACCTATTACCTGCGCTCACGACCGGCCACCCGGATCGCGCAGACCACCGTTCAGACGACCCCCGTCCAGGAAGCGGTCGCCTGCTCCCTGGAGAACCCCGAGTACTGCGAGGCGTGCCAGTGACTGAGCGAAGCGAAGGAACCATGAAACACAGCATGCTGCTAGACCCCGGAATGGACCTGACGCTCCGTCCGATGCGCTACCCCGACTTCTACGAGCGCTACCGGGCGGCCATCCGCAACACGTGGACGGTCGAGGAGGTGGACCTGCACTCCGACCTGGCCGACCTGGCCAAGATGTCGCCGCAGGAACGCCACCTGATCAACCGCCTGGTCGCCTTCTTCGCCACCGGCGACTCCATCGTGGCCAACAACCTGGTCCTCAACCTGTACCAGCACGTCAACGCCCCCGAGGCGCGCCTCTACCTGTCGAGGCAACTCTTCGAGGAGGCGGTGCACGTGCAGTTCTACCTGACGCTGCTCGACACCTACCTGCCCGACCCGGACGAGCGGGTCAAGGCGTTCGCCGCGGTGGACAACATCCCCTCCATCCGCGACAAGGCCGAGTTCTGCTTCCGGTGGATCGACTCGCTGTCCAGCCTGCAGCGGCTGGAGACGCGGGAGGACCGGCGGACCTTCCTGCTCAACCTGATCTGCTTCGCCGCCTGCATCGAGGGCCTGTTCTTCTACGGCGCGTTCGCCTACGTGTACTGGTTCCGCTCCCGCGGCCTGTTCGGCGGCCTGGCCACCGGCACCAACTGGGTCTTCCGCGACGAGTCGATGCACATGGAGTTCGCCTTCAGCGTCGTGGACACCGTACGCGCCGAGGAGCCGGACCTGTTCGACGACGAGCTGGGCGAGCAGGTCACCCAGATGATCGAGGAGGCGGTCGCGGCCGAACTGGCCTTCGCCCGCGACCTGTGCGGCGACGGTATCGGCGGCATGAACGTCGATCACATGCGTGAGTACCTGGAGTACGTGGCCGACCAGCGGCTGTCCAGGCTCGGCCTGAAGAAGAAGTACGGCGCCGCCAACCCGTTCGCGTTCATGGAGCTCCAGGACGTGCAGGAGCTCGCCAACTTCTTCGAGCGCAGGGTGTCGGCCTACCAGGTCGCGGTCGAGGGCAACGTGTCCTTTGACGAGTCCTTCTGAGATGTCCGGCACCATAGGGGGAGTGTGATTTTTCGCGACAGGTGAGGAGTGACTGTGTCGACCTGGGCGATCCTGGCCCTCTCGGTGGCAGGGGCGATCATCGTCGTGGAGGTGGCCCGCAGGCTGCTGTCCAGGGCGGGCGCCAAGTGGGGCCTGGCCAGGCATCTTGTCGAGCACTGCACCTGGGCGGGCTTCGCCACGGCCGTGGTCATCGCGGCCAACGTGGTCTTCGTGCCCGCCATGTTCGGCGGGACGCCGCAGGAGCAGACCCTCGGCGAGGGCGTCGACCGGGTGCTCGGGCTGATCACGATCGCCTGCGTCACCTGGCTGATCGTCGGCGCCGCCTACGCCGTCACGGATGTCATCCTCGACCGTCTCGTGCTCGTCGAAGGCGACCGCAACCGCCGCGCCCGGCGGATCATGACGCAGATCGCGCTGGTCCGCCGGGTCGCCACCGCGGTCATCATCGTCGTCGCGCTCGGCGCGATGCTCTTCTCCTTCCCGCAGGTACGCGCGCTCGGCGCCGGTCTGCTCGCCTCGGCGGGCATCGCCGGCGCCATCGTCGGCATCGCCGCCCAGTCCACGATCGGCAACATGCTGGCCGGGCTGCAACTGGCCTTCAGCGACGCGCTGCGCCTGGACGACGTGGTCGTGGTCAACAACGAGTGGGGCCGCATCGAGGAGCTCACGCTCACCTACGTCGTCCTGCGGCTGTGGGACGAGCGGCGGCTGGTGCTGCCGGTCTCGTACTTCACCACGAACCCCTTCGAGAACTGGACCCGGCACGGCAGCCGCGTCCTGGCGGTGGTTCACCTGCGGGTGGACTGGGCGGTGCCGGTCGACGCCCTGCGCGAGGAGCTGTACCGCTTCATCCAGGAGAACCCGCTCTGGGACCAGAAGGACTGGACTCTCCAGGTGACCGACGTGCTGCCCAACGGCCTGGTGGAGCTGCGGGCGCTGATGAGCGCCGCCGACTCGGCCTCGGCGTGGGACCTCAAGTGTGACGTGCGCGAGCACCTGGTCGGGTACGTCCGCGAGAACCATCCCGAGTCGCTGCCGCGTTTCCGCGTGGACCTGCCGACCGGCCCCCAGCCCACATCCTGGTCAGCAGAAGCCTGAGCCGTCCCGGTCCCGGACCTGCTCCTGCTTCTGGACTTGCTCCTGGTCAGCCGCGGCCTGGTTGAGGCGTCCCCGTGCGGTCATCGGCGGGTGCGGGCAAGGCCCCAGACGGTGGCCGCGACGAGCGCCACCGCCCCGGCCCCGACCAGCGCCAGATCCGGTACGCCCGCCGCCCACGCGCCGACCCGGTCCTCGAAGCCCTCCGGCACCGGCCCGGCCAGAGCGGCGGTGCCGTCGGTCACCAGGAACACCACGCCGAGCGCCACGAAGACCAGCCCCGACAGCGTGGAGGTCGTGTGCAGGCGCACCGGGCCGATCCGCAGCCGGCCGATCACGACCGGCCCCAGCTCGACGCCGCGTCCGCGCAGCCACTGGCGCCGCCCCAGGTCGTAGCGCTCCCACAGCAGGGCGAGCAGCAGCAGCGGCGCCGCCATCCCCGCCGCGTACACCGCCAGCAGCACCGCGCCCCGCACCGCGTCACCCGAGGCCGCGGCTACGGTGAGCACCGCGCCCAGGATCGGGCCCGCGCAGAACCCGGCCAGCCCGGAAACCGCGCCCAGCCCCAGCACCGCCCAGGGCGAGTCGCCGCCCAGCCGGGCGCGCAACCGCTCCACCGGCCCGAGCGTCCAGCCCTGCCCGGCGATCTGCAGCACGCCGAACCCGATCAGCGCCCACCCCGCCACCGTGACCAGCAGCTCGCGGTGGCCGTAGAAGACCCGGCTGACCAGGGCCGAACCCATGCCCAGCGGGACCAGCACCGCGCACAGCCCGGCGTAGAACAACGCCGTCCTGCCCGCCAGCGCCCGGCCGGTCGGGAAGGCGTAGCAGAAGAAGGCCGGCAGGAGCATCGCGCCGCACGGGCTGACCAGCGAGAACAGGCCACCCAGGAACGCGGCGGCATAGCCGATCTCGGTCAACGCGCCCGCCTGGCCTTCTCGATCGCCTTCTCGAAGGCGGCGACCGGCTGGGCGCCGAACAGCAGTTCGCCGTTGATGAGGAAGGCGGGCGTGCCGGGCAGGCCGAGCTGGAGCGCGAACTCCAGGTCGGCCTGTACGGCCTGCCGTACCGAAGAATCCTTGCGGTCACGCTCGAAACGCGCGACGTCGAGCCCGGCCCGATCGGCGGCCTCGCGCAGACCGGCGTCGCTCAGCGCCACCTCGCCCGAGTAGAGCACGTCGTGGAACGGCCAGAAGCGGCCCTGGCGGGCGGCGGCCCGGCCGGCGTGCGCGGCGCGGGTGGAGTCGCGGCCCCTGATCGGGTAGTCGCGCCAGAAGACGCGGGCGATGCCGGTGTCCACGTATTTCGTCTTGAGCGCCGGGGCGATCTCGCGGGCGTAGCGGCGGCAGCTCGGGCACTTGAAGTCGCCGAACTCCTCGATCGCCACCAGCGCGCCCGGCCGGCCCAGCGACAGGCCCGCCTCGACGCCGGGCGCGGTCGGGCCCACCCAGGTGGGCACGCCCGACGCGGCAGGGGAGGGCGTGGCGGGGGAGGGCGTCGTGGGGGAGGGCGTGGTGGAGCTGGGGGAGGGAGCGGGGCCGGGCGTGGCGGGCTCGGCGGGTCCCGCGCTCGGACCGGGGTCACGGCGCAGCGCGGCCACTCCCAGAACGGTCAGCGCCGCCGCCCCCGCGAGTGCGCCTGCCAGCACCCGCCGCCGTGATCGCTCCCGGGGCAGGTCATCAGTCATCCCCTCCATCTTGGCATCCGATGAGCATGCCCTTGACGCGATATATCTTGACTCCCGTCCAAGACGAGATATATCGTCTCTCACGATACGCCGACAGAGTGGGTGGTCGCGCATGACAAAGCTCGCCTCAGCGGACGGGACGCTGATCAGCTACGAGAGCATCGGAACCGGACCCGGGATCGTCGTCCTGGGCGGCGGCCGGGTGGCGGGGCGCGGATACCGGGCGCTGGCCTGGTACCTGGCCGACTCCTTCACCGTGCACCTCCTGGACCGTGACACCCGCCTCGCCGGCTACAGCATCGACCGGGTCTGCGACGACGTCATCACGGTCATGGCGGAGACCGGGTCCACGCGGCTGTTCGGGCACAGCTCCGGCGGGCTGGTCGCGCTCGAGACCGCGCTGCGGCACCCGGTGGAGAAGCTGGCCGCCTACGAACCGGCCGTGAGCGTCAACGGCGGGCTGCCCCGGGACTGGCTGCCCGCCTTCGAACGGGCGCTCGCCGAAGGGCGCACGCTGGAGGCGCTCGCCCGGCAGATCAAGGGGCTGGAGGTGGCGGGGTCGTTCAGCCGGTTGCCGCTCTGGCTGATCCAGGCCATGATCGCGCTCACGCTGCGCGGCGAGCGCCGCCAGGGGTACGTGGACGTGCTGCCCAGGGTGCCGGCCGAGATGCGGGAGGTGCTGAGGCTCGACTCCGACGGCCTTCGCTACCGGGACACGGCCGCCGAGACCCTCCTGCTGACGGGTGAGCGCGGGCCCGCGTACCTGCTGAGTGCCGCGGCCGTCCTCAACGACGTCATCCCGGCCGCGCGGCTGGTCGAACTGCCCGGACTCACCCACGACGCGCCGAACGACAGCGCCCCGGCCCAGGTCGCCCACGCGATGCGGGGCTTCTTCGCCGCCTAGCCGTTCCGGCGACCGGGCCGGGCGGCGCGCGGGGGCGGCCGTCCGGCAACACCGGCCGTCCGGCAACACCGGCCGTCCGGCAACACCGGCCGTCCGGCAACACCGGTCGCCTGGCAACACCGGTTGCCGTATCCGGGACAATGGGGGCATGGAAGACGTCATCGCCCAGGTGGGGCCCCGGCTCAAGCGGTTGCGGACCGAGCGCGGGGTCACGCTCTCCGCGCTGGCCGAGGCCACGGGGATCTCCAAGAGCACGCTGTCCCGGCTGGAGTCCGGCCAGCGCCGGCCCAGCCTGGAGCTGCTGCTGCCGATCGCCCAGGCCCACCAGGTCCCGCTGGACGAACTGGTCGGCGCGCCCGAGGTGGGCGACCCCCGGGTCAGAGTGGTGGCGCGCACCGTCAACGGGCGTACCGTGCTGCCGCTGACCCGCCAGCCCGGCGGACTGCAGGCGTACAAGATGGTGATCCCCGCCGACCAGTGCGTCCCGGAACCGCGCACGCACGAGGGCTACGAGTGGATGTACGTGCTGTCGGGACGGCTGCGCCTCGTGCTGGCCGACCACGACATCGTGCTCGGCTCGGGGGAGGCGGCCGAGTTCGACACCCGGCTGCCGCACTGGTTCGGCAGCGCGGGCGACGGGCCGGTGGAGATCCTCAGCCTGTTCGGCCGTCAGGGCGAGCGCATGCACGTACGCGCCAAGCCCACCGCGGTCACACCTGAACGATCCGCACCCCGGACTCCGCGAACCGGGCGGTGAGGTCGGCGGGCGCGGTCGAGTCGGTCACCAGGACGTCGATCTGCGCCAGCGGGCAGATGCGGGAGAAGGCCCGCTTGCCCAGCTTCGACCCGTCCGCGACGATGATCACCTGGCGGGCCTTGGCGGCCATGAGCTGGTTGATGGCGGCCTCACCCTCGTTGTGCGCGCTGGCGCCGTGGTCCACGTCGAGGGCGTCGACGCCGAGCACCGCCACGTCGAGCGCGATGCGCTCCAGCATGCCGGTGGCCACCGGGCCCACCAGCTCGTACGACTGGGCGCGGGCCGAGCCGCCGGTGGTGACCACGTGCAGATGGGGGCGTACGACCAGCTCGTGGGCGATGTTCAGGGCGTTGGTCACCACGGTCAGGGCCGGGCCGCGCTGGTCGCCGCCGAGGTCGCGGGTGGCCAGGGCGCGCGCCACCTCGGTCGTCGTGGTGCCGCCGTTGAGCCCGACCGTCGAGCCCTCCGGCACCAGGGCGGCGGCGGCCGAGCCGATGCGCTGCTTCTCCGGCGCGTGCTGGGCGACCTTGTAGCGCAGCGGCAGGTCGTAGGAGACGCTGTGCGCGATCGCGCCGCCGCGCGTCCTGGTCAGCAGTTGCTGCGCGGCCAGCTCGTCGAAGTCGCGCCTGATCGTCGCGGTCGACACCTCGAGCTTCTCGGCGGTCTCGACGACGTCCAGCTGCCCGGCCTCGGCGACCATCTCCAGCAGGACGTTCCAGCGTTCGTACCGGTTCACCTGGCCAATCATGCAGTTAATGCGCGATATGTGCAAAGATATGCTGAAATGCTGAGCATCTCCTCTGTCCGGCTCCCGGTTTCGCCGCTCGGTCCGGAGAACCCGCTGCCGCCGCTCCACACGCTGACCGACCCGCGTGGCGGTCTCGAGACGACCGCGGCCGACGCCGAGATGGCCGCTCAGCTGGCCTATGGGCACGCCGGGTCGCTGCTGCCGTACACCTTCCAGGACGGCTACGGGCGGGAGCGGGCCGAGCGGGAGCTGAAGACGGCGGTGCTCGAGAACGGCGTGCTGCGCGCGGAATTCCTGCTGGAGTACGGCGGGCGGCTGCGCTCCCTGATCCACCAGCCGACCGGCCGCGAGCTGCTGCACCGGCCGCCGCACCTGCAACTGGCCAACCTCGGCCTGCGCAACGCCTGGTTCGCCGGGGGAGTGGAGTGGAACCTCGGCACGTTCGGCCACACCGCGCTGGCCTGCGCGCCCCTGCACGCGGCCCGCGTGACCAGGCCGGACGGCGTGCCCGTGCTGCGCATGTACGAGTGGGAACGGCTGCGGCGCCTGGTCTACCAGATCGACGCGTGCCTGCCGCCCGGCTCGCCCGTGCTGCTCGTGCACGTGCGCGTGTACAACCCGTTCCCCGCGGACGCGCCGGTCTACTGGTGGTCGAACGCCGCCGTACCGCAGACCCCGGGCACGCGCGTGCTCGCCCCCGCGAGCCAGGCCTACCACTTCTCCTACGACGGCCGGCTGCGCCGTGTGCCGGTGCCGAGCTGGCAGGACTCCGACCAGTCGTACCCGGGCCGCAACGAGCAGGCCGCCGACTTCTTCTACGAACTGCCCGACGGCGAGCGCCGCTGGATCGCCGCCGTCGACGAGTCCGGCGCCGGGCTGGCGCAGGTTTCCACCGATCTGCTGCGCGGGCGCAAGCACTTCCGCTGGGGCGCCAGCCCCGCCGGGCGCAACTGGCAGGACTGGCTGTCCGGCCCCGACCGCCCCTACCTGGAGATCCAGGCCGGTCTGGCGCGCACGCAGCTCGAACACGTCCGCCTCGCGCCCCGCTCGGCCTTCTCCTGGACGGAGGCCTACGGGCTGGCCGAGGTCGAGGACGCGCACGGCGCGTGGGAGGGGGCCGCCGTCCGCGCGGGCGAGGCGGTCGAGCGGCTGATCCCCCGTGACCGGCTGGCGTCCGAGCACGAGCATGCGGTACGGCTGGCGGCAGCCGTACCGGAGGAGACGCTGCACGTCGGCAGCGGATGGGGCGCGCTCGAACGCCGGGCCCTCGCCAAGCGGCGCAGCAGGGCGCTGAACCTGCCCGCCACGCCGTTCGCCGACACCACGATCGGCCGCGACCAGCAGTCGTGGCTCTCGCTCGTGCGCAAGGGCTCCATCCCGACCCCGGCCCCGGCGCTGCCGCCCTCCTCCTACACCGTCGGGCCCGAGTGGCGGGCGCTGCTGGAGGCGGCGGAGCCGACCTGGTTCACCCGGTTCCACCTGGGCGTGAACCTCTACCACGACGGCGACCACGACGGCGCGCGCGCCGCCTGGGAGGAGTCCTTGGCGTGCGCGCCCAACGCGTGGGCGCTGCGCAACCTGGCCGTCCTGGAGCAGGAGCCGGGCGCGGCGGCCGAGCTCTACCTGAAGGCGCACGCGCTCTCGCCGCGGCTGCGCCCGCTGACCATCGAGACGCTCGCCGCGCTGCTGGCCGGCGGCCGCCCCGCCGACGCGCTCGCGTTGATCGACAAGCTGGGCCCGGCCGACCGCTGGCACGGGCGCATCCGGCTGCTGGAGTGCCGGGCCGCCCTGGACGGCGGTGACCGGGCCAGGGCCCGGCGCATCCTCGACACCGGCCTGGTCGTCGACGACCTGCGCGAGGGCGAGGACTCGCTCGACGCCCTGTGGTGGGACTACCACGGGCAGCCGCACACGCACGCCTCGCGCCTGCCGTGCCGCTACGACTACAGCGTCAAGCAGTACTGACCGCCTGAGGTCTTTTAGCACCCCCAGTGCAGCTTTTCTCGCACTCCTTGCAGGAGTGTGCATCTTTGTGCGCAAAAATCGTCGTTTAGTGCATGCTGTGATCAAAGCGTTGCATGTACTGCCTTGTTTGGCGCTTTGAGGCGGTTCTAGGGTGCCGCAACAGGTAATCGCGAAAGGTGAACCGATATGCGCGCACCCAGGGTCCTGGCGGCCGGTGTCGTGGCCGCCCTGGCGCTGACCGCCTGCGGCGGCGGCGACAAGAGCACCGGCGACAAGAGCACCACGGAGGAGAAGGGCGGCCAGTTCACCTACTGGTCGATGTGGAAGGAGAACGAGCCGCAGGCCAAGGTCATCAAGGCCGCGATCGACAAGTTCCAGGCGGAGACCGGCACCAAGGTCACGGTCGAGTGGCAGGGCCGCGACATCCGCACCAAGATCGGCCCGGCGATCGCCGCCAACAAGGCGCCCGACCTGGTCGAGAACGGCTTCGACGTGATCAGCTCGCTGCTCGCCTCGACCGGCCAGGCCAGGGACCTCACCCCCGTCTACGACAGCGAGGTGCCCGGCGAGGGCAAGAAGGTCTCCGACGTCATCCCCGCCAAGTACCTGGACGCGATGCCGAAGGACCCCGACGGCGTCACCCGCTGGATCGTCCCCTACGTCCTGAACTCGGCCATGTTCTACTACAACAAGGCCGACGCCGACCTGGCCAAGACCCCCGCCACCTGGGACGACTTCGTCAAGCTCTGCGAGACCCTCAAGGCGAAGGACAAGGCGTGCGTCGCCTCCGACGGCGACAACACCTGGACCAACTTCCTGTTCATGGACTACCTGCTGGTCCGCGACAACGGCGCCGGAACCATGGGCAAGATCGTCAACGACAAGACCGGCGCCGCCTGGGACCAGCCGGGCGTGCTGGAGACGGCCAAGCGGATCGAGGCGTTCGTCAAGGCGGGCCACATCCTCAAGGGCTACGACGCCAGCAAGTACCCCGCGCAGCAGACCAACTGGGCGACCGGCAAGGCCGCCTTCCACCTCGACGGCACGTGGGTGCCCAGCGAGGCACAGAAGAACCTGGCGAGCGGCTTCAAGGTCGGCGAGTTCGCGGTGCCCACGACCAAGGGCACTAACACCGAACTCGACATCATCCCGCTCGGCTTCGCCATCCCCAAGCGCGCCAAGAACCCCGAGCCCGCCCAGAAGTTCATCGCCTACTTCCTGAAGAAGGACAACATCTCCGGCATCTCGACCGAGGCGAAGAACATCACCCCGCGCGCCGACGTGCCCGCCCCCGAGGAACTGCTCGACGCGCAGAAGCTGCTCACCGACAGCCCGAGCCGCCTGCCCATCGACGGCGTCTCCGGCGACTACCTCGACAAGGCGCTCTTCCCCGCCTTCAGCGAGCTGTGGCTGGGCAAGGCCACGGCCGAGCAGTTCATCACCAAGGCCAAGGAAGGCCACCTCGCCTACTGGAAGGCCAACGGCTAGTGGCGGTCACCTCCATGGCCGCACCCCGGCGGGCCCGCGCGGCCCGCGGGGGCCCGCTGGAACGGCAGGCCAGCCGCCTGTTCTGGCCGTTCGTCGGCCCGGCGCTGGCCTTCTACGCCCTGCTGTTCCTGGCCCCGATCGCCTACGCCGCCTGGACGAGCCTGTACAAGTGGGACGGCATGGGCGCCATGCAGTGGCGCGGCCTGGGCAACTACCAGACGCTGCTGGACGACCAGGCCTTCCACTACTCGGTGACCAACACCGTGAAGATCCTGGTCGTGGGCGGTGTCGCCACCTTCGCGATCAGCTTCCTGCTCACGCTGGCGCTGCGCGAGATGGCCGGCAAGATGTTCGCCCGCTCGGTGCTCTTCTTCCCGTGCCTGGTCAACGCGCTGGTCTTCGGGATCGCGGCCGGGTTCCTGTTCGGGCCGACCGGGCCGGTCAACAAGATGCTGAACCTGCTCGGCATCGACGCGGTGCCCAAGTGGCTGTCGATCGACAACCTGCCCGCGATGATCATCGCCACCATCGTGTGGACGGCCACCGGCTACTACACCACGATCATCATGGCCGCCGTCGACCAGATCCCGACCTACCTGTACGAGGCCGCCGAGCTCGAAGGCGCCAACGCCTGGCAGCGCTTCCGGCACATCACGCTGCCGCTGTCGTGGGAGGTCGTCAGCGTCTGCGCGGTGCTCTGGACGGTCAGCTCGGTGAAGGTCTTCGAGATCGTGCTGCTGTTCGGCGGCGGCGCCACCGTCAGCAGCGCGCCCATCCAGACCTGGACCACGGCCATGTACGTCTACTACTCCGCCTTCCCCGGCAGCTCGGTGCCCAAGCTGGGCCTGGCCGCCGCGGCCGCCGTCGTCAGCCTGATCATGGTCGGCGTGTTCGTGCTGATCCTGCGGCGGATGATGCGCAGGGAGCGGGTGTCGATGTGAGGCGCATCGGACACACGATCGTCTGGCTCCTGGTCGTCGCCGACCTGGCGCTGCTGGCCTGGATCTTCGTCACCTCGCTGCGCGACACCCAGTCGATCTTCAACGAGCCGTTCGGGCTGCCGGTGCCGCCGCAGGGCGGCAACTGGGCCAAGGCCTGGGCCGACGGCGGCTTCAGCAGCGCCGCGATCAACAGCGTCGGGGTCGCCGCCGTCTCCTCGCTGATCGCCGTCGCGCTGGCCGCACCCGCCGCGTACGCGCTCGCGCGCCGCCGTACCAGGACCTCGAACGCGCTGACCATGACCTTCGCGCTCGGCCTCGGGGTGCCGGGGCAGGTGCTGCTGGTGCCCTTGTTCGTCGGGCTCGCCGCGGTCGAGCTGACCGACAGCTTCGTCGGGCTGACCGTCGTCTACATCGGCCTGGCCATGCCGTTCACCGTCTACCTGCTGACCGGGTTCTTCGCCGGCATCCCCGTGGTGCTGGAGGAGGCGGCGGCCATCGACGGGGCCTCCGGGCTGCGCGCCTTCGTCAAGGTCGTGCTGCCGGTCGCGCGGGGCGGGCTGATCACCGCGTTCCTGCTGCAGTTCATCGGCGCGTGGAACGAGACGTTGTTCGCGATCGCGCTCATGACCAGCGACGACAAGATCACGCTGCCGGTGGCGCTGGTCAACTTCGTCGGCCTCCAGCAGTACGCCGGGCGTGACTGGGGGACCATGTTCGCTGGCATCTGCATCATCCTCGCCCCCATGGTCGCGCTGTTCTCGTGGCTGGGCACTCGCATCATCCAGGGCATGACCGTTGGCATCGGGAAATAAGGAGATTTTTCGCGTGAAAGCTCTGCTTGTCGGTTTCGCGCTGGTCGGGCTCACCGCCACGCCCGCACTGGCCCAGCCCACCCCCACCACGCCCGACCACCCCAGCACAATCGGCCAGGCCCCCAGCACCCCCGGCCAGGACCTCGGCACACCCGACCAAGGCCCCGGCACGGCCGACCAAGGCCTGAGCGCTGCCGGGTTCGGTCGCGGTCGCGCCGTTCACGTCGACTGCCAGTCGCGCAAGGCGCCCAAGGGCACCGTCGGCCGTCCGCTCAACTCTCTCGCCCAGGTCAACGCCCTCGCCCTGCGCCCCGGCGACCGCGTGTCGTTCAAGCGCGGCTCCACCTGCACCGGCGCCCTGGCCCCGCAGGGCTCGGGACGGGCCGGCGCGCCGATCCGCATCGACGCCTACGGCCGCGGCGCCAAGCCCCGCATCCAGGGCGGCGGCGCCGACGACGCGGTCAAGCTGCACAACCAGCAGCACTGGGAGATCGCCAACCTCGACGTCGCCAACACCGGCGCCACCGCGGGCAAGCGCCGCGGCGTGCGCGTCAGCGCCCGCGACGCCGGTACCCTCCGGCACATCGTGCTGCGCGACCTCGACGTGCACGACGTCAACGGCGACGACTCCAAGGACGAGTACGGCTCGGCCGGCATCACCATGTGGGTCGAGGGCAACACCACCCCCACACTCTTCGACGACGTCCTGATCACCGGCAACACCGTCAAAAGCGTCGACCGCTCCGGCATCTTCCTCTTCTCCACCTGGAACCTCTCCGGCTGGGGCCGGGAGCCGGGCAACCGCCACGTTCCCTGGACCGGCGTGAAGGTCGAGCGCAACACCGTGACCGACGTCGGCGGCGACGGGATCGTGCTGGGCAGCGTCACCGGCGCCGTGGCCGAGCACAACCGCGTCCACGGCTTCCAGCGCCGCTCCCAGGGCTACAGCGTCGGGCTCTGGACGCACAACTCCGACAACGTGGTCATCCAGTTCAACGAGGTCAGCGGCGGCGAGACCACCCGCGACGGCATGAGCTTCGACGTGGACGAGAACGGCTTCGGCACCGTCTTCCAGTACAACCGCAGCCACGACAACCAGGGCGGCTTCCTGCTCCTGTGCAACGCCGCCGGAAAGATCAAGGACGCGGTCGTCCGCTACAACCTCAGCGTCAACGACCACTTCCGCGGCGTCGAGAACTGCAGTGGCGGCATCGAGAGCGCCGCGATCTACAACAACACGTTCGTGATCGGCGACGGCGTCACCCAGACCGTCATCAACGAGAACAACGCCAACCCGCGCAACGTCCTATTCGCCAACAACATCGTCGTGACCAGGGGCACCGGCAAGGCCGTGTTCAACCTGCGCTCCGGCGGATACAAGCTGGAGAACAACCTCCTGAACGGCGTGGCCGTACCGGACGGCGCGATCGGCACCGTCACCGGCGACCCGCTCCTGACCGGCGAGGGCAAGCTCCAGCAGGGCTCGCCCGCGCTCCAGAAGGGCCGGGAGATCGCGGCCAACGGCGGCCGCGACCACTTCGGCAACCCGGTCACCTGCACGCCCGACATCGGCATGCACCAGCTCACGACCTGCAACTGACGATCCACCCACTCGGGGACCACCACATGACCAGCACCCTCCGCGGCGGCACGCTGCGCCTGCCCGCGACCGAGCCGCCCCGGCACGGCCCGCTGCCGATCCTGCACGGAACCCGGGTCACGCCCGGCATCACCGGCGCCGATCCCGAGATGACCGCGCAGATCGGTTACGGCCAGCCGTACTCGCTGCTGCCGTACACGCCGCAGGACGGTTACTCGCGCACCCGCCGCGAGCGCGAACTGCCCGTGGTGGTCCTCGAGAACTCCCAGCTCACCGCCACTTTCCTACCCGGGTACGGCGGCCGCCTGTGGTCGCTGGAGCACCGCCCGAGCGGCAGGGAACTGCTGCACCGCAACCCCATCCTCCAGCCCGCCAACCTGGCCCTGCGCGACGCCTGGCTGGCCGGTGGCGTCGAGTGGAACCTCGGCGCCACCGGCCACTGGCCCCTGACCTGTTCGCCTCTCCACGCCGTCCGCCTGACGAGGGCGGACGGGACACCGATGTTGCGGTTGTACGAGTTCGAGCGGATGCGCCGCCTGCTGCTGCAGATCGACACGTGGCTGCCCGAGGACTCCCCGGTGTTGTTCGTCCGGGTCACCATCCGCAACCCCGCGCCCGCCGAGGCGCCGGTCTACTGGTGGTCCAACATCGCCGTCCCCGAGGGGCCCGGCGTGCGGGTGGTGGCGCCCGCGGACCGGGCCCACCACTTCGACTACACCGCCGAGCTGCGCGTGGTCGGCTTCCCGGTGCTGGACGGCATCGACCGCAGCTACACCGACGAGGTACCGCGCTCGGCCGACTACTTCTTCGAGATCCCCCCGGCCGAGCGGCGCTGGATCGCCGCCCTCGACACCGAGGGCCGGGGCCTGGTCCAGACCTCGACCGATCCGCTGCGCGGGCGCAAGCTGTTCCACTGGGGCACCGGTGCCGGAGGGCGGCGCTGGCAGGAATGGCTGAGCGGGCCGGGCTCGCGATACCTGGAGATCCAGGCGGGGCTGGCGCGTACCCAGCTGGAGCACGTGCCGATGCCGGGCAACACGTCGTGGTCCTGGGTGGAGGCGTACGGGCTCCTGGAAGCCGACCCCGACCGGGTGCACGGGTCGTGGGACGAGGCGCGTTCGGCGGTGTCGGAGGCGCTGGACCGGCTCGTTTCCCGGCAGACATTGGAAGAGCAGGCCGACGGCTTCTCCGGGGAGGCGGTACGGCTGGCCCACGGGTCCGGGTGGGCCGCGCTGGAGGCCGCCGCCGGGGCGCTGCCCGAGCTGGACGGCCTGCCGTACGGGGAGATGGGGGAGGAGCAGGCTCCTTGGGCCGAGCTGCTGGCGAGCGGGAGGCTGCCGGTCAGCGACCCGCCCGCGGCGCCGGTGACCGGGCCGAGGTGGCGCGCGCTGCTGGAGGCGCACCCCGCCGACTGGCACGCCCGCTACCACCTGGGCCTGGCCCGCTACGCCGACGGCGACACCGAGGGCGCCCGCACGGCGTGGAAGGAGTCCCTGGCCCTGGAGCGCACCCCGTGGACCCTGCGCTGCCTGGCCGAAAGCCTCCGCCTGGAAACCGACGGAAGCCTTCAGCACGAAACGGACGGGGGCCCGCGCCTGGAGACGGACGGTGTGCCATCCGAGAGGGACGGTGTGCGGTCTGAGGTGGCTGAGCTGCTGGCCGAGGCCTGTTCACTCGCGCCTCGGGTGCCGGAGCTCGCCGTCGAGACCCTGCGCGCGCTGCTCGCCGCCGGACGCCCGGCCGGTGCGCTGGCCCTCATCGACGCGCTCCCCGCCGAGCAGCGTTCCCGCGGCAGGGTCCAGCTGATCGAGACACAGGCCGCCCTCGACGCGGGCGACCTGGAACGTGCCGGGAACGTTCTCACCAGCGGCATCGAAGTGGACAACCTTCGCGAAGGTGAGATATCCCTGGACGCCGTCTGGTTCGCCTACCACGAGCGCCGCCTGTCCGGCACCGGCCCGGTCACGCCGGAGCTCGCCGAACGGGCACGCCGGGAGAACCCGCTGCCCAGCCGTTACGACTTCAGGATGCAGGTGTCCGAATGAGATGGGGTATCGCCGCCACCGGCGGAATCGCGCGGACCGTCGGCATGGTCATCGCCGCCGAGCCGGGCATGCGCGTGTCCGCCGTGGGCTCGCGTTCGAAGGAACGCGCCGCCGTCCTGGCCCAGGAGCTGGACGCGGAGCTCGCCTTCGGCTCCTACGCGGAGCTGTGCGCCGCCGACGAGGTGGACGCGGTCTTCGTCGCCACCCCGCACGCCCAGCATCTGGAGGTCGCCGCGGCGGCCATCGCCCACGGCAAGGCCGTGCTGTGCGAGAAGCCGCTCACCGCCCGCCTGGACGAGGCCGAGCGCATGGTCGCCCTCGCCCGCGAGGCCGGGGTGTTCCTGATGGAGGCCATGTGGATGCGGTTCAACCCGCTCATCCAGAAGATCGCCGCCGACGAGCGCTTCGGTGAGATCCGCGGGGTCCAGGCGGCGTTCGGCTTCCCGCAGCCCTACGACCCGGCCCACCGGCTCTGGGACCCGGCCCTGGGTGGCGGCGCCCTGCTCGACCTGGGCGTCTACCCGTTCGCGCTGGCCCAGTTGCTGCTCGGCACGCCGGTGGACATGCACGTGACCGGCTCGCTCGGCCCCTCCGGCGTGGACGCGGAGGCGGGTGTGCTGCTGGCCTACGAGGGCGGCCGCCGGGCGCTGCTGGACACCTCGCTGCTCAGCCCGCACCCCAACAGCGCCACGGTGATCGGCACCGAGATGCGCGCCGACATCCCCGCCGCCTTCTGGGCGCCCCGCCGTATCGTGCTGACCAGGCCGGGCGCCGAGCCGGAGGAGCACGTGCTGGACCCGGAGGAGAACGGCTACCGCGGCGAGGTCCGCGAGGTCGCCCGCGCCGTCGCGGACGGCCGCACCGAGAGCGCGATCATGCCGCTGGACGACAGCCTCGCCGTCATGCGCCAGCTGGAGGAGGCCCGGCGCCGTCTCGGCGCCCGATGATCCCCTCGGCCGCCCGCCGCAGCCTCGGCAGGAACGCGCGGACCTGGTCCGCGCGTTCCTGCAGCGACCCGATCCGCAGGTCGGCGAGCATCTCGTGGAAGCCGGGGGCGTCGCCGCCCAGGATGAGCAGGCTGCGCGCATAGGTCACGGCGATCCAGAACATCGCCTCGCGGTGCAGCCCGCGCTCGATCAGCTCCCGGCTGCCGTCCACCGCGATATGCCTGGCCTGCGGGGAGATGTCCGAGGCGAAGGCATACGGCGATCCCTCCACCCGGGCCGCCTGGTCGAACACCCTGGTCATCGCCGCCAGGTGCCGCTCGACCCGGCCCGGTGGCAGGTGCTCGCTGCCCAGCAGCTCCAGCAGCCGCTCGTAGAGCGCGGCGCGGCCGTACGGCATGAGCATGATGCGCACCGCCGGATAGCGCAGCCGCACCGTCGGGTTGCGCAGCCCCGCCGTGAGCAGCACGTGCGTGGTGACGCCCGTCGCGAACAACAACCGCAACACCTTCATCGGGTACGGCTGCGCCTCCTCCATGGCCGCCAGCCCCTTGAGAATGCCGCTCTCCGCGTGCTCGCAGCGTTCGCGCACCCAGCGCGGCTCGGCCCAGGCGGGCTCCACGGCGGACTGCAGCTCGCGCAGCCGCCCGGTGGGGTCGGCCACCACGTTGTCGTCCTTGAACGCCCCGGCCAGGTGGTAGTCGCCGAGGATGGCCGCGGCCGACGGAATCCGCTCCCACGTGAGGTAGGTGGCCTCCAGCAGGGCGCCCTCGAAGCGGAACTTGCCGAGCTTGCGCCGTTCCTCGGCGACGAGGACGAAGACGTCCACGTCCGAGGCGGGCGGCAGGTCGTCGTCGCGGGCGAGCCAGGTCGCCGACCCGCTGAGGAACGCTCCCTCGCACTCGATCCCCGCCACCCAGCGCGCCGCCGCCTGGCGCGCTTCTCGCACGTTCACGCGTGTTTCCTATTCGTCCAGGGACCGGGCACTCTACCGATTCGGCGGGGTTTGGGGGAGAGTTTCGGACGCCTGGATACGCGAGGGGCCGGTGTGGCATTCCACACCGGCCCCGGCGAAGATCAGCCCGCCTTGGCGATCGACTCCTCGAACTCCTTGCGGATCTTGTCGCCGCCGCCGCTCTTCCACTCCTCCACGACCGACTTGAAGTCCGTCAGCGGCCGGCGGCCGGTGACGGCGTCCTCGACGTACTCGTAGACCTTCGAGGTGAGCGACTGGCCCTTGTCGATGTTGGTCTCGGAGTAGTGGCCGAGGATCGGGCTCGGCTGGGAGATCTCCAGCAGCTGCTGCTGGGCGGTGTGGATGGCCTTGGTGGTCTCGTCCTTGCCCGGGTAGTAGAGGAACTCGGGCGACTGGGTCATGAACTTCAGCTGGTTGCTGAAGGCCAGCTGGGTCTCGCCCTCCTTGGTCTTGACCGGGGCGCCCTTCTCCATCTTGTGCTGGGTGCCGGCGACGCCGTAGTTGAGGAAGAACCACTCCTCGCTGCCGAACGGCGCGGCCAGGTAGTCCAGCACCTTGAGCAGCATCTTGGTCTTCTTCTCGTCGTTCTTGTTGCTGATGCCGGTGAAGCCGACCGAGCCCCTGGCCAGGTTGTGCACGCCCTTGCCGCCGTCGTGGCCGAAGGGAACGAACGTGGTCATCTCCCAGGCGGTGCCGTAACCCGGCTGGTTGGGGACGCCGACCCAGCCCGCGCCCGACAGGACCTGCGCGGCGACCGTGCCCTGCGCGACCTTCGACGCGATGTCGGTGATCTTCGGGTCCGGGTAGAAGACGCCGGCCTGGAACGCCTTGATCGCCATTTCGATGGCCGAGACGTACTCCTGCGTCTCGAACATGTGGGTGAGCTTGCCGCCCTCCAGCTTCCACGTGTTGACGCCGCGGAAGATCTGGTTGAACTGGGCGACGGCGTTGACGTAGGCGGGCTCCAGCGCCCAGCGTCCGGCCTTGGCGTCGGTGAGCTGCTTGAACTTCTCGATCAGCTCGTCGGGGGACTTGGCGGTGAAGCCGTCGACGGAGTCCCAGGACTTCTTGTTGCCGGCGTAGACCTGGCCGAAGAAGCTGTAGGGCACCGGGACGCCCCAGATCTTGCCGTTCATCACCGCGGCCTGCCAGGTCATCTCCTGGAAGTTGGCCAGGTTCGGGTACTCCTTGACCGCGTCACCCGAGACGAACGGCGTCAGGTCGACGAACTTCGCCTCCGCGAGCTGGGCGATCTTGGTGAGGCCCTGGTTCGGGGCCACCCACATGAAGTCCTTGATGTCGCCGCCCGCGACGATCGTGTTGAACTTCGTCGGGTAGCCCTCGTCGTTGCCGGTGTCGAGCTGGAAGGTCACCCCGAGGCGCTTGTTGACCTCCTGCCAGAAGGCGTTACCGCTCATCTGGGGCACGATCGGGCCGTCGTAGTAGGTCAGGCCGGTGATCGTGGAGCCGTCGCCGGGGACCGCCTTGACCGACTTCACCGGGCTCGCGGGGAACTTCAGGAAGCCCGGGTCCAGGCCCTGGGCGTTGCCGGGCAGGTCGGGGGTGGGGCCCGCGAACGGCACGTACGTGGGCATCTTCAGCGGGCCGCCCGCGGCCCCGGCCTTGGAGCCCGCAGTGCCGCCGCCCGAGGTGGAGCAGCCGGTGACCGCGACGGCCGCGGTCAGCCCGGCCAGGCCCAGGAAGGAACGCCGGTTGAGGTTCATGTGCAGGCTCCTTTTAGCCCTTGATGGCGCCCGTGAGGACGCCCTTGACGAAGTACTTCTGGAGGAAGGGGTAGACACAGACGATGGGGGCCACGGCGCAGACCAGGACCGCCATCTTGATCGCCTGACCCGGAGGCAGGTGGGCGATGCCGAGGTCACCGGCGTTCATCTCGCCGGCCTCGATGATGTAGGAGCGCAGGATCATCTGCAGCGGATACTTGTCCGACTGGACGTAGAGCATCGCGTTGAAGAAGGCGTTCCAATAGCTGACGGCGTAGAAGAGGCCGACGACCGCCAGCACCGCCTTCGACAGCGGGAGGATCACCTTGCGCAGGATCGTCATGTCGGTGGCGCCGTCCATGCGGGCGGCGTCGAGCAGTTCGTTGGGCACGTTCATGAAGAACTGCCTGACCACGATCACGTTGAAGGCGTTGAGCAGCACCGGAAGGACCAGCGCGGCGTAGGTGTCGAGCATGCCGAGCTGCTTGACCATGAGGAAGCTCGGGATGATTCCAGGTGCGAAAAGGAACGTTCCCAGCATCATCAACACGATCCAGCGGCTGCCGAGCGAGCCGGGGCGGCTGGTGCCGTAGGCGATCATGATGGTGGCGAGCATGCTCAGCGCGGTGCCGATCACCGTGACGCTGACCGTCACGAGCGCGGCTTTGGTCACCACGCCGCCCGACATCAGGACCTGGTAAGCCTCCAGCGTCGGTTCCGAGGGGATGAGCACCCAGCCGCCGGCCGCGCGCAGTTCGTCGGCGCCGGCCAGGCTGGTGCCGACGGCGAGCACGAACGGGTAGAGCACGAGCACGCAGATGATCGTGAGTGCGATGCCCTTGGTGGCGCGGCCGAGGACCGTGGGCTTTTCCATCCACGGCGGCATCGGGGGCAGCGCGAACGGATTCCTCATCGGTTGTAGACCCCCTGCTCTCCGAGCCGGTGCGCGAGTTTGTTGGCCGCGAGCATCAGCGCGGCGCCGATGATGCCCTTCATCAGGCCGGCGGCGGTGCTGATCCCCCAGTTGCCGTCGATCACGCCGTTGTAGAAGACATAGGTGTCGATCACCTCTGAGGCGTTGGCACCGACGAATTTTCGTTGCAGCAAGATCTGCTCGAAGCCGACCGAGAGGATGTCGCCCAGCCGCAGGATGAACAGCATGATCAGCACGGGCCTGATGCCGGGCAGCGTCACGTGCCACAACCTGCGCCACTTGCCGCCGCCGTCCACGGCCGCCGCCTCGTAGAGGTTCTGGTCCACGGCGACCAGGGCGGCCAGGAACATGATCGTGCCCCACCCGCAGTCCTTCCAGATGACCTGGCTGGTCATCAGCAGGGAGAACGTGTCGGGGTTGTTCATGATGTTCAAGATGCCGATGTCGTTCTGGCGCAGGAACATGTTGAGCGAGCCGGCGCCGCCGAAGACCTGCTGGAACATGGCCACGACGATGACCCACGACATGAAGTGCGGCAGGTAGACCACGGTCTGCACCAGGCGCTTGAGGCGGTTGCCGAGCATGCCGTGGAGCAGGAGCGCCAGCGCGAGCGGTGCTGGGAAGTACAGAAACAACTGGAGAAGGGTGATCTCCAGCGTGTTGCCGACCGCCTTCCAGAAGGCCTCGTCCGCGAGCATCGCGGTGAAGTTCTCGAACCCCACGAACGAGCTCCCGGTGAACCCCAGGAACGGCGCGTAGTCCTGGAACGCCACGACGTTGCCCAGCAGCGGGACGTAGAAGAACAACACGAAGTACAGCGCACCCGGCAGGGCGAGGAAGAACAGGGTCTTGTCCCTACGCCAGCGCCCGGCGCGCTTCCCGCTCGCCTCGCCCTCGGTACGGCGTTGCCCCTGTGGGGGGCGCACTGCCGACTCGACCGTCGTCACGTCTCACCTTCGTCCGGATTATTGGGGGATTGATCCGACATCGTGCGAGATGCCAACCGCCCTGGTCAATAGTGTTCGCAGTATTTATGAAAGAGACATCTTTAATCACCGTTGGGCACACGTTAGCCTGTCCGCCATGCTGCAACCCCACGAGGCCGTCTCCTTCTGGGCTCCCGCCGAGCTCGGCAACCACCGCGTGACCGTCCTGGTCGAGACGGAAAGCCCGCTGGTGACGGTGCCCGTGCCCTGGATCCCGCCCCAGCACCACCGGGGCTCCGGCCTCGTGCGCACGGCCGGCGGCGAGGAGGCCGGCCGCGCGCACGCCGTCCCCGGCGGCTACGCCTTCGCGCCGGCTCGTGGCAGAGGACGCTACGTGCTCTACTACACTGCGTACGAGAACGCGGCCACCCCGCAGTACCCCCAGCACGAGTACCTCCCGCCCACCGATGACCTGCCGGAAGGCCCCTCGGGCACGTGCGTGGTGGAGTCCTACGAGGCCCGCACCGAGCACGACCGCTACACCGACATGGAGCGCCCCGCGCCGCCCATGGAGGGCTTCTTCGCCTTCGGCGAAAGCCGCGAGCACCCCATCCGGATGCGCGCCCTGCCCGCCCGCTGGCTGGAGCGCGAGCCCGGCCCCGTGCGGCTGCGGGCCGACCGCGGCGACCATCTCGCCTTCCAGATCGGCGTGTACGGCTCCCGCCCCCTGCGCGACGTCCGCGTGGAATGCGACCTGCCCGGCTTCACCTGCCACACCCTCGGCGGCACCGACCACCTCGGCCGCGACTTCACCCGGCGCCTCGATGTGAGCGCGCACACAGTGCAAGCGCTCTGGTGCGGAGCGCTCATTTCCGAAAGCGAGTTCACTGTCCGGGTGTTCACGGAGGGTGAGCAGCCGCTGACGGTCGACTTCGTGGTGGAGCTCAGCGATCGGACCTCCGACGACCACGGCGACGCCGATCCGGCCAAGCTGTCACGGCTGCGCTGGCTCGACTCCCGGCGCTTCGCCGACGACACCGTGGTGCGCCCGTTCACGCCGGTCACCGTGGACGGCGCGCGGCTCGGCGTGCTCGGCCGCACGGTCACGCTCGGCCCCGACGGGCTGCCCGCCGCGCTGACCTCGTACTTCACGCCCGAGGTGACGCTCGGGAAGGAGGCCGTGCAGGTGCTGACGGGGCCGGTCGGCTTCGAGGTGCCCGGCCACGCGTGGGCGAGCGACGGATGGCGCGTCACCTCCCGCAACGCGGCGGCCGTGACCTGGGTGTCGCGGTGGCGGGCCGGGGACCTCACGCTCGACCTCGACGGGCGGCTGGAGTTCGACGGGACGCTGGACTACCGGCTCGAACTGTCCGCGCATGCCGATGCCGACCTGGACGACACCCGGCTGAGCGTGCCGCTGGCGGCGCTGCCGTACCAGATGGGGCTGGGGCGGGCCGGAGGGGCGCGCGCAGACCTCGACTGGCGCTGGGACGTCAGCCGCAACCAGGACGCGCTGTGGGTCGGCGCGGTCAACGCCGGCGTGCAGGTCAGGCTGAGCGACGAGCACTACACACGCCCGCTCAACACGAACTTCTACCACCAGCGGCCGCTCGTGCTGCCCGGCTCGTGGCACAACGGCGGGCGCGGCGGCGTCCGCCTCGACGACGACCGGCTTGTCTGTTACGGCGGGCCGCGGCGCATGGCCGCCGGGGAAAGGCTCCGGTTCGACGTACGGCTGACGCTGACCCCGTTCAAGCCGATCGACACCGCCGCCCACTTCCGCGAACGCTACTTCCACGCCTACCGGCCCGCCCGCGAGGTCCTGGAGGCCGGGGCCACCGTGGTGAACACCCACCACGCCACCGAGGTCAACCCCTACATCAACTACCCGTTCCTGGCCGTCGACCGGCTCAAGGAGTACGTGGACGAACTCCACGCGGCGGGCCTGCGCAGCAAGGTCTACTACACGGTGCGCGAGCTGACCACGCGGGCGCCCGAGCTGTGGGCGCTGCTCAGCCTGGGCGACGAGGTGCTCGCCGCCGGGCCGGGCGGCGGCGGCGCCTGGTCGCGCGAGCACGTCGGCGACGGGCGGCTGCCCGCCTGGTTCGCCACCGCCACCGACGACTCCTCGCTCATCACAAGCGGGCAGTCGCGCTGGCACAACTTCTACGTCGAGGGCCTGGACTGGCTGGTGCGCAACGTCGGCGTCGACGGCATCTACCTCGACGACCTCGGCTTCGACCGCGAGGTGATGAAACGCGTCAGGCGGGTGCTGGACCAGCGTCCCGCCCCGCTGATCGACCTGCACTCGGCCAACCAGTTCAACGCCAAGGACGGCTTCGCCAGCAGCGCCAACCTCTACCTGGAGCACCTGCCGTACGTGGACCGGCTGTGGTTCGGCGAGTACTTCGACTACAGCGCGCACCCCGACCAGTGGCTGGTCGAGACCTGCGGCATCCCGTTCGGCGTGATGGGCGACATGCTGCAGGCCGGCGGGCACCCCTGGCGCGGCCTCGTCTACGGCATGACCAGCCGCGTCTACGGCGGCGACGGCGACCCGCGGAGCATGTGGCGGCTCTTCGACGCCTGCGACCTGCCGTCCGCGGCGATGTACGGTTACTGGTCGCCCTCGGCGCCGGTCCGGGTCTCGTCGCAGGCCCGCGCGACCACCTACGTCGGGCCCGCCGGCTCCCTGGTCGCGATCGGCAGCTGGCACGACGGGCCCGCCGAGGTCGAGCTGGAGATCGACTGGGACGCGCTCGGCCTCGACCCGCGCACCGCCGTGGTGCGCTCGCCCGCCGTCGAGGGGTTGCAGGAGGCGGCGCTGTTCTCCGCCTACAAGCCGGTGCCCGTCGAGGGCGGACGGGTGCTCTGGATCAGCGGTCCACGATCTCGTTCTTTCCGATGATCACCACGCCGCCCCTGGTCACGGCGAAGCGCGTCCGGTCGTAGTCCAGGTCGAAGCCGATCCTGGCGCCGTCCGGGATCACCACGTTCTTGTCGACGATCGCCTTGCGCACGATCGCGCCCCGGCCGACCTTGACGTTGTCCATCAGCACCGAGTCCTCCACCAGCGAGTGCGAGTGGAGGACCACCTTCGGCGACAGGATCGAGCGGACCGCGGTGCCGCCGGAGACGATCACGCCGGGCGAGACCAGCGAGTCGATCGCCCGGCCCACCCGGTCGCCGTCGTTGTGCACGAACTTCGCCGGAGGCAGCGGGTCGTGGCCGGTGAAGATGGGCCAGCGGTCGTTGTACAGGTTGAAGACCGGGTGCGCGGCGATGAGGTCCATGTGGGCCTCGTAGTAGGCGTCGAGCGTGCCGACGTCGCGCCAGTACCCCCGGTCGCGCTCGCTGGAGCCCGGCACCACGTTGTTGGCGAAGTCGTAGACGTCGGCCACGCCCGACTTGACCAGCATCGGGATGATGTTGCCGCCCAGGTCGTGCTTGCTGGTGGGGTCGAGGGCGTCCTCGCGCACCGCGTCGATCATCGCCTGGGTCTTGAACACGTAGTTGCCCATCGAGGCGTAGACCTCGTCGGGGGAGTCGGCCACGCCGACCGCGTCCTTCGGCTTCTCGCGGAAGGCCACGATCTTGCGTCCCGCCGGGTCGGTCTCGATGACCCCGAACTGGTCGGCCAGCGACAGCGGCTGCCGGATCGCGGCCACCGTGACGTCCGCGCCCGACGCCTCGTGCTGGGCGACCATCTGGCGAGGGTCCATCCGGTAGATGTGGTCGGCGCCGAACACGATCACGTGCTCGGGCATCTCGTCGTAGATCAGGTTGAGGTTCTGGAACAGCGCGTCGGCCGAGCCCGAGAACCAGCGCGGGCCCAGCCGCTGCTGCGCCGGGACCGGCGTCACGTAGTTGCCCAGCATCGCCGACAGCCGCCACGTGCGCGACACGTGCCGGTCGAGGCTGTGGTTCTTGTACTGCGTGAGCACCACGATCTTCAGGTAGCCGCCGTTGGCCAGGTTGGACAGCACGAAGTCCACCAGCCGGTACATCCCGCCGAAGGGCACCGCCGGTTTCGCCCTGTCCGCCGTCAGCGGCATGAGCCGCTTGCCTTCTCCACCGGCCAGCACCACCGCGAGAACCCTGGGGGACGTCATGACCAGGAAGCTACCCCGAAATCCGGCAAGTACGAACAACCTCGCGGACCGAGCGCTGCGTCCTGCCGCCGACCTTGGTTAAGGTGGGCTCCGTGCGCGTCGATCTGCTCAGCCGGGAGTATCCGCCGGAGGTCTACGGCGGGGCCGGAGTCCACATGGAATACCTGGCCCGCGAGCTGCGCCGGCTGGCCGACGTGCGGGTGCGCTGCTTCGGCGCGGCCCGCGAGGAGCCCGGCGTGTCGGCCTACCGGGTGCCCGGCGGGCTGGAGACGGCCAACGCGGCGCTGCAGGTGCTGGGCGTCGACCTGGAGATGGCCGCCGCCTGCGAGGGCGCGTCCGTCGTGCACTCCCACACCTGGTACGCGAACTTCGCCGGCCACCTGGCCAAGATGCTCTACGGCCTGCCCCACGTCGTCACCACCCACAGCCTGGAGCCGCTGCGGCCGTGGAAGGCCGAGCAGCTCGGCGGCGGCTACACGGTCTCGTCCTGGGCCGAGCGCACCGCCCTGGCCTCGGCCGACGCGGTGATCGCGGTGTCGGAGGGCATGCGCGCCGACGTGCTCGCCGCCTACCCCGAGATCGGGCCCGACCGGGTGAGCGTGATCCACAACGGCATCGACACCGTCGAGTACGCGCCGGACCCGGGCCTCGACGTGCTGAAGAAGCACGGCATCGACCCCGCGCGGCCGTACGTGATCTTCGTGGGCCGGATCACCCGCCAGAAGGGGCTGGTCCACCTCCTGCGCGCGGCGCGGTCCTTCGCGCCCGGCGCGCAGATCGTGCTGTGCGCGGGCGCGCCCGACACACCCGAGATCGCCGCCGAGGTCACCGGCCTGGTCGAGGGCCTGGCCGGAGCGCGCGACGGCGTCGTCTGGATCTCCGAGATGCTGCCCAAGCCCGAGGTCATCCAGTTGCTCACGCACGCCCGGGTGTTCGTGTGCCCGTCGGTGTACGAGCCGATGGGCATCGTCAACCTGGAGGCCATGGCCTGCGAGACCGCCGTGGTGGCCACCGCCACCGGCGGCATCCCCGAGGTCGTGGCCGACGGCGAGACCGGCCTGCTCGTCCCCATCTCCGGCGGCCCCGACGGCGAGCCCCACGACCCCGATCGTTTCGCCGCCGACCTCGCCGAGCGCGTCAACGCCGTCCTCGCCGACCCCGGCTACTCGCGCGACCTCGGCCTGGCCGGCCGGGCCAGGGCCGTCGAGCACTTCTCCTGGGAACACATCGCCACCCGCACCCTGGATCTGTACTCGTCCCTGGTGTGAGCCCCGGGGTCAGCGGGAGATGTGGTGGAGGATGACGTTGTGCACGTGGTGGGCCTTGTTGTCGCCGCGGAAGTCCACCTCGTAGGTGTGCGTCCCGACGTGGATGGCGATCGCGCCCGAGGAGAAGAAGCTGCCCGCGAACGACTTGTTGCTGACCACGCTCACCGCTGAGATCTTGCTGTACGGGATGCTCGTGATCGCGACCCGCTTGCCCACGAACGACTTGTCCTGGACGATCACCCGCCGGTCGGTCAGCCCGAGGAACCCGGTGCCCGCCCCGATCGCGTCATAGACGGCGATGATCTGCTCGCCGGGCATCAGGCCGCTCTCGATCTGCTTGAACTGTTCTTTCCGGTCATAGGGGATGTCAGCCATGCCGGGCCAACGAACGACCCGGTGACCCCGGTTCCTTTTGACCAAATGGGTCTTGTCCGCCCCCGGGTTCGGGATCACCCTGAAACCAGGAGGCCTGCCATGACGCATCCACTCGGAGTCAGCCGCCCCGCCCTCACCGTCGCCGACCTGCCCACTCCGGAGGAGGTCTTCAACGTCGGCCGCCTCGGCCCGAAGGAGCTGGTCAAGTACGCGGTCGGCCCGAGCCTGATCGCCCTCGGCATCTCCATCGGCAGCGGCGAATGGCTGCTCGGCCCCCTCAACGTCGGCCAGTACGGCTTCGTCGGCGTCGGCTGGGTCATCCTGATCTCGGCGCTGCTGCAGACGTTCTACAACGTCGAGTGCTCCCGGTACGTGCTGGCCACCGGCGAGACCCCGGTCGTGGGGTGGGGCCGGGTGCCGCCGGGCTGGATGCTGTGGGTGCCGCTGTCCGTGCTCGTGGTGATCTTCGCGTTCATCGCGGGCGGCTGGGCCGCCTCCGCGGGTCAGGGCGTCTACGCGCTCGTCCACGGAACCATCGCCCCGGCCGGCGCCGAGGAGCCGAGGTTGTGGGCCATCGCCCTGCTCGTCCTGGTCTTCGTCATCGCCGCCTCGGCCCGCCGCATCAGCCGCGCCCTTGAGCTGGCCAACTGGGTGATGGTCGGCACGATCCTGCTCGCCCTGCTGGCGATCGACCTGTTCGTGGTGCCGTTCTCGCTGTGGTGGGAGGGCATCCGCGGCTTCTTCACCCCGGCCGCGCCGCCCGCCGGCATCACCGCCACGCAGCTCGGCGCGCTGGCCGGGTTCACCGCGCTGGCCTCGGGCCTCAACTGGTACGTGATGGGCCACTACCGCGACAAGGGCTACGGCATGGGCTACCGTGCCGGCTTCATCTCCGGCCTGCGCGGCGGCCGCAAGGAGATCCTGGCCAGCGGCGTCACCTTCCCCGACGACGACCGCAACCGCGGCCTGTGGCGCCGCTGGTACCGGCTGCTGCTGACGGACATGTGGGGCGTCTTCTTCGTCGGCGCCATGCTGGGCATGCTGCTGCCCACGATCCTGATGGCCCAGGCCGTGGCCCTGTCGGGGGAGCGGCCCACCCGGGCCAACGTCCCGACGTTCGTGGCCGCCGCGCTCGGCGACGAGTACGGCCGCACGCTCTTCTACGTCGCGCTCGTGCTCGGCGTGCTGATCCTCTTCTCGACGCAGCTCGGCATCTTCGAGGCGATGGTCCGCGTGACCACCGACGCCGCCCACGCCACCAGCCCGCGCCTGCGCGCGCTGATCGAGGGCGACCCGCGGCGCTTCTACTACCCGTTCATGATCGTGCTGCTCGTGATCATCTCGATCGTCATCCATCTGGCGCTGCCGGTCGGCCTGGTGGAGTGGTCGGCCAACCTGTCCAACCTGGGCGCGCTCATCTACCCGTTCATGCTCATCTACCTCAACAGCAGGCTGCCACGCCCGGCCCGCCCGCGCCCGTGGCACTACGTGATCCTCGTCCTGAACTTCCTGTTCTTCGGCTTCTTCTTCGTCAACTTCGTCGCCGACACCTTCGGAGCGCCGCTGGTCACGTTCTAGGCGTACTTGCCCATGATGGTGGGATGCGCCCTTCTGACGACGTACTGGCCGCCTTCGGGCTCGCGGGGCCCGCCCGCCCGCTCGACGGCGGCCAGGGAGAGAGCTTCCGCGCCGGCGACGCGGTGCTGAAGCCCGCCGGTGACGCGCAGGAGGCCGAGTGGTCGGCGCGCGTGCTCGGCGGCCTGCCCGGCGCCGACGGCTTCCGCGTGCCGCGGCCGCTGCGCTCGCGCGACGGCGGTCACGTCGCGGGCGGGTGGGCCGCCGCCGAGTTCACCGAGGGCACGCCGGGTCCGGGCGGCCGGTGGGCGGACCTGCTCGCGGCCGGCCGCGCCTTCCACCGGGCCCTGCGTCACCTGCCGCGCCCCGCCCTGCTGGACCGCCGCGAGCACGCCTGGGCCGTGGCCGACCGCATCGCGTGGGAGGAACGCGAGCCTCCGCGAGGGCCCGCGGATCTTCTGGAACGGCTGCGCCGCGTCCCGAGCCCGGCCGGGGCGCCCAGCCAGCTCGTCCACGGCGACCTGACCGGCAACGTGCTGTTCCACCCGGAACGGCCGCCCGCGGTGATCGACTTCTCGCCCTACTGGCGGCCCGCCGGCTACGCCGAGGCGGTGGTCGTCGCCGACGGCCTCCTCTACCACGGGGCCGATCCCGCGCTGATCGAGCAGGTGGACGGCGGGGCCCGCATGGTGGCGCGGGCCCTCGTCTTCCGGCTGGCCACCTCGGTGCTCCTGCCCGGTGCCATCCCGCGCGAGGAGGTGGAGCGGTTCGCGCGGGCCACCGGCGTGGTGGAGGCGGCCGTCAGGTGACGGGTTCGAGCACGACCACCGGGATCGGGCGGTCGGTCTTCTGCTGGTAGTTGTCGTAGTCGGGCCACACCCTGGTCATGGCGCCCCACATGCCGGGCTTCTCCTCGTCGGTGGCGGTCCTGGCCCGTGCCTTGAAGAGCCGGTCCTTGACCTGCACCTCGGCCTCCGGGTCCGCCAGCAGGTTGGCGTACCAGTCGGGATGCTCCTTGGCGCCGCCGTTGGAGGCGACCACCGTGTAGGCGTCGCCGTACCTCTGGTAGATGAGCGGGGTGGTGTAAGGGCGGCCCGATCTGCGGCCGCGGGTGGTCAGGAGCAGGACCGTGGTGCCGTTCCAGTCGTGGCCCTCGGCCCCGCCGGTCTGCTGGTATCTCTCGACGTGTTCCTTGCCGTACAGCATGTGATCGCACGTACCCGCGGCGGCGTGACCTCACCGTTACTCGCCGGGGTCTGTACGAGAAGTTGACGCGGCTGGCACACTCCTTTTCTGTAAGCGCTTACACGAGGTTGTGTGTAACCGCTTACACAGCGAGGGAGAAAGACGATGGACGTGACGATCTACGAGGTGGCCCAGCGGGCAGGGGTGTCGATCGCGACGGTGTCGCGGACGCTGCGCGGCACGGGGCCCGTGGCGTCGAAGACGCGCGAGAAGGTGCTCAAGGCCGTGGAAGAGCTCAACTTCACGCCCAGCAGGCTCGGCGTCAGCCTGGCCGAGGGCCGCCACGCCGCCAACGGGATCGTCTTCCCCAATCTGTCCGGCCCCTACTACACCGAGGTCCTGCTCGGCTACGAGGAGGTCGCCGCCGAGCTGGGCCGCTCCGTGCTCATCCTGTCCACGACCGGGCGTACGCGGGTGCGGGACCTGGTCAAGGATCTGGCCGGACGCGTGGACGGGCTGCTGATCTTCGGCCACACCGCGCCGGACGACGTCATCGCCGAGCTGATCCAGGTGGGGATGCCGCTGGTGTTCGTCTCGCGCGAGCCGCTGGCCGGGGCCGACACCCTGCGCGCGGAGAACACCGCCTCGGCCCGGCTGCTGGCCGAGCACCTGGCCCTGCACGGTTACGAGCGCTTCGCCTTCCTCGGCGCGCCGCTGGTCACCGGCGACGACGTGGACGAACGCTGGCAGGGCGTGCGCTCGGTGCTCGGCGCCGCCATCGAGGCGGTGCCCACCGGCCACTACACCGTGGACGACGGACACCAGGCGGCGCTGCGCCTGCTCAGGTCCGGCGACCGGCCGCGGGCCATCATCTGCTCCGACGACGAGGTGGCGCTCGGCGCGCTGCTGGCCGCCGAGGAGCTCGGCCTCGCCGTACCGGATGACGTGGCCGTCACCGGCTGGGACGACATCATGGCCGCCCGCCACGCCCGCCCGGCGCTGACCACCATCAGGCAGCCGATGCGCGAGCTCGGCGCCCGCGCGGCCCGCGCGCTCGACGAACTGATCACCGCGGCCCGCTCCACCCCGAACCACCTCACTCTGACCACCGAGCTGGTGATCCGTTCCAGCTGCGGTCATCACCCCCAGGAGGAACCCCGATGAACACCACCACCAGGCGCTCGGCCGCCGGCCTGCTGGCGCTGGCGATCCTGGCCGCGGGATGCGGACGCGAGGCGAACAAGGCACCGGAACAGGCCAAGGACGTCGCCACCGGCAAGGTCGCGGGCGAGGTCACGGTCTGGGCCATCGGTGAGGAGGGCAAGGCGCTGGGCGCGTTCGCGAAGGACTTCGAGTCCGCCAACCCCGGCGTGAAGGTCAACGTGACCCCGATGGGCTGGGACGTCGCGCACGACAAGATCACCTCGGCGATCGCCGGATCCGCCACCCCCGACGTGAGCATGATCGGATCGACCTGGGCGGGCGAGCTGTCCAAGACCGGCGCGCTGGAGCCCACGCCCGGCAACCTCATCGACAAGGCCGCGTTCTTCCCCGGCGCCTGGCAGACGGTCGACGTCAACGGCACCGCGTACGGCGTGCCGTGGTACGTCGAGACCCGCGTCCTCTACTACCGCAAGGACCAGGCCGACAAGGCCGGCGTCGAGCCGCCGAAGACGTGGGCGGAGTGGAAGACGTTCATCAAGGCGCTCCAGGACAAGGGCGGCGCCAAGAAGGGCTTCAACCAGGGCTACACCGAGGGCTCCTGGCAGGAGATGGTCCCGCTCATCTGGCAGGCCGGCGGGGAGATCGTCAAGGACGGCAAGTACACCTTCGACACGCCTGAGGGAATCACGGGGCTGAAGCAGTACGCCTCGTTGTTCCAGGAGAAGCTGGCGCCCAACGACACCCCGAAGGGCGGCTTCCCGCAGAACTTCATCAAGGGCGAGGTGGGCGGCTTCATCTCCGGGCCCTGGATGGCCGGGGTGCTCAACAACGACGGGGGAGCGGGGTTCAAGGACAAGTTCGACGTCGTGCCGTACCCGAAGGGGCCGGTCAGCGGCACCAGCTTCGTCGGCGGCTCCGACATGGTGGTGTTCAAGAAGGCGCAGAACCGGGACGCGGCGTGGAAGTTCGTCCAGTGGCTCAGCGAACCCAAGGTGCAGGCCAAGTGGTACACGACGGTGAAGGCGCTGCCGGCCGTACAGTCGGCCTGGCAGGAGCCCGAGCTGACCGCGGACCCGCAGCTGAAGGTCTTCGGCGAGCAGCTGAAGGACGCCAAGACGCCGCCGCCCTACCCGACCTGGGAGCAGCTGGCCAAGGTCATGGAGGGTGAGCTGGAGAAGCTCGCGCTCGGCAAGTCCACGCCCGAGCAGGCGGCCAAGGCCATCCAGGCGCAGGCCGACGCGATCGGCACCGGCCTGTAATCATGATCCACGCTCGGAGGACCGGGCTCGGCTGGGTGTTCGTGCTGCCGTTCCTGCTCATGTTCGTCGTGTTCTACCTCGGGCCACTGCTGGCCGGCCTCGGGATGAGCTTCACCGACTTCCGTAGTACCGACGTGGCCGACGTGCTCGGCGTCAACCCCGTCGGCGTGCAGAACTACATCCGCCTGGCCCAGGACGAGGCCATGGTCAAGGCGGCGGTCAACACGCTCGTGTTCGTCGTGGTCTGCCTGCCGCTGACGATCGGGCTGGGCCTGGCCGCGGCGGTCGCGCTCAACTCGGGGATCGGACGGCTGCCGGCCGCCTTCTTCCGGCTCGGCTACTACCTGCCGCACATCACCAGCATCATCGGCATCGCGGTCGCCTGGAAGTTTCTGCTGGAGCCCGAGGCCGGGCTGGTCAACCGGCTGCTGGAGCTGGTCGGCGTCCAGGGTCCCGCCTGGCTGCAGGACCAGCGTACGGCGCTGCCGTCCATCATCGCGATGACCGCCTGGCGCGGGTTCGGCTTCGACATGGTCGTCTTTTTGGCCGCGCTCCAGGGCATCCCGCGCGAGCTGTACGAGGCGGCGGAGGTCGACGGGGCCGGGCGGTGGCAGCGGTTCTGGTCGGTCACGGTGCCGCAGCTGCGGCCGGTGATCCTTTTCTGCACCATCTACAGCACCGTCGGCTTCCTGCAGTTCCTGGAGGAGCCGCTGGTCATGACCGGGGGCGGGCCGCTCAACTCGACGCTGTCGGTGTCGCTCGCCATCTGGAAGCAGTTCGGAGTCGGCAACTACGGCTACGCCGGCGCCGCCGCCACCGTGCTGTTCACGGTGATCATCGCGCTCGCGGTGCTGCAGCTCAGGATCGGGAGGTCACGGTGAAGCGCACCCGCGGGCAGCACGTGGTCACCTACATCGGGCTCGCCACCGGCCTGCTGCTGGTGATCGGGCCGTTCCTCTGGGCCGGGCTGAGCTCGTTCAAGCCCGAGCCGGAGATCAGGCGCGACCCGCCGACGTTCCTGCCCGAGACCTGGACGCTGGGCAACTACGCCGAACTCCTCGAACGCGTGCACATCGGGCAGGCGTTCATGAACTCCTTGATCGTGGCGCTGGCCATCGTGGCGGGCAACCTGCTGTTCGGCTCCATGGTCGGGTACGGCTTCGCCAAGCTGAGCTTCCGCGGCAAGAACGTCGTCTTCGCCCTGGTCCTGGCTCAGATGGCGGTCCCGGCGATCGTGCTCATGATGCCGCAGTTCGTGCTGATCGCGAAGCTCGGCATGGTCAACACCTTCATCGGCATCATCCTGCCGGGACTGATCAACCCGCTGGGCGTCTTCCTGATGCGCCAGTTCATCGCCGACCTGCCCGACGAGCTGATCCACGCCGCGCGCGTGGACGGCGCGGGCGAGTTCCGGATCTTCTTCAGGATCGTCCTGCCCCTGTGCAAGCCCGCGATGGCCACGCTCGGCCTGATCACCTTCCTCGGCGCGTGGAACAACTTCCTGTGGCCCGCGGTGGTCGCGCAGTCCGAGGACCTCTACACCCTCCCGGTCGCGCTCAACATCCTCAACTTCGCCGAAGGCACCCACTACAACCTGCTGGTCGCCGGATCGGTGATCGTCATCGCGCCGATCCTCATCCTCTTCGTCTTCCTGCAGCGCTTCTTCATCCAGGGAATCGCCACCTCCGGCATCAAGTAAGGAGCACCCGGAATGCTGCTCAACACCCTCATGGCGGGCCTGCTGGCCGCCACGCCCACCCACGTGACGAACCCCGACTTAACCCTCTACAAGTACGCCAAGGACACGTGGCGCTCCATGAACGCCATGGTCGAGCCCGCCACCGGCCTGCCGGCCGACAAGGTCACCGGCGACCTGCGCACCCGCGCCAAGGTCACCTCGCCCACCAACATCGCCACCTACGTCTGGAGCACGCTCACCGCCCGCGACCTCGGCCTCATCGGCTCCGGCGACGCCTCCAGGCGCGTGGCCAGGGTCCTGGACGCGCTGGAGAAGCTGGAGCGCAACACCCCCACCGGCCAGTTCTACAACTGGTACGACCCGGCCACGCTCAAGCTCGTGCGCGTGTGGCCCGACAGCGGCAACCCCATCCAGCTCTTCGCCTCCAGCGTCGACAACGGCTGGCTGGCCACCGCGCTCATGATGATCCCCAAGGCCATGCCGCAGCACGCGGGCAAGGCCGGCCGCCTGGCCCGCTCCATGAACTTCGCCTCCTACTACGACCCCGCCGCCCGCCCCGACGCCGGCACCGGCCTGCTGCGCGGCGGCTTCTCACCCGAGAAACCGGAAGGCTGCTCGGTCGAGAGCGACTACGCCGGCACCGGCACCGTCGTCTACTCCACCTGCCACCACTACGGCGCGCCCGCCGAGACCCGCATCGCCACCTACGTCGGCATCGCCCTCGGCCAGGTCCCGCGCGAGCACTACTTCGGCATCTACCGCACCTTCCCCGACAACGCCTGCGACTGGGCCTGGCAGGACCAGAAGCCGGTCGGCTCCTGGAAGGAGCACCTGGGCGTCAAGGTCTGGGAAGGCACGTACGGCTACCGCGGCATGCGCTACGTCCCCAACTGGGGCGGCTCGATGTTCGAGGAACTGATGCCCGACCTGGTGGTGCCCGAGTCGAAGTGGGCGCCGCGCAGTTGGGGCCGCAACCACCCGGTGTTCGTCCAGGCCCAGATCGAGCACGGCCTGCGCGAGGCCAAGTACGGCTACTGGGGCTTCTCGCCCTCCAACGACCCGCACGGCGGCTATCGCGAGTACGGCGTGGACCCGCTCGGCATGGACGCCACCGGCTACACCACCGACAGGGAACGCACCACCACCGACCCCGGCTACGAGGGCTGCCGCCCCGCCCAGCCGGAACCGGCCGCCTACGGTGACGGGGTCGTCACGCCGCATGCCGGCTTCCTGGCCCTGCCGTACGCGAAGAAGGCGGCCATGGAGAACCTGGCCGGGCTGAAGAAGAACTTCGACGCCTACGGGCCCGGCGGCTTCTACGACGCCGTCGCGGTCAGGTCGGGCGTGGTGTCGAAGTGGTACCTGGCGCTGGACCAGGGGATGGTCATGGCCGCCCTGGGCAACGTGCTGGCCCGCGACAACATGCGCCGCTACTTCGGCACGCCCGCCGTCGAGGCGAAGCTCCGTCCGGTGATGGGGCTCGAAGAGTGGAACGTCATCCCGCTTGTCTCCCAGTAGAAGAGGAACGCATTCTCGATGAGTACGGCCGATGCCGCACGCCGTGACTGGCAGGAACGTATCTACCAGGCCTCGGGGGAGGTCACACCCGTCGGCGAGATCCCGCTGCCGGCCCCGGAGGGGCTGCGGGCGGAATCCGGCGCCGGGCACGTGACGCTGACCTGGGAGCCGGTACCGGGCGCCATCGGGTACCTGGTGCACCGGGACGGAGAGTCGGTCAAACAGCCCGACGTCGACGTGCCCGCCGTCCCGGAGTGCCGCTATGTCGACACCGGCCAGGGCCCGGCCGCCTACACGGTGGCGGCGATCGCCGCCATGGAGGTGACCGGCGCCTTCTCGGCGCCGGTGCGGGCGGCGCCGCTGTCCGGACCGGCCGCCGTCACGGTCGTGGTCGAGGCCGACCGTGTCACCCGCGCGCTGCCGCGCCCCTGGACCGCCATGATCGGCTCCGAGCACCTGTCCCACATGCTGTCCGAGGACACCACCGGCGGCCGTCCCATCGGGGCCGAGCTGACGGCGGCGCTGCGGACGATGCGGGAGGAGTTCGGCGTGGAGAGTGTCCGGGCCCACGCCATCCTCTGCGACGACCTGGGGGTGTACAAGGAGGCCGGGGGCACGGCGCTCTACGACTTCACGCTGGTCGACCGGGTCTACGACACGATCATGGAGTTCGGGCTGCGGCCGGTCGTGGAGCTCGGCTACATGCCGCGCGACCTGGCCCGTGACCCGTCCACGACGGTCTTCGGCTACGAGGCGATCATCTCACCGCCCAAGGACTTCGAGGCGTGGAGCGACCTGGTCAGGGCCCTGGTGGAGCACCTGGCCGAGCGCTACGGCATCCGGGAACTCGTCGACCGCTGGTCCTTCGAGGTCTGGAACGAGGCCAACCTGGCCGTGTTCTGGTCCGGCACGCCGGAGGAGTACTTCCTGCTCTACGACGTGACGGCGGCGGCGGTGAAGAACGTCCACCCCGACCTGCGCGTCGGCGGGCCCTCCTCGGCCGCCAACGGCTGGGTCGAGGAACTGCTCGCGCACGTGGCCGAGTCCGGTGCCGCGCTCGACTTCGTCTCCACGCACACCTACGGCAACGCACCCCTCGACTGGCGGCCCGCCCTGGCCAGGCACGGCCGCGAGGACGTACCGATCTGGTGGACCGAGTGGGGCCCCACGCCGACGCACTTCCACGGCATCGGCGACGGCCCGTTCGGCGCGACGTTCCTGCTGCACGGCATGAAGGCGGCAGCGGGCCGGATCGAGGCGCTGTCGCACTGGGTGGCCTCCGACCACTTCGAGGAGCTGGGCCGTCCGCCGCGCCTGTTCCACGGCGGCTTCGGCCTGCTGACCGTCGGCAACCTGCGCAAGCCCCGCTACCACGCGCTCACCCTGGCCCACCGGCTGGGCGAGGAGGAGCTGGCCGCGCGCGCCGAGGGCGACGCCGGCGGCGTGGAGGTCTGGGCGGCCCGCCACGGCGACGGCCGGATCGGCGTCCTGATCTGGAACGGCACGCTCAACCAGGCCCAGGCCGACGGCGCCGCAGAGCTGGCCCGCACGGTCACGCTGTCGATCCCGGGACTGGCGGGCGAGCACCTCGTGACCCATCACCGCATCGACGAGCGCCACTCCAACATCAGGGCGGTGTGGCAGGCGATGGGCGGCGGCGACTGGCCCGCCGGCGGCCAGTGGGAGGAACTGGCCGCGGCCAACACCCTGGACGAGCTGACCCCGCCCGCCCGGGTGTCCGGCCCGCTGACGCTGGAGTTCGACCTGCCCATGCCCGGGGTGTCCTTCGTGGAGCTCACCCCGGCGTGATCTCGTCCTTCTCGTCGTGACCGCCGAAGCCCTTGCGCTGGGCGGACTGCACCTTCCCGGCGAACAGCGCCGCCCCCTGCGAGGCGAAGCGGCTGTAGAGCGCGGCGGTCAGGACGGGTGAGGGCACGCCCTCCTCGATGGCGGCGATGCTCGTCCAGCGTCCCTCGCCCGAGTCCGACACCCGGCCGGCGAACCGCTCCAGGTCCGGGTCGGCGTGCAGCGCGGCGGCGGTCAGGTCGAGCAGCCACGAGCCGATCACGCTGCCGCGCCGCCACACCTCGGCCACCTCGGCCAGGTCGATCGTGTCGTACTGGTAGTACTGCGGGTCGCGCAGCGGCGCCGTCTCGGCGTCGGCCTCACGCACGTGCCGGCCCGCCCCCGCGCCGCCGAGCACGCTCAGCCCCTCGGCGTAGGCGGCCATGACGGCGTACTCGATGCCGTTGTGGACCATCTTCACGAAGTGTCCCGCTCCGGGTGGCCCGCAGTGCAGCCAGCCCTGCTCGGCCGCCGACGGCTCGCCCGTCCGTCCCGGGGTACGGCCCGCCGCGTCCACCCCCGGTGCCAGCGCGACGAGCACCGGCTCGACCAGCTTCACCGCCTCGTCGTCGCCGCCGACCATCAGGCAGTAGCCGCGGTCCAGGTCCCAGACGCCGCCACTGGTGCCCACGTCCACGTAGTGGATGCCCCGCGCCCCGGCCGCCCGCGCGCGGTCCACGTCGTCGCGGTAGTAGGAGTTGCCGCCGTCGATGACGACGTCGCCCGGCTCCAGCAGGCCGAACAGCGTCCGCGCCGCCTGGCCGGTGACGGCGGCGGGCAGCATCAGCCAGACGACTCTGGGGGACGGCAGCGCGCGTACCAGATCCTCGATCGAGGCGCTTCCCTGGGCGCCCTCGGCGGCCAGGGCCTGGACGGCGGCGGGGGCGCGGTCGAACACCACGCACTCGTGGCCGGCGCGCATGATCCGGCGCGTCATGTTCGCGCCCATCCGGCCCAGGCCCACCATTGCGATCTTCATGCCCGTCACCCTCCCCGCGGGCGGGTAATGGCATGTCCGTGCATGTCCCTTAAGGTGATTGACCCCAGCCCGCCGCGACGGAGCGGTGGCAGCGCTCCCGCTCGTCACCCGCGCTGACGAACAGCGCGGTCAGCAGGGGTACGGCGTGGCCCAGCGCCTCCGGCGGCAGCGGCCCGGTGGCGACCAGCGAGGTCAGCCCGTGGCCGATGACCCAGCAGCGCGTGGCCAGCTCCAGGGGGTCGGTGCCGGGCCGGAAGCGCCCCTCCGCCGTGGCCCGCCCGGCCGCGCTGACGAGCATGTGGAGGGAGGCGTCGGCCGCGGCGGCGTCCTCCAGCTCGAAACCGGCGTCGAACATGACCCGGTAGAGATCGGGGTCGCCGAGCGCGGCCGCGGTGTAGGCGGCGCCGAGCGCGGCCAGGTCGCGGACCGGGTCGTCGGTCAGCACGACCGCCGACAGCCGGGCGGCCAGCCGGGTGAACCCCTCCTGCCGCGTCGCCGACCACAGGCCGTCCATACCGCCGAAATGTGTGTAGACGGCCATGGTGGAGACGCCGGTGCCCTCGACGAGGGAGCGGAGCGTGACCGGCTGCCGGGTCCGCAGCATGTGCGCCGCCCGGTCGATCAGGAGCGAGCGGACCGCCGGGTCCTTCATCCTTGGCATGCCGTCTAGCATACATAGCATAGCTATGTTATGTTACGGGGCATGGCCGTTACCTTGCACAACCCCGACGGGCTGCCCAAGCCCGATGTCTACCGCCAGCTCTCCGTCGCGACCGGCTCGCGGCTCGTCTTCCTCGCCGGGCAGGTCGCCCGCGACGCCGACGGCTCCAAGGTGGGGGAGGGCGACCTCGCCGCCCAGGTCGAGCAGTCCTACCTCAACATCGCCACCGCGCTCGCCGGCGTCGGCGGCAGCTTCGACGACGTCGCCAAGCTCACCGTCTACGTCGTGGACTGGACGCCGGACAAACTGCCGCTGCTGGGCGAGGGTGTCGCGCGGGCCGCGGCGAAGCTGGGCGTCGACCCGGTCAAGCCGATCACGCTGCTGGGCGTGGCGGCGCTCGGCGAGCCCGACCTGCTGGTCGAGGTCGAGGCCACCGCCGTACTTCCCTAGGTGCCGGCGGGCAGGCGCAGGACGCCGCCCTGGTCCCTGATGTTCTCCACCACGCGCATGTCGCCGACCGGGTTGCCCTGCGGGTCCACCGTCATCGCCACGGCCCGGTCGCCCTGGCACTTGGCCTGCTGGGTCTCGCAGAACAGCACGTACCCCATAAGCCGGTCCACGCGCCCCGGCCGCAGGCGCCACACCCCGACCACGCCGCCGACCATCGCGCCGGGACGGTTGGCGGCCAGCCACTCGGTCGCGCTGGCCCGTGCCCGCTTCTCGAACTCCTGCCGCTGGTCGAAGGGCCGTACGATCCGCGCGGACGGCTCGTTGGCCGGCGAGTAGGAGGCGACCAGATAGGGCTCCCTGGACAGCGCCGCGAGCACCTTCGTCTCGGTCATCCGCAGAAACGTCGGCAGTCCCTCCCCGCCGCGGGGGCGCCTGGCGGCGACGGCGGGAGTGGCGAAGTTCACCGCGAGCGCCCTGCCCGTGCCCAGGCACCCGCGTACCGTGCCGAGGAACGACGCGATGGTCGCGTTCGTGGGCGCCGCCTCGATCCAGACCTCCGACAGCGGCGCGTTGGCGGCGATGATGGGGTGCCCGCAACTCTGGAACCCCGCCGCCAGCCGCCGCCAGTTCTCCCCGAGCTCCTCGCCCTTCCGCACCGCCGCCGCGAGCTGGCTCTCACACGGCTTGCGGTCGCAGGTGTCCTTCTCCGCGTCGATCCTCAGGCGTACGACGGCGTCGGGGTCGCCGGCCAGCGCGAACGTGATCTCCGACCCGTTGGTCTCGGGGAACAGGTTGCGCGCCCCGACCACCTTCAGCCGGCCGGGGTAGAGCTTGCCCGCCAGTTCCTCGGCACGGCTCCGGTCGTCGCCGGTGCCCAGCGAGCACCCGCCGGCCAGCACGACCATTCCCAGCAGGCCGGCCGCCCACCGCCGCCGCCGTCTAGAACGCTCCATGACAGATCACCTTAATCCCCACCGGGCGACCTGGGACAGAGGTCCAAGGCTCACGGTGTGCATGGAGATCCTCACTACGGCCGTCCTAGGACGGATGCCGTTACCATGGCCGCATGCCGCCGACCAACCCCGGCCGCCGCAGGGCCCTGACCGACGCCGCCATCGAACTCCTCGCCGAGTCCGGGGCGCACGGACTGACCCACCGCGCGGTCGAGCAGGCCGCCGGGCTGCCCCAGGGGACCGCCTCGAACTACTTCCGCACCAGAGAGGCGCTGCTGCTGGCTGTGGCGGAGCGCGTCAGCGAACTGCACCTCGCCGACATGGCCGAGGCCATGCGGCCGGCCGAAGCCGCCGCCGACGGCATCGGGCAGACCGTCGATCTGCTGGCGGAGTCGTTGTTCGGGGCCGCGACCATGCTCCGTACCCGCTATCTGGCGATCTTCGAACTCCAGCTTGAGGCCGTCCGCCGCCCGGCCATGGCCCCGGCGCTGGCCGGATTGCAGGACACCGCCCTGCGCCTGACCGCCGGCCACCACGCCGACCTCGCCCTGCCCATCCCACGGGACAGGGTCGCGACACTGATCACACTGTACGCGGGCGCACTGTTCACCCTGGTCACGGCTCCGCCGGAGTCGATCACCAGGGAAGGCGTCCACGAGGTCGCCCAGGCCATCGTCCAAGGCTCCCTGCCCAGCGCACCGGCCCACGGCACCCCTTGGCATGCATGAAGCGCTCCAACCTGCCCGCGTGTGCTGCCGGTGACGGTGGCCGGTACGGCGGTAGTGCAGCCCGCACGCGGCCTGTGTGGCGCCAGGGCGAGGGCCGCGGGCCAGCGGAGGCAGCGGGGTGGTGGTGGCACGCAAGGCGCATTGCCAGCCGCCCCGGCTGTCGTGCGCGTGGTGACCGGGGACGCGTGCCCGGGGGAGGGGTCGGGCGGTGGTGGTCGCGCCCGCCCAAGGCGGTTTGCCCGCCCGGCCGTTGTGTGCGCGGTGTCCGGGGGAGGGCGCGGGCGGTGGTGCGTAAGGCAGCGAGGAGGGCGCGGCGGGGCGCGGCTGGGTGGCGCCGTGGCGGAGAGGGCGCTCGGGGTGTGGGCGGGCGGGTGGCGGGGTTAGAGGTAGGCGCGGGTGGCGGTGATGAGGTCGGGGGTGGCGTCGCGGGTGTCGACGTAGAGGGCGGTGTCGGGGGTGCGTTCGCGGATGTCGCGCTCCCTGATGGCGAAGACGGCCGGGGCGGCGGCGCCCGTGCCGTAGCGGGAGGCGATGGCCGCCGTGGCGGCTCGCCGTACGTCGGCGACGACCTGGCGGGTCTCGTGCCCGGTGCCCGAGGCGGCCGCGTACCCGAGCATCGCCGCGAAGCGGAGTTCGGTTTCCGAGGCGGGGCGCTGCTGGGGCAGGACGGGACGGTCCAGCCAGAAGACCTTCCCGGCGAGGAAGGCGTCGTAGGGCAACTCGCGCGCCGTCTCCGTCAGGAGCGCGCCGAACTCGGCCAGGTCGGCGTCCGGCGGCAGGTCCGTCGTGACGAGCAGCGGCACGATCAGCGAATCGAGCATGGCAGGCACCCTTTCGTGAGGTCGCTCATCGTAGGGGGCGGCACTGACATTCTCACGCCGGGCGGGGCGGTGTTGGCAGCGGTTTGGTCCAGGTGAGGGAGTACCGCCACAGCAGGTGCCGTCGCCACCGCGCCCGGGGCAGCAGGGTCAGGGCTTCGCGGCGGACGGCGGACCAGGTCATCGTGGGCGCGGCGACGGGGGTGTTCTGCTCGGCGCCGCCGTGGACGCGGGAGACGATCTGGTGCTTGACCACGCTCATCCCGTCGATCACCCAGTCGAGGAGAGTGGCGTTGGCGGCGATGCCGATGACGACGAGCCGGCCGCCGGGGCGCAGCAGGCGCGCCATCCTGGTCAGGGCGGGTGCGAAGTCCATGTGGTGGATGGTGGTGACCGTGGTGACGAAGTCGTAGGACGACTCGGGCAGGTCACTGGCCAGGAAGTCGGCCTGGAGGTAGTCGGGGCGGCCTCCGGCGGACCGGGCCTCGGCGATCATCTCGGGGGAGACGTCCACGCCGGTGACCTGCCGGGACAGGGCGGACAGCTTGCGGGCCAGCAGCCCGTCTCCGCAGCCCACGTCCAGCGCCCGTTCGCAGCCGGCCGGCACGTTCGCCAGGACGAAAGGGTGGAAGGCGATGTTGTGGTTCCACATCGGCGTCACTCTAGACGTACAGGGAGTTCCATTCGTCCACGATGGCCGAGTGGACGACGGAGTCGCGCCAGCCGTCGGGCGCCAGCACGTGGTGCCGGATCCGGCCCTCCTCGATCATCCCCGCCGTGAGCATGGCCAGCTGGGCCGGGATGTTGGCCGGTGCGCGCGCGCCCCAGATCCGGTGCAGGCCCAGCGACCGGAAGCCGAAACCTAACAGGAGCCTGATCAGGTCGGTCCCGATCCCGCGCCCCCACTGGTCGGGCCGCAGGCCGAGGCCGATCTCCGCGCTGTGCGGGTGGTCGGCCTCGACGTGCAGGCGGGCGACGCCGATCACGCCGTGGTGGTCGGGATCGGTGACGGCCAGGAGGTAGAGGCGCCGGGGTTCGGTCGCTGCGGCGGCCATCGCTTCCTCGACGATCCCGGCGACCTCGTCGAGGGATCGTGGATTGAACGGCAGATGCTCGGTGGCCGCGCGGTTGCCGTAGATGGCGTGCAGGGCGTCGATGTCGGCAGGCGTGACGTCCCGCAGCCCGAGACGCTCGCCGACGACGTTGACGCAGTGCATGCGCTGACGGTAACGCCTACATAGTGATCTTTACAAGTGTTGTCAAGTCGCTAGTTGACTACCGTAAGCTCGCGCGACAAGTTCGGCGATCGCGCCGTGCGCGCCCAGGAGGTCGGCGTGGCCGGCGCCGATCTCCGTGGCGGCCTGTTCGACCAGGCCGGAGGGTGCGTCGATGGCGCACGGGGCGATGGCGAGGCGTTCGGCGCCGGCCGCCCGCAGGCGCTGTGCGGCCACGGCCACGCCGGGCGCGCTGTCGAGCGAGGCGGCCACCACCGGCATCGTCAGGCGGGAGGCCAGCAGCACGGCGGTGGGCTGGGCGGCCGCGACGGCCTGCTCGCCGCCGAGCGTGCCGAGGATGACGGCGTCGACGGGGCTGCCGACGTTCAGCAGGCGCACGCGGTCGGCTCTGGCCAGGCCGCGCTCGGCGAGGCGGATGTGCAGGGCCTCGGCGAGCAGCGGGTGCGGGCCGAGCGCCTGGGTGACGGCCGCCTCGGCGCCGCTGGCCGCCACGGCCTTGCCGATCTCGCCGAGGACTGCGGGGTCGTCCCAGGTCAGCAGGGGTACGACGACGCTCGCCCGGCTGTCGGTCAAAGCCTGGGAGAGCTCGGTGACGGCGGTGAGGCGTACCTCGATCTGCGGGTTGTCGACTCTCACCACGGCCGCGATGTCGGCGGCGGGTCCGTCGGTGCCGCCGGGACAGGCGAGCACGAGCACGGGGGCGTCCGGGGGTAGCGACGCGGGGACCGGACGACGGTGCCGGCCGCCACCGGGCCGGGGGGAACGTTCACGTACAGGCAGGCTCACAGGCGCGCATTTTATGCGGATTCGCCGATTGATGTAACGAAACCGGGCTGCGATTCGATCACGAGGCACCTGTGATCGAGATCACATCGTGACGTCCGCGAATGTTGACGGATGGTGACGAGGCAGAGCAGGGTGAAGCAACTAGAAACGCGTTCTAGAGCGACAGTTCAACCCCGGAGGACTTGGGATGAAGCCGTTCTATGTCCGCGAACTGCACGTGTATCCGGTGGGCGCCAACCGCATCCGCCTGCTGGCCATCGCCGTGCTCGCCTCGCTGGTCGCCAACTTCGAGACCACGATCGCCACCATCCTTCCCCTGCTGCGCCAGGACCTCGGCATGACGCTGGAGGTCTACGGGCTCATCGCGGCCGCCTCGGTGCTCGTGGGCGGCCTGTCGGCCGGATTCGGCGGCATCCTGTCGGACCGGTGGGGGCGCGTCACGATCCTCGTGCCCACCCTGACCGTCACCGCCGCCTGCAACTTCCTGCTGGCGACCGTCGAGACGACCACGGGACTGTTCGTGGTCAGGTGCCTGATGCTCTTCATCGAGGGCGCGGGGATCACCATCACCGCCTCGCTCGTACGCGACTTCTCGCCGCGGCTGGGGCGGGCGCAGGCGTTCGGGTTCTGGACGTGGGGACCGGTCGGCGCCGCCTTCCTGGCCTCGCTGATCGCCAGCGTGACCCTGCCGATGTTCGGCAACGCCTGGCAGTCGCAGGCGATCATCATGGGCGTCGTCTCGCTGCTGCTGTGCGCGGTGATCATCTGGCAGATCGCCGAGCCGTCGGCCGCCCTGCGCGCCCAGGTGATGCGGGCCGAGTCGGCGGTCCGCGTCGAGGAGAAGATCGATCCCGGCCGGGTACGCGAGCTGTTCCGCCATCCGCACCTGTGGGCCCACGTGCTCGGCAACACCGCCTGGCAGGTGCTGTACTGGACCTTCGCGATCTTCGGCCCGACCATCCTCAACGAGGCCTTCGGGATGGAGACCGCCGCCGCCAACGGCGTCGTGGCCATCGGCATCCTCCTCAACGCCCTGGCCGTGATCGTGGTCGGCCGCTTCTCCGACAGGCTGCAGACGCGCAAGCCGTTCACCGCCGTGGGGACGGTCCTGACGATCGCCGCGCTCGGCTACTACGTCAGCCTGATCGGCTCCCCTGCCTCCACCACCCAGATCACCGTCGTCTACGCGCTGATGTTCCTGTTCATGGGCGTCGCGTACGTGCCCTGGATGGCCAACTTCTCCGAGGACGCCGAAGATGTGGAGTCGCGGCTGCAGGGCGCGGCGCTGGGCATCTGGGGCATGGTCGTCCGGGTCATGATCGTGGTGCTGCTGATCGTCTCGCCGCAGGTCGTGGCCGGGGGCGGCTGGCGGGCATGGTTGCTGGTCGGCCTGGCCGGTCAGGTGATCTTCCTGGTGTCGATGGTCGCGTTCAAGGGCGGCTGGCGGCCCGCGCGCCACAACGCGAAGACCGCCGCCTGATCCTGAACGCCGGGCGGCGTTGGCAGCCGCCGCCCGGCGCCCCTTCCGCGGTGGCTCAGGCCCGCTGGGCGATCCGTTCGTCCTGGTCATGGGCGGACGGCGCGATGGCCAGGCCGAACGCGGTGATCGCCAGCGCGATGACCACGTAGATCGACACGGCCAGCGTCGACTTGTAGGTGTCGAAGAGCTTCAGCGCGACGATCGGGGCCAGGGCGCCGCCGACGATCCCGGCCACCTGGTAGCCCATGGAGGCGCCGCTGTAGCGCAGCCGCGTGCTGAAGAGCTCGGCGATGAAGGCGGCCTGCGGGCCGTACATGGCGGCGTGGGTGATCAGGGCGACGACGGCGGCGAGCGCGATCAGCGGGAACGACCGGGTCTCCAGCAGCGGGAAGAAGGCGAAGACCCAGACGGCGGCGGCCACGACGCCGGCCAGGTACACGGTACGGCGGCCGACGCGGTCCGACAGGGCGCCGAACGCCGGGATGAGGAACAACTGCAGCGCCGAGCCGATCAGCACCGCGTTGAGGCCGACCGAGCGGTCCATGCCCAGCGTGGTGGTGATGTAGACGAGGATGTAGGCGGTGAAGGTGTAGAAGGCCACGTCCACGCCGATCCGGGCGGTGAAGGCGGACAGCAGTGCCCTCGGGTGCGTCCGGATGACCTCCAGGAGCGGCATCTTGGCCTTGGCGCCCTTGGTGTCGATCTCGGCGAACTGCGGGGATTCGGAGATGCGGCGCCGTACCCAGAAGCCGACCAGCACCAGGACCCCCGACAGCAGGAACGGCACCCGCCACCCCCACGACAGGAAAGCCTCGTTGGTCAGCGTCAGGGACAGGACGGTCAGCAGGGCGGTGGCCAGGACGTAACCGGCGGGCACGCCCACCTGTGGCCAGCTGGCGTTGAAGCCGCGGCGGCGCTGGTCGCCGTGTTCCATGGTCATGATGACGGCGCCGCCCCACTCGCCGCCCAGCCCGAGGCCCTGGATGAAGCGGAGGGTGACCAGCAGGACCGGGGCCAGGATGCCGACGCTGTCGAAGCTGGGCAGCACGCCGATGAGGAACGTGGCGACGCCCATCATGAGGAGGGTGACGACGAGGACGGTCTTGCGTCCCACGCGGTCGCCGAAGTGGCCGAAGACGACGCCGCCGAGCGGCCGGGCGACGAACGCGACGGCGTTGGAGGCCAGCGCCGCGAGCGTGGCGTTGAACGGGTCGAGCGTCGGGAAGAACAGCTTGCCGAAGACCAGCGTCGCCGCCGTCGTGTAGAGGAAGAAGTCGTACCACTCCAGCGACGTGCCGACCAGGCTGGCGAGGATCACCCGCCGCGTCTGTTGGGGGGAGCCAGACATCGCATCGCCTTTCGTAGGTTTATCTCTCAACGTAAGGATCGTTGAACAATTCGACAAGAGGTTTGTGGGGTGATTGTCTGTTACATGTGGATGACGCGGTTGCGGATCTCGAGCGCGAGCGGTCCAGGCTCGGGCGTACCAGCACGGCGGAGCGGGTGGCCGACATCCTGCGCGACCGCATCATCGAGGGGTTCTTCGAGCCGGGGCAGCGGCTGTCGGAGGAGTCCATCTCCGAGGCGCTCGGCGTCTCGCGCAACACGCTGCGCGAGTCCTTCCGGCTGCTCGGGCACGAGCGGCTACTGGACCACCGGCTCAACCGCGGCGTCTTCGTCCGCGTGCTGTCGGCCGAGGACGTGGCCGACCTCTACCGCGTCCGCCGCGTGCTCCAGGACGCGGCGGTGCGCCGGCGCCCCACGGGGGCGGCGCTGGCGGTGATCAGGGAGGCGGTCGCCGACGCCGAAAGGTCGGCCGCGGCCGACGACTGGCGCGGCGTCGGCACCGCCAACATCCGCTTCCACCAGGCGCTGGTCGCCATGAACGGCAGCCCCAGGCTCGATGAGACCATGCGGCAGCTCCTGGCCGAGCTGCGGCTGGTCTTCCATGTGATGAAGAACCCGCGTACCTTCCACGAGCCTTTTGTCGTGCTCAACCGCAAGCTGCTCGAGCACATCGAGGCGGGACGCACGGACGAGGCGGCCGCCTTCCTGGCCGACTATCTGGACCACGCCGAGCGGCTGCTCGTCCACGCCTACGACCCCAGCCGATAGCGTGCGGTCATGGAGCGGACCTTCACCCTCGACGAGGCGCGCGCGATGCTGCCCGGAATCCTCGAAGAGGCGGAGCGGCTGGTCGCCGCCCGCGCCGATCTCGCCGAGATCGCCTTCGACCGCCAGCAGGAAGGCGTCTCCCCGCTGGGTGGCCTGGCCGAGCTGAAGGCCCTGGAGGCGCGGATCGAGGAGATCATCAGCGGCTGGCACGAGCGCGGGCTGCAGGTGAAGGGGATCGCGCCGGTGCTGCTCGACTTCCCCTCGGTGATCGGCGGGCGGCCGGTGGGCCTGTGCTGGATCGAGGGCGAGGTCGAGCTGGGCTGGTACCACCGCGACGAACTCGGCTTCGCCGGGCGGCGGCCCCTCCAGCGCGAATAGTGGCCGAGCTGTGACCAACCGTCCTCCTGCCGCACGGGTCCAACCCTGTGAGCGAAAGGAGGACGAGGATGAGACGACAGAGGATGAGACACAGCTCAGCGGCCGTCACGGTCGTCGCGGCGCTGCTCGCCGCCGGATGGGCCGCGACGCCCGCCGCCGCGCACACCGGGGCGGCACCCGAGGCGAGGGCCGCATGGATCAAGTCCTGCACGGACAAGCAGGACGTCTCCTACCCGTGCGGGCAGTGGCGGCTGATCATGCGCGACGGCCGCACGGTCACCGTGCCCGGCGCCGCGGCCGCGGCCACCGACGGAAAGGGCGTCCCGCAGTACCAGGAGGCGCCGTTCGCCGTCAGCGGTGACGGCCGCTGGATCGCCTACCTGCGCGCGAGCGACCACCGTCTGGTCGTACGGCGCGCCGCCGGCGGCCGGGTCACCGCACTGCCGAAGTCCCTGACCCCGAAGGCGTCGGGAACCATGGACCTCACGCTGCGCCTGTCGCCACGCGGCGACCGGATCGCGATCGACCACACCGACGGCAACAAGCCCGGCAAGATCGTCACCGTCAGGACGGGAGCGACGGTGAACCTTCCGGCGGACGACGTTCCGCAGGCCTTCAGCTCCGACGGGGACGAGCTGCTGGCCACGCGCAACCTCACCGACAACACCACCGCGCTGGTCGTGCACCACACCGACGGCCGGCCGCCGCTGCGGCGCACGCCGCCGCAGGTCATCGGCGCGGCCGGCGTGTACGCCCTGGCCGCCGACGGCAGGAACCTCGCCGCCCTCATCCCGGGCGACTACGACGGGGTCAAGCCGCCCAAGCTGCGCGAGTACGACCTGACCAGCGGCGAGATGGGCCCGTCGCTGAAGCTGGCGGCGCCCAAGGGCTACGTGCCCGCGGTCGCCTCCTACGACCGCGACGGCGGCCTCGGCGTGCTGTTCTACCAGGGGGAGAGCGGCACGGGGCACGCGTTGTCGGCCGGCGTGGACACCTCGGCGGGCACGCTCACCAAGCGTGACCGCTACACGATCAGCGCGGCCAGGTACGCCGCGCGGCTGGCGGGGGAGTGAAGGCCATGAAGATCAGGTTCACCGCCGCGCTGGCCGCGGGCGCCCTCGCCCTGAGCCTGTCACCGGCCGCCCCCGCGCAGGCGGGGCCGCACGACCACGACGCCGTCCGCTACGCCTCGCTGAAGGGCTGCGCCGACAAGAAGGACGAGCGGCGCCCGTGCGGACCCTGGCGGCTGGTCACGCACGACGGCAGGCAGCGGCAGTTGCGCGACGCGCAGACCGTGGCCAGGCACGCCGACGGCACCTCTTCGGGCTACCAGGTGGCGCCGATCGCGGTCAGCGGCGACGGCAGCCGCGTCGCCTACTTCACCAAGCGCGGACGCCTGGCCGTCCGCACGATCGGCGGCGGGGTGAAGCTGCTGGCCGCCGACGCGCTGCCGCGGGTCGCCCAGTACGACGTGACGCTCCTGCTCTCCGACGACGGCGCCAAGCTGGCCGCGGCGATCACCGGGAAGAAGACGCGGATCTTCGACACCGCGAGCGGCACGCAGCTCGGCTCGGCCGGCAGGAACGAGGCGGTTTCCGGCTTCAGCGGCGACGCCGACGAGTTGCTCACCTCCGCCGAGGGCGAGGAGCCCGTGACCGACCTGGCCGTCTACCGCGACAGCGGCGAGCAGGTACGCCGGGTGACCCCGCCGCAGGTCGTCGCCTACAACGGCCCCTACGCCCTGGCCGCCGACGGCGCGACGATCGCCAACGTGATCCAGGGCAGGAAGCCCGCGCTGGTCCTGTACGACAGCGCGGTGGACCAGGTCACCGCGAAGATCCGGCTCACGCTGCCGAAGGGCGAGGTGCTGAAGGCCGACTGGACGGGCGAGAACCAGGTGACGCTCCACCTGGCGGACGCGCCGGAGAGCGGGCCGACGAAGATGACCGTCGTGCGGGTCGAGGTGCCTTCCGGCAAGGTCACGGTCAGGGACCGCTACAGCGTCCTGGCCGACTCCTACGTCTTCGCCGCCTGCGGGGGCTGACACCGTACCCTGCAGGGATGGAGGTGCATTCGACCAGGGCGATGGCGGCGCGGGCGGTGGCGTTGTGCGAGGCCCTGCTGTGGGAGGAGCCGACGCCCGGGTCGATCGCCGGCGTCCTGCGGGCCCACGGGGAGCCGGGCCCGCTGGAGCTGACGCCGGACGACGTGCGCGCGATGCGCGCGGCGGCCGGGCGCCTCATGGAGCTGTTCGCCGCCCCGTCGGTCGGCGAGGCGGCGGGGCTGCTCAACGGGCTGCTGGCCGGCACCGCCTGCCCGCCGCGCCTGACCGACCACGGCGGCACGACGACCTGGCACCTGCACGTGGACCGCGACGACGACGCGCCGTGGGCGGAGTGGTTCCTGGCCTCCTCGGCGATGTCGATGGCGGTGCTGCTGGCCGATCATCAGCGGGTTCCCGCGGGGCTGTGCGCCTCGGCGAGCTGCGGGCGGCCGTTCCTGGACACCTCGGGCGGCAGCCCCAGGCGCTACTGCTCGCCGCGCTGCGCCACCAGGGAGCGGGTGGCCGCCCACCGCGCCGCCACCCGGGGCATGTAACGTCTCTTGCATGTTATGGCGTTACATGCTCGGGGCGGCCTCGGCGCGTACCGGCGACGACATGTCCGGGCCCGCGCTGCTCGTGCTCGGATTGGCCGTCAGCGGGTCGCCCGCGGTCGCGGGATGGCTGCTCGCGGGGCTGACGGTCTCGGCCTCGGTGGGCGGGCCGCTGCTCGGCGTGCTGCTCGACCGCGCGCGGTGGCCGGGACGGCTGCTGGCCTGGTGCCTGACGGGGTACGCGGGCGGGCTCCTGGTGATCCTCGCCCTCCTCGGCCGGGTGCCCGACGGGCTGGTGATCGGCCTCGCGGTGCTGACCGGGCTGCTCGGGCCCGCGCTGAGCGGCGGATGGACGGCGCAGCTGCCCCTGGCCGTGCCCGCGGGCTCGCTCCCGCGCGCCAACGCACTCGACTCGATCTCCTACAACGTCGCAGCCCTGCTCGGGCCCGCGCTCGCCGGGCTCATGGCGGCCTTCGGCGGCGGCTCCACGCCGGTGATCGCCGCCTGCGTCCTCATCGCCGCGTCCCTGCCCGTCGCCCTGTCGCTCCCGCCGCGCGAGCGCGTGGAGAAGACGACCTCGGTCGCCGCCGAACTCCTGGCCGGCGCGCGGGCGATCACCGGCAACCCGTCGCTGCGCCGCGCCACCGTGACCTCGATGATCTCCTTGGCCGGAGTCGCGATGCTGGTCGTGTGCACGCCGCTGCTGGGCGAGCGGCTCGTGGGCAGCGCCGGGTTCGGGGCGCTGCTCCTGGCCGTGACCGCCGCCACCGCCCTCGGCGCCAACGCGGTGCTGGCCCACCGTGCCCCCGCCGCCGGGAAGTGGTGGCCCGACGGCGTGCTCGTCGCCGCCACCGCCGTCGTCGGGGCGGGCATCGCCGTCGCGGCGCTCGCCGACTCCTTCGCGCTCGCCGTCGTGGCCGCCGCGATCGCGGGCGTGGGCGAGGGGCCACAGCTCACCGCCCTTTTCGCGGTACGGCACCGCGACGCCCCCGCCCGGCTGAGGAGTCAGATCTTCACCACCGGCGCCAGCCTGAAGATCACCTCGTTCGCCGCCGGGTCGGCGGTGGCCGGGCCGCTGGCCGTACACTCCGTGCCCCTCGCCCTCGCGGCCGGCGCGGCGCTGCAGGCGGCGGCGGTCGTGGCCTACGCGGCGATGTCGCTCAGCGCACCCCGCGCGGACGGAACTGGACGCTGATCCGCGGCCCGCACGGCCGCGCGGTCTTCGGCACGGCGTGCTCCCAGGTGCGCTGGCAGCTGCCGCCCATCACGATGAGGTCGCCGTGGCCCAGCTCGCGACGGACCGACGGGCCGCCGCCCCGGGGGCGGAGCAGCAGGCTGCGCGGCGTGCCGAGCGAGACGATGGCGACCATCGTGTCCTCGGCGGAACCCCGGCCGATGGTGTCGCCGTGCCAGGCGACGCTGTCGCGTCCGTCGCGGTAGAGGCACAGGCCCGCGGTGCGGAACGGCTCGCCCAGCTCCTCGGCGTAATGGGCGTCGAGCGCGGCTTTGGCCTCGGTCAGGACCGGGTCGGGCAGGGGCTCGGCCTCGCCGTAGAACTTCTGCAGGCGGGGCACGTCCACCACCCGGTCGTACATGACCCGGCGCTCGGCCTGCCACGGCACCTCGCGCAGCAGCCGGTCGAACAGCGCGTCGGCGCCGCCGAGCCAGCCGGGCAGCACGTCGATCCAGGCGTCCCGGGACAGCCGGGTGCGCACCGGAGCGAGCGGGCCGGGGCCGGGCTCCTCGTCCACGTCGAGCAGCGAGCCTTGGTAGAGCACATTCATGTGTTCGAGTGTACGTGATCGCCTGAACACACATTCGAAACTCGCTAGGCTCTCCTCATCCCCGACGCCGTGTGCGACGCTGAGAGGTGGCGTCGCCCTCAGTTCCCTCCGCACCGTGAGGCGGCGGGCCGACCATCATCCACACGAAGGAGCACGCCATGCTCACCACGAAGAACCTTTCCGGCACCCCGGTCTGGCTCGACCTCGGGAGCCCCGACCTTCCCGCGACCGTGGCCTTCTACACCGGGCTGTTCGGGTGGAGCCACCACACCATGCCGGGCGGCGGCGACTACGGGTCGTTCCAGCAGGACGGCAAGACCGTCGCGGCGGTGGGCAGGCTCACGGAGGAGGGGGCCAGCCCCGCCTGGATCCTCTACTTCCGCAGCACCGACGCCGAGGCCACCGCGAAGGCCGTCGAGCAGGCCGGGGGCACGGTCCGCATGGCGCCGTCCGAGGTCGGGCCGGAGGGCCGCATCGCGCAGTTCAGCGACCCGGCGGGGGCGGAGTTCGCGATCTGGGAGCCGGGGCAGCTCAAGGGGCTGGAGCTGGTGACCGTGCCGGGCTCGCTGTGCTGGGCCGAGCTCTACACGCCCGACGCCGGCGGCGGGCAGGGGTTCTACCGGTCGGTGTTCGACTGGAGCTTCGAGGACATGCCGATGGGCGAGCTGACCTACACCGTCGTCACCCCGCCCGGCGGCGGCGCCGACGACAGCATGGCCGGGCTCGTGCCCATGCCGGGCGTCGCGCCGCACTGGCTGCCGTACATCGAGGTGGGCGACTGCGACGCGGCCGTGGCCAAGGCGCGGGAACTGGGCGGCGCGGTGGCGGTGGCCGCCGAGTCGGTCGAAGGAGTGGGCCGCTTCGCCACCCTGACCGACCCCCACGGCGTCCGCTTCGCCGTCATGACCAGCTCCGGCTGACCGGGTCCGCCCCCCTGCCCTGTCCTGGCGGCTGGGCAGGGGGCCGGTGACGCACCCGGGTGGTCAGCGGCGGCTGAGGGCCAGGCGGGCCACCCTGCCCTGCTCGCCCGCCGCCCAGCAGCTCAGGTCGGGCGTGCACGACACGGTGTCGAACGAGCCCGTGTCGAACGTGTGCCACGTCCGGCCGCCGGTGAAGGAGATGTCGCTGCCGCTCGGGCCGACGGCGATCGCGGCCAGCGGGAGCAGCGCCACGCCCGAGCGGTAGGCAGGCGGCGGCACCCGAGAGGGCCGCCAGCTGGCGCCGCCGTCGGCGGAGTAGGCGCCGGCCGAGGGGGAGGCCTGGCCGGGCCGGTAGTCGCCGCCGACCGCGATGCCCTGGTGCCGGCCGCGGAAGGCGAGGGCGAACACCCCGCGGGCGGGGTCTCCGGCGGGGATGGGAGTGTCGGCCACGGTCCAGGTGCGGCCCCGATCGCGGGAATGGAACACGCGCGACCGCTCGGCGCCGCCACTGGCCAGCCACGCGTCCCGGCCGCCCGACGTCACCAGACACTGCCCGCCGGCCGCGAACCCGGCCTCGCCGGGCAGCGCGGCCGGCATCCCGGCGGCGGGCAGGACCGCCCAGCTCCGCCCGCCGTCCGACGTCGACAGGATCCGGAACCTGCCGTCCACCGGGTCGCTCATCGCCAGCCCGTGACGGCGGTCGAAGAAGGCCATGCAGTCGTAGAAGGCGCGCGGCTCGTCGTTGCGGAAGGTCTCCGTCCAGGTACGGCCCGCGTCGTCGGTCCGGTACACCCGCGAGTCGGTCCCCTCGCCGATGGACAGCGCCACGGCGGTGTCGGGCCCGAACGCCTCGATGTCGCGGAACTGCAGCGCGCCCGCACCGGGCGGGGAGACGTTCCGCCAGGTACGCCCGGCGTCGGCCGTCCTGAGCACGGTACCTTCGCTGCCCGAGGCCCACACGACGTCACGGCTCACCGGAGCCAGTCCGCGCAGGCGGGCGGTGACGCCGGTCTGCTTGAGGTCCCAGCGGAGGAGGTCGCCTCCGGTGAGGCCGCCGAGGTCAGGGGTGTCGGCCTGGGCGGGCAGGGGGGTGATCAGCGCACAGGCCGCGGCGACGGCCGTGATCGCGATACGTAACTTCATGCCGAGCAAGCTAAGCCCGCCCCTCCCACCCCGTCCACCACCCCCTCCCACCCGCCGCTCCCCGCTCCCCACTCTCCACTCACCGCTCGGCGGTCCCGGTCTCCGGGGCTCCCGGGTCCCGCGTCCCGGTCCGGGGTGCCGCGTCCCGGTCCGGGGTGCCGCGTCCCGGTCCGGGGTCCCCGGTCCCGGCACGCGGGTTCCCCGGTCCACAGCCCCGCGC